>NZ_JACJFD010000002.1:0-421921 GCF_014164415.1 Pseudoalteromonas sp. SG43-1 | reverse complement strand
AAGCGCACAGGGCGTGCATCTGTGAAAGTGTTATGGCAAGGATGGCTTAAGTTACAAGCCATCCTGGAAGGCTACGATTTAGCAAAATCTCTTGAGTCAGACTTGTGATCAAGAGACAGCTAATTGCGGCTTTTTTAATGTGTGTTGTATAATTTTTTTAAACTCTAAATTACTTTTTTACTTGAGCATCTAACGATTCGCCATTCACTTTACTAGAATCATCGCTCATCAAGTATAAGTAGGTTGGCATTAAATCTTCTGGTGTAGCAAGCGCGTCTCTATCTTCTCCTGGGTATGCAGCAGCGCGCATAGAAGTGCGAGTAGCGCCTGGATTAATACAGTTTATACGAATATTCGTTTTGCCTACTTCACATGCCCATGTTTGCATCATGCCTTCTACAGCAAATTTTGAGATGGCGTATGGCCCCCAAAACTCACGGCCTTTGCGGCCTACACCTGATGACGTAAATACTATCGATGCATTATCAGACTTACGAAGAACAGGAAAAAGCGCTTTAGTGATCATCGCTTGCGCGGTCACGTTTACTTTCATTATGTTTTCGAACGTAGATGAGCAAAAATGTTCAAGTGGACCAAGTGACCCTAAAATACCTGCATTATTAAGCAAGCCATCAAGGCGGCCAAATTGATATTCAATTGTTGCAGCAAGGTCACGGTAGTTTTGTTTAGTTGCGCCTTTTAAGTCCATGGGCACAATTGCAGGTTTAGGGTAACCTGCATTAACAATTTCATCGTAAACACATTCAAGTTTATTAGTTGTTTTTCCTAATAAGATAACTGTAGCGCCGTATTTTGCATACGTAATTGCTGCTACTCGGCCAATACCATCACCGGCGCCTGTTATTAAAATAATTTTATCTTTAAGTGCGTTTTCAGCCGCTTGATATGTGTGCATAAAAGTACCCATTCATCTATTTTTTTTGATTTTAACATAGCGAAACGTGAAGTAATCGAATTTATTGTAAAATTAGGTGGCGAAAATAGAAACTTTACGTTAAGTTTAACTGGTCTAATGTCTCATTAATAACCTGATTACATTGTTTTAACTTAATACACTGATTAAACACACTATAAAAATAAAATATGTGCGGAGCCAACAATATGAAAAAAATGCTACTTTCACTCTCTGTTACAGCTGCCTTGGCAGGTTGTGGCGGCGGAGAAACGTTAGAAGATGTTAAGAACGACACAGCAACCGTTATTCCAACAGCAACGGTTACTTTTGACCCTGCTGCAGGTATCTTATCGGTACCTAATGATTTATTAATGAGTGGAACCCAAGACGGTACACTTAATATTCCTGGAGAATTAGATGACAACAATGTGTCTATTTCTCGAGCAGCTTATGCAGATCCTCAGCTTGCTCTAGGCGCACTTGACGGTTGGTCTTCTCAGGTTCCTTATAAAATCGATTTAACATTCCCACCAAATGTTAGCTTAGATGAAACGTCTGCTGGGACACCAGGTACAGTTCGCATTTTTGAAGTAGTAATGGGTGCAAGTTTAACTGACGCAGAATGTTCAGTTGTTGCTGCCGGTACAGCTTGTAAATTGGTCGGTGAGCTTACTTTTGGTGTTGATTTTGTTACTCAAGCTTCTGGTGATGCCGTTGCAATTATTCCTTTAAAACCATTTACGGCAGGTAGCTCATACATCAATGTACTAACTACTGGTCTTAAAGATTCATTAGGACGCTCTATCGAGCCTTCTTCTACTTATGGTCTGGTTAAGCAAGAAGCGCCATTAATTACAGAAGCCCAACTTGGTTTGCAGGGCGCTGTTAACAGTTACGAAAATGTAGTTGTAAGTTCAGGAAATATAACAAAAGAAGATATTATTTTTTCTAGCGCAATGACTATTCAGTCTGCGGGGCCAGTACTTGGGACAATTAAAAAATTGCTAGCTGCAAGTTTGCAACAGCCTGCGATGCCAACGCCTGCGCTTCAAGTTCCTGAACAACCTATGGTAAATGTGCAACAGGTATTTGCTTCTCAGGGTGTAGAAGTGTCTGCTGCTTTCTCTGGTGTGCAATATCAAAAAGGTAGCATTATGCTACCGATGTATCTAGGTACACCAACGGGTACTGATATTAGTGATTTAAGTGATACATATTGGCAAGGTATGTGTGATAACGCGGTGGCAATAATCGGTTACAAGGCCGTTGCTGGTGATGCATTTCCGACAGATCCTATTAGTGAAAATGATGGTTTATGTTCTGCATTAAGTGACGGGCAATTACGTGACTTAGGACTAGATAGCACACGTCATTTAACAAAATATAACTCCATTCCAAAAGTACAAAGCATGGCAAATGTGCCAGTGCAAGTTACTAAGCCTATTTTACCAATAATTAATGGTGTACGTGCGCAGTTGCAATTAGATCCTATCGCAATGCCTGATAGCGGATGGCCAGTTGTTATTATGCAACACGGTATTACAACACAAAAAGAAAGTATGCTTGCTTTAACGGCGCAGCTTTCTATTCAAGGCTTTGCAACAGTTGCTATTGACCATCCAAGACATGGTGAGCGTGGAATAGATGTTGATGGTGATGGAACAGACGACTTTAATGCAACAACGGGTTCTGTGCTTAGTTACATGAACTTAAGTTCATTACTTGTTGCGCGTGATAGCTTACGTCAATCAGCGGCTGATTTATTGGGTTTACGTTTAGGTCTAAACTTTATTAATGATGCAACGATTAATGCGCAAGATGTAACTTACATTGGTCATTCATTAGGCTCTATTGTAGCCCCTGCATTTATTGCACAAGCTAATAACCCATTAGCGCCAACCGTTGACCCATTATTTAATGTAAACACAGTAGCACTTGCAAGCGGCGGCGGCGGTATAGCTAGCTTCTTACTAGAATCAGCTGCATTTGGTCCATTTATCCAAGGTTCAGTACTTTCACAAGCAGGTACAACAGAAGCTGATGAGTTTAACGCGTATTTACAAGTTGATGCAGTGTCTAACTGTGGTGCAGTATTACCAGATATGGAAGCATATTTAACTTGTGGTTATAACGAGTATGTAGCTTCGTTAACTACAGCTGGTGAAACAAGTAAGCTTACTAATATTCAAGGAGTGTTTACTCAATTTGCATTTGCGGCGCAAACAGCGCTAGATAGCGGCGATCCAACTAATTACGCAGCCACTGTAAAAGCATTAGGTACTCCTGTTTATACTAATGTTGTTGTGGGCGATGGTGTTGATAACAAGCCTGACCAAGTGATACCACCAATGGCAGCAAATAATCCTATTTCAGGCACAATTCCATTAGCTAACTTGATGGGTCTTGAAACAGTAAGTACTTCGCAAGCATTGAGTGAAACACCAACAAGCTACTTAGTTAAATTTACTAAAGGGCATCATGGTTCTATATTAACGCCAGCTCAAGATGATGCACAAGCTGCAACTGTTGAAGGCAGTGCTGCCGCTAATACAGAAATGCAGTTGCAAGTAGCTACTTACTTAGCTGCTCGCGGTCGAATGTTATTAGTTTCCAACCCTGAGGTTGTGACTGATTAATAACCAGTAAAATAATTAACCTTTAAAAGCCACTGAAAAGTGGCTTTTTTTTGCTTTAAAGCATGCTAAATTAGCTGAAATTTATAAATGGAGAAACCAGTTGGAATTTTTATACGAATACGGTTTGTTTTTTGCTAAAACAATTACTTTTGTTATCGCTATAGCAGTTATTCTAATGCTAATAGTTGGCGCTGCAGTTAAGCCTAAAGCCAAAAAAGGTGAAATACAAATTGACGACATATCAGAGCAATTAGTCGATCTTAAAGAAAGTTTTCTACAAAATACGCTGGGTAAAAAAGAGCTTAAAGCACACCAAAAGCAGCTTAAATCGCAAAGTAAAAAAGCAGATAAAGATGAGCCTAAACCTCGTTTATATGTAATTGACTTTGTAGGTAGTATGGACGCTCACGAAGTAGAAAGCTTACGAGAAGAAATAACAGCCATTATCTCTATTGCTAACCCAAGTAAAGACAAAGTACTTATTCGTTTAGAAAGTGGCGGCGGAGTAGTGCATGGCTATGGACTTGCTGCATCTCAGCTACAGCGTATTAAAAATGCCGGTATTCCTTTGAGTGTTGCAATTGATAAAGTAGCAGCGAGCGGTGGTTACATGATGGCGTGTGTAGCCGATGAGATACTAGCAGCCCCTTTTGCCATAGTTGGATCTATTGGTGTGATAGCTCAAATACCAAACTTTAATAAAATATTAAAGAAAAATGATGTGGAATTTGAGCAAATAACTGCAGGTGAGTTTAAACGTACGCTTACTTTATTTGGTGAAAACACAGATAAGGCCCGTGAAAAATTTCGTGAAGAAATTGAACAAACACATGATTTATTTAAAACGTTTGTAAGCACTCAACGCCCAAGCTTAGATATAAACTTAGTTGCGACAGGCGAGCATTGGTTTGCAACTCAAGCGATTGATAAAGGTTTGGTAGATGTTATAAAGACAAGTGATGATGCATTACTGGAGCAGCAACATGAGCGCCAAATTTATAAGATTAAATACAAAATTAAAAAGGGATTAAGCGATAAGCTAGCTCTTGGCCTGAGTAGTGGTGTAAATAAAGTGGGAATAAACTTACTCTCTAAATTTAAATCCCTAAATCCTTAGATTAGAATTTTTTTACGATTCAGTTTAATTATTTCTACTCGAAAAAAAACCTTGATGTATTGCATCAAGGTTTTTTTATAGCTGTATAAATGTAGCTTATGAGTCAATAGACTTATGATAATCTTCTAAGTCTTTAGCTGCATTAGGGTCGTTAAAGATGCTCTCATCAAGTTCACCTTCAGACTTGGCAACAACACAGGTAACCATACAATCACCGGTTACATTAACTGCTGTACGTGTCATATCAAGTAATCTATCTACACCGATAATAATTGCAATCCCTTCTACAGGTAAGCCAACTTGGTTAAGTACCATCGCGAGCATTATTAAACCAACACCTGGTACGCCTGCTGTACCTACAGAGGCAAGTGTTGCTGTTAATATAACCATTAGATAATCAGAAATTGTTAAATCTACACTAAACACTTGTGCAATGAATACGGTAGCCACACCTTGCATGATGGCAGTGCCATCCATGTTAATGGTAGCACCCAGTGGGATAGTAAATGAGGCAACCGAGTTATTAGCACCTAGTTTTTTAGTAGCAGTTTCAAGTGTAATAGGCATAGTTGCGCTTGAGCTCGAGGTACTAAATGCAAATAAGCATGTGTGCTTCATTTTTGCTAAGAAAATAAGCGGGTTTAAGCCCGTTAATATTTTTAAAAGCAATGTGTAGTTTACGAAAGCATGTAATAACAGTGCAAGCACTACAACGCCAAAGTATTTGGCTAGGCTAACAATTAAGTTAAGCTCAATTGTTGTAAATAGTTTTGCCATTAAAAAGAACACGCCATAAGGTGCAATGTTCATTAACAGCGTAACTAGTTTTAAGATTACTGTGTTTAAATCTTCAAAAACACTTGCTACGCGTTTGCCTGTTTTACCACTTAATGCCATTGCTACACCAAATAATAGTGCAAACACTATAACTTGAAGCATATTACCCTTGGCCATGGCTTCAAATGGGTTAGTAGGAAACATATCTATAATTACACGTGCAAGGGTAGGCGCTTCTTTGGCATCATAAGTTGCATTAGATGGCAAGCTTATACCTTCACCAGGGCTAAATAATAAGGCAAGTGTAATAGCCACCGTTATAGCAATAGCCGTAGTTAATAAATATAAACCAATAGATTTACCACCTAGGCGGCCTAGTTTTTTAGGGTCACTTAAGCTACAGGTACCACAAACGAGCGATACAAAAACAAGAGGCACAACTAACATTTTTAAGCTGGCAATAAATATTTGGCCACCAACATGGAAAATACCATCAACAAAAAAGGCTTTAATTGGCAAAGAGAATAACCCAAGTGGTATTAGATAATCGTCTTCACCAGCTAATATAGCCTGAAATATAAAACCTACTGCAACCCCAAGCGCCATACCAATCATGATGCGAGTGGTTAAACTCATTGAACGGATTTTTGACATATTCCCTAATCTACATTTTATAAATTTGCCATAGACTACCAGCAAGGAAATATTTACTACAGAAAAAGTTGGTATTTATTTAAAATTATTTTGCGCAAAAAAGTAATAAAAAACTGAGATTTTAGACTAAGTTATAGGTTAATATTAAGTGAAAATTAATTTTGATTATAATAACAACGCTAGGGAGAGGTTCATGCCTTTAATGCGACTGCTCGGCATTTCATTGCTAAGTTTTTTACTCACAGCCTGTGGTGGCGGTGGGTCACTTGAAAAAGACGGCTCTATTAGTGATGGTGATTCCACGACGGAAACATCAACCTATACAATAAGTTTGAAAGGTTATTTGAAAGCGAGTGATACTGAGTCGAATAGTGTTACTGCTGATGCTCCTTTAGAATTAAGAGCTAGTTTAGTTAATGAAGATGGTGATGCAGTGTCTGGCGAGCGTATTACATTCACGTTAGCGGATTCTATTGGTGAGCTAGACCCAGTAGCAGGTACCGCTCTTACTCAATCAGATGGCGTAGCGACTATTGAACTAATAGCAGGTTCAAGTGCAGGTGCAGGTGAAGTTACAGCCACTTTTACGATTGATAGTGTCAGTTACACGGATACATTTGCTTTTGAATCTGATGGTACCGCGTCAACAGAACCTCAGTTAAATATCACAGCTGTAAACAGTTCAGGTGAGAATACTCGTAATGTTGATTATTCAAACCCTCTTACTGTTCAAGTTGAGCTAGAGATTGATGGAGAGCCTGCTGCATTTAAGCTTGTTGAATTCGTACTCACTGGTTTAGGAACAATCAATCCAACTAACGGCACAGCACTAACAAATGCTCAAGGCATTGCAACAATAAGCCTTCTAGCTGGCACAGAAGTTGGTGCAGGTTCTATAGTTGCAACCTACACTGATAATGAAAACATTGTTTACAGCTCTGATGGTTATACATTTACTACCGAAGGTGATGCACCCGTTCAGGGTGAGTCGTTAGACTTTTCTATAGGATTGAGTCTTACATCTTCGACTTCATTGACCGAAATTAGTACCATTAGTGCAGCCGATAGTGGTGTGGTTAAAGCAACTGTTCTTGATGGTGATGGTATTAAAGTAGAGGGGGCCGTTGTTAATTTTTCTTCTACCCTAGGTAATCTTATCCCAAGCATTGGAACAGCATTAACAAACGAAAATGGTATAGCTTCACTTAATTTAACTTCAGGTACTGTCGAAGGTGCTGGTTTAATAACCGCACAGTATGAAGGTGTGGAGAAAACGTTGGGCTTTTACACCCGAGGCGATGCTGTAAACCCAGATCAAAGCACTGCGGATATCAATTTTAAAATTTTGCAAAACTGTCCGGTTGATTTTAAAACAACTAGAGATGCAAGTTTATGTGAAGAGGTAACAAGTATTTCAGGTGATTCTTCAGCTATTTTATTTATTGAAGTGACTAATGAAGACTCTACTACACCACTTACTCAAGCTTTAGTAACCGCTACTACTACTATTGGATCTATTACTCCTTCAACAGGCACTGCAATTACAGATGCAAATGGTATCGCACTACTCGATATTGTTCCTGGGCAAGATGTAGGGGCAGGTGAAATCACCGTGTCTGTACTTGATAGTAACTTGACTAAAGCGTTTCAGATTGCTGCGGTAGATATCGAAATTTCTATTTCGAGCTCTATTGCTGATGATGAGCTATTAGCGGCAGGGGCTACGGCTCTAATTTCTATTGAAATTTCTAAAGATGGTGAGTTATATACAACTCCATTAACGGTTGAATTCTCATCGGGCTGTGTAAGTTCAGGGCAGGCATCAATTGATGAAACAGTGACTAGTATTGGTGGATTTGCACGTTCTACATATCGCCCTTTAACTTGTGTGGGTGGTGATATTATTACAGCAACGGTTATTACTGGTGGAGATACCGTTTCTGCAAATACTACAATTAATGTATCACCTGCAAATATTGGTTTTTTACAGTTTATAGATGTTACAGAGCCTGTAATTGCATTAAAAGGTACTGGTGGTGCTGACCGTACTGAAATTTCAGAAGTGACTTTCAAACTTGTCGATTCAAACGGGAACGATTTAGCGTCAAGAACGGTTAACTTTGAACTTTCAACTGCTGTAGGTGGCATTACATTAGGCACTGCCAGCGCTATTACTAATGCCAGTGGCGAAGTGAAGACATCAGTACTATCGGGTTCGATTGCAACACCTGTACGTGTTATTGCATCAAGTGAAGAAGAGGTAGAAGGTAATACAGTTGTTGTAACAGCCCCTTCAGATATTCTTGTTGTTAGTACAGGTATAGCTGATCAAAATAGTTTTTCGCTATCGCGTTCTATTTTCAATCCCCATGCATTAAATGTTGATGGTAATACAGTAGCGGTTAACGCACGTTTAGCCGATCACTTTAATAATCCTGTTCCAGATGGTACGGCCGTTACTTTTATTACAGAAGGTGGAGTTATTGAGCCAAGTTGTACTACAACGAATGGAGCATGTAGCGTTACTTGGACAAGTAGCAACCCGCGTCCTTTTACTGATTCAATGTACGAAAATACAATTGCTCAAAAATGTGATGGTGGATTACCGTGCCCATTAGGTATTTTAAATAATGATCTTACAATAGATTTACCACTTGGTGGACGAGCAACCGTTCATGCATATGCTATTGGTGAAGAGACTTTTTCAGACTTAAATGGTAATGGTTACTTTGATAGCGAAGACTTCTTTGATGATTTATTTGATATCCCAGAAGCTTTTATTGATAACAATGAAGATGGTACTTTTGGCGGCAAAGATTGCAGTGATGGAACAGACCCATGTTCTCGTGACAATTCAACAGGTGATGAGTTTGAAGAGTTCGTAGATTTTGATGGTAATGGTTCTTGGACTACCCAAAACGGTTTATACAATGGTTTACTATGTCGTGAAGAAGACGAAACCGCAGGACTATGTAGCCGTCAATTGGTTAATGTATTTCAAAACCAAGAGATTGTTATGTCGGGTGATGCGGCATTCTTTAGATTAGTAACCTATGCTGATGATTGCTCTGCTATTGCAGGCGTAACAGCATCTGAGGTGCATATAAACAGTGATCCAGCGAGCCCATTAGTACGTCGCTCACAAGCTGATCCAACAAGCCAACAGATGTGTCAAGTCAGTGAAATAGATTTAACCCAGACTCCAACAGGGACTAGTAGTGTCAGTCTGATTATGTATATTGCAGATATGTATAATAATCCTATGCCTGCAGGTACTGAGGTATCTATTAGTACTGATAACGGTGAAATTACTGGCGAAACTAGTTATGTATTTCCTAATACTACGAGCTTTGTTCCAGTAGGTGTTTCTTTTGGTATTAAACGGGAACCTTTGACAGGTGGTAACGATAGTCCATCGGGTAGCTTAAATATATCAGTTGAAGCTCCTTCAGGTTTAGTTTCACCATTTTCAGTTTCAGTAGTCGACGATTTATAATCGTTTAAAATAAAAAATGCCAACCTTTAGGTTGGCATTTTTGTTTCTGTTCTATATATTCCACATCAATTAATCTAAAAACACCTGTTTGTTTAATTTAACGACAAAAATTGTTCGTTTATTCAGTAAATACTGAAAAGTTTGTATTAAAAGCTTGTAACAACTAGTGTTTGTAGATATACCTATAAATATTCGCGCCGCTTATGTCGGCAAAACACATTTTTAATATTTGGTTAGAAATAGGCAACTATGGGCAAATCGCTAGTAATTGTAGAGTCACCTGCTAAGGCTAAAACAATTAATAAATATTTAGGTAATGACTTCATCGTAAAGTCCAGTATTGGGCATGTACGTGATTTACCTACTTCAGGTTCGAGCAAAGCTAAAGTGCCGGCAACTAAAACGCCAGCAGAAGTTCGCAAAATGGAACCTGAAGAGAAAGCAGCGTATAAAAAGCAACGAGATTATACTAACCTGGTCGCGCGTATGGGTATTGATCCTGAGCAAGGTTGGGAGCCGCATTATGAAATCCTGCCAGGTAAAGAGAAGGTTGTTCAAGAATTACAAAAGCTGGCTGAAAATGCAGATCAAATATACCTCGCAACGGATTTGGATAGAGAAGGGGAAGCAATTGCTTGGCACCTTCAAGAAATCATTGGCGGCGAACCTGAAAAGTATAAGCGCGTAGTTTTTAACGAGATTACCAAAAACGCAATACAGCAAGCTTTCGAAACACCTGGCGAGCTTAATACTGACATGGTTTACGCTCAGCAAACACGACGCTTTTTAGACCGTGTTGTAGGCTTTATGGTTTCTCCTTTGTTGTGGGCAAAAGTTGCACGTGGTCTATCTGCAGGACGAGTTCAGTCTGTTGCGGTACGCTTATTAGTTGAGCGTGAACGTGAAATTAAGGCATTTATCCCTGAAGAGTTTTGGGATATTCACGCTGATGTTAAGAATACTGAGTCTGAGTTACGCTTAGAAGTAACCAAACAAGCAGGAAAGGCATTTAAGCCTGTAAATGAAGCTCGGGCTAGCGCAGCTGTTAAAAGCCTTGAGAATGCAGAATACAAAGTAATTAGCGTTGAAGAAAAACCAAGTAAAAGTCGCCCAAGTGCGCCATTAATTACTTCAACCATGCAACAAGCTGCAAGTACACGCCTAGGTTATGGCGTTAAAAAGACTATGATGCTCGCTCAGCGTTTGTATGAAGGCGGTTATATTACTTATATGCGTACCGATTCAACCAATCTTTCAAAAGATGCGGTTGAAATGTGTCGTGAGTATGTAACGAACGAGTTTGGTGCTAAATATTTACCAAAAGATCCAATTAACTATAGCTCTAAAGGCAATGCACAAGAAGCGCATGAGGCAATTCGTCCTTCAAGCGTTACAGTGTTGTCTGGTCATATCGAAGGCGTAGATGCCGATGCTAAAAAGCTGTATGAGCTAATTTGGCGTCAGTTTGTAGCGTGTCAAATGGTACCTGCTGAATACGACTTAACAACACTGACTGTTGCAGCTAACGATTTCCAGCTCAAAGCAAAAGGCCGCGTGCTTCGCTTTGATGGTTGGACAAAAGTACAACCTGCGGTGCGTAAAAAGAACGAAGAAGATCAATCACTGCCAGCTGTTAAAGAAGGTGAAATACTTACTTTAATAGAACTTGATCCTAAGCAGCATTTTACTAAGCCGCCAGCTCGCTTTAGTGAAGCTAGTTTAGTAAAAGAGCTTGAAAAGCGTGGTATTGGTCGTCCATCTACTTATGCGTCGATTATATCAACAATTCAAGATCGTGGTTATGTACGTGTAGAAAATCGCCGTTTCTTTGCTGAAAAAATGGGTGAAATTGTTACTGACCGCTTAGTTGAAAACTTCACTGATTTAATGAACTTTGATTTTACAGCTAAAATGGAAGGTCGTTTAGATGACATTGCTGAAGGCGAGCGTGTATGGACTCAAGTTTTAGATAAGTTTTATGCTGATTTTTCAACGCAACTAACTGTCGCTAAAGACGAGCCAGAGAATGGTGGCATGCGTCTTAATGAGATGGTTGAAACCGATATAGAATGTCCTACATGTAGCCGCAAAATGGGCATACGTACGGCTTCAACCGGTGTTTTCTTAGGGTGTACTGGTTACAGCCTTCCGCCAAAAGAGCGTTGTACTACAACAATGAACTTAGTGTCGGGCGATGAAGCGGTTGCTGCTGATGTCGAAGACGTAGAAACCGAAAAATTAATGCAGATGAAGCGTTGTCCTATTTGTGAAACTGCAATGGACTCATACCTAATTGACGAAACCCGTAAACTACATGTGTGTGGTAATAACCCAGCATGTAAAGGGCATATAGTTGAAGAAGGTACCTTTAAAATTAAAGGCTACGACGGACCAATTATCGAATGTGATAAGTGCGGTTCTGACATGGAGCTTAAATCGGGTCGCTTTGGTAAGTACTTTGGTTGCAATAACGACGAGTGTAAGAACACACGTAAGTTACTTAAAAATGGTGAGGCTGCTCCACCAAAAGAAGATCCTGTTCACATTACTGAATTAGAGTGTGAGAAGTCAGATGCGTATTTTGTTTTACGTGATGGCGCTGCGGGTATATTTTTAGCCGCAAATACTTTTCCTAAGTCACGTGAAACACGTGCACCTAAGGTTGAAGAACTAAAACGCTTTAGAGACCGCATTTCGCCTAAGTTTTATTATTTAGCAGATGCACCAGCTAAAGATCCTGATGGTAATCTTGCTGTTGTACGCTATAGCCGTAAAAATAAATCTCAGTATGTTATGACTGAAGTTGACGGTAAAGCTACCGGCTGGACTGCTCATTATGAGGCAGGTAAATGGACAGAAGAAGCGAAGAAAAAAGCAGCGCCTAAAAAGAAAGCAGCTGCAAAAAAGGCACCAGCTAAAGCTAAGCCTAAAGCGAAAGCTAAAAAAGAAGATGAATAAGCTCGTTATTGCTTATTCATAGCTTTTGTAGATTTAAAAAGTCATAAAAAAACCGGAATGCACAGCTTGTGTCTATTCCGGTTTTTTTGTGCCTAGTTGAATGCTTTCGCAACGGCTTTATTAGCAGTACATTCACCTAAGCGTGTTACCAATTTGATTAAAAACATGGTCATTTTAGCGTATTAAATAACTCAGTTACTGCGTTAAAAACTATTCATATATGACTGCGTAGATGCAGAAAGTAGGCATTGCAGGGAGCAGCTGCCGAGAACAAATATATGCCATGCTTTTTCGCTTAGCTATTGAGCTATATTCTTATAGCTTTAACAGATCACTAATTAAATGTAATTGGTATAATTAAATCTTAACAGAAGATACTTTTTTATAGCCTTCAGATTCAAGCTCATCATTTACGCATTTTAATACGTAGGCATTTAGCTCTTCATTGCTTACGTCATCATCTTTAGCCCAGTTAACACACATTTCTGTGTATTCTTTTATCATTTCGGCTGAAGCTGTTGGCGCATCGTCTGCAACCGCGTAAGTCGCAGATACTGCAAATAGTGGTGCTACGATTAATGCTAGCAATGCTTTTTTCATTCGTTTATTCCTAAAAAAATGGTGTGATGACTGATTTATCCAGTTTAAAGTTAGGTATAAATCAGTAGTGCCCAATCCAGAACAACTCTGTTGGTATGTTGATTTTTAATCGAAATTGAAATAAAAGATAACGAAATTTTTTTATCGTGAGGATGAGTAATTTACTTGTCGGTTTTTAAACTTTAGTAAGTACAGCATTATCAGCTGGAGTAATATATTTAGTAGCTAAGAAAACTTGATTCTGCGCTTTATATTAATAACCTTTAGATTGTTTTAGGAAAAGTGATTTTTTAGGTTCAAAAATGAAATGGATAAGCGCCATTGTATATTTCTGCTATGAGGATATTTTAAATTTGTAATATCAGCCGTATTATTTGCTTTAACTGAATGTCTAAATGTTGAAACTAAAAGTCACTAGAATGCGTTAAATACAAAAAAGCCCAAGTGAATAGCTTGGGCTTTTTCGTGTGTAACGCGCTTACGTATACACTAAACGTAACTTTTGAGTCATTAACACTGAGCGTAAAAACATGCGTAAGGCTCAAGTATTGTGGTGCCTCGGTCTAACTTTGCGCTGTGGTGGCTAAGCTCGGTGTATTCTTTAACGATTGATGTTGGCATATCAATACTTGTTTGCTTAGCGCTGAGATTGAACATACAAAGCATTCTTTGCTTTCCAAGCGTTCTATAAAAAGCAAGCACAGGCTCTGGCGTTTCTATAAATTCAATATCACCTTCAAGTAAAACTGTTTGGCTTTTTCGCCATGCCATAAACTCACGGTAGGCATTTAAAATTGAATTGTTATCATCTGTTTGTATAGCTACTGATTGCTGCTTATGTGCATTATCAACGGGTAGCCAAGGTTTTACTTCACTAAAACCTGCATGAGATGAATCAGCTAAATCCCAAGGCATTGGTGTTCTACAGCCATCACGCCCTTTAAAATTAGGCCAAAATGTAATGCCGTATGGGTCTTGTAAATCTTCAAATGCCACACTTGCTTCACCTAAACCTAGCTCTTCACCTTGATACATACACACGCTGCCGCGAAGAGAAGCTAATAGGGCGGTTAGCATTTTACATTGTTGAGGGTTTACTTCGCCATTTTCGCTCCAGCGGCTCGCTACGCGCTCTACATCATGATTACTAAATGCCCAGCATGGCCAGCCTTCAGTCATACGTTGTTCTAGAGTTTGAACCGTAGTTCTAATATATTCACTTGAGTAATCATTTGTTAATAGCTCAAAGCTATAACCCATGTGCAGTTTGTCGCCACCTTGGGTGTACTGCGCCATTGTAGCTAATGAATCTTCTGATGAGATTTCGCCAAGCGATACAGTACCTGGGTATTTATTAAGTAATGTGCGAATATCTTGCATAAACTCAATATTTTCAGGCTGAGTATTATTGTAGTAATGGTACTGAAATGCATACGGATTATCTTCACTAAAACCACGACCCTGGCGTTTATCTTTTGGTTTAGCCGGATTATCACGTAATTGCGCGTCGTGATAGCAAAAATTAATTGCATCAAGCCTAAAACCATCAACGCCTTTTTTAAGCCAAAACTCAACATTATCAAGCACAGCTTTTCGAACATCTGGGTTATGAAAGTTAAGATCTGGTTGTTCGGTTAAAAAATTATGTAGGTAGTATTGCCCGCGACGAGGCTCCCACTGCCAAGCACCACCACCAAAAATAGATAGCCAGTTGTTTGGGGCTGTTCCATCATCTTTTGCGTCAGCCCAAACATACCAGTCGGCTTTACTGTTATTTTGATTTTCACGGCTATCAGTAAACCATTGGTGTTGATCTGATGTATGGCTTAACACCTGATCAATAATTATTTTAATATTACGAGTGTGGGCTTCGCTTATTAGCTCATCAAAATCATTTAGGTCACCAAAAAGCGGGTCAATGTCACGATAGTCGCTAATATCATAGCCAAAGTCTTTCATTGGCGATTTGAAAAAAGGTGAAATCCAAATAGCATCAACGCCTAAGCTTTTAATGTAATCAATACGATTAATAATCCCTCTTAAATCACCAATGCCATCGTTGTTGCTATCTTGAAAGCTACGCGGATAAACTTGATAAATAACCGCACCTTTATACCACTGCTTTTGGGTCATGCTTTTCTCCGTCATTCCACACAGTATTTAGACTATTTTTATTTGTGATTACGATTAATCACGTTATTTGCAAAAAGCATACGTGAAGCCTTGTACACTGTAAAAAGTCTGCATACGTATGCACTAAAATTAACGCAATTAAATTATTAAAAATAAGTACTTATAGCTAGTTTAAAGGTGTTTTATTTATGTGTTGGATTTTTACCAATTATGGTGCTCACTTACTTTCTGACTTTTATTAAACATAACGGTTTGTCATACAAGAGAAAATATATTTTATGTTTTGAATTTAATGGTCTGACCAATTAAACATTTGAATTGTGTCTAATATTTCTCATTCTAAATAGCGATACTAATTAGTTTCACTTTGTTTACATTGCGTCCTGTTAACTTTTAGTTTTTGATACAGTAGATTTTACATGTAATGTTGATTGCGTCATTTTCAATAATTTTATTTACAACAAAATCAATTGTTTAATGTTTGTTTGGCAAGGTTTTTATTAATCTGAAGTCGTGCTATAACTGTTGAATACGTATGCATAAAGTTGTTAATAAAATAAAGCTGGCGTTAATATTCATCCTGACAACAAAATTAGCTCGCCTGTTTGACTATCACTCAAATAAAGAAGCGAGTATCACAATATGGGTAACGGGAAAAACATCATGTCTATGTTCAAACCAAGTATATTAACGTTGGCAATGGCTACTGCAGGATTAGCAAGCTTTGCCTCTGTAGCAGCACAAGAAGATACAGCTAAAAATGATGACGTTGAGGTTATCGAAGTAAAAGGCTTTCGTGGCAGTGTTGTAGAATCAATCAACACAAAGCGTTTTTCTACTCAAGTCGTTGAGTCAATTTCAGCAGAAGATATAGGTAAGCTACCTGATTCATCTATTGCTGAGTCTATTGCACGCTTACCAGGTTTAACAGCGCAACGCCTAGATGGTCGCGCAAGTAGAGTATCAATTCGTGGTTTTGGTGAAAACGAAAGTGGCACCACATTTAATGGCCGCGAGCAAGTATCTATTAGTGATAACCGCGGCGTAGAATTTGACCTTTACCCATCAGAAATTATGAGCGGTGTAACTGTTTATAAAACACCAAGTGCAAATTTAGATGCAGAGGGTATTGCGGGCATAATTAACATGCAAACAGTTCGCCCACTAAGTAAAGGTGAACGTGTTGTTCAAGTAAATGGACAGTATGAGCAAACAAGCTTTGATAAATTAAACCCTGACGGCAACGACGACGGTTACCGTGGCACTTTCTCATACATCGACCAGTTTGCTGATGACACTATAGGTATTGCATTTGCACTAAACACCATGAGCTCGCCAAACCAAGAAAAACGTTGGAATTCATGGGGGTACCCTGAATTCACTGCTGAAGATGGTAACTCGTATTCAATTTTAGGCGGTGCTAAACCATATGTTCGTTCATCAACACTTGAACGTGATTCAGCAATGCTTGTTCTAGAGGCAGCGCCTACAGATAAACTAAATATGACGTTTGATGCGTTGTATGTAGACTTTACAGACGAGCAAATTTTGCGCGGCATTGAAGTTCCTTTTGCTTGGGGTCAAGGTAGTATTGATGCAAGCAATGCTATAGTAGATGCAGAAAGTGGATTTATAACAAGTGCTGTAACACAAGGCCAACGTGTTGTTGTGCGTAACGATTACCAAGAGCGTGATGCTGAACTAACTGCATTTGGATTTAACACTAAATACGATATTGATGATTCATGGTCAGTAGAATTTGACGCAAGCTACTCGCAAGTTGACCGTAAAATTTGGAGTATAGAAAGCTACTCAGGTACAGGGCGTGGTGATTCTCGCGGTGTAGCAGATAACTTAGGTTATGCTTTTAATGGTGGCAATACTGGCGCTACTTTTTCACATGACTTAGATTACAGCGATTATGATCTAATTCAATTAGGTGGGCCGCTTTCGTGGGGTGCAAGCTCTGCACTAAATGATGCATATGGATTAACTGGCACTGAGTATGAAAACCAAGCTCAAGACGGTTTTATTAATGCTCCAACTATTGAAGATGAATTAGTTACATTAAAACTTGCAGCGTCTAAAGTACTAGAAAACGAATACATTAGCTCAATTGAATTTGGCTTAGGTTATAAAGAGCGTGAAAAGTCTAAATCTTCGCAAGGTTACTTCTTGACTTTAACTGATTTTTCTCTTGAAAACCCAGGAATGCTTAGTGTACCTGAGCAATACCGTTTAGGCAGTGTTGGCCTTGACTTTATTGGGCTAGGCGACATGATAGCCTACGATGTAAATGGTTTAGTTAATGATGGTTACTATGAAACCCTTGACGAAAGTTTAACTAGCTCAACTCATGCAACTAAGTCGTGGACAGTAAAAGAAGAAATCACCTCAGCATTTGCACAAGCTAATATTAATGCAGAAGTAAGTGGTCTTCCATTAACTGGTAATGTTGGGGTGCGCTATGTTCATACAGATCAATCCTCTCAAGGTAATGCTTTTGGTGTAGATGGGAATACTGGTCTAGTCATTACTTCACCTACAGATATTGGTCACGATTATTCTCACGTTTTACCAAGCTTAAATTTATCACTTGCGATTGATGAGCAGCAAACAATACGTTTTGGCGCAGCTAAAACAATCTCACGTGCGCGTATAGATGAAATGAACGCCTCTGTTAATGCATCATATAATGATACACCGGATGAAAACGGTAACTTTTGGTCTGTATCGGGTGGTAACCCTAATTTAGAACCTAAAGAAGCAACAGGCTACGATTTATCTTATGAAAACTACTTTAGTGATGAAGGTTACTTCTCTGCTGCATTTTTCTATAAAGACTTAACCCAGTGGATTTTTGACGGTACTTACGCGATTGATATGTCGGGTGTTGCGGACCCATCAACAGGTGAAGTACCAGCTACGTCAGAAGGTACTGGCAGTGGCAAAGTAAATGGCGGCGGCGGTGACCTATACGGTTACGAGATATCTCTAGCGTTACCATTTAAAATTTTCCACCCGTCTCTTGAAGGCTTTGGCTTAATTGCTAGTCATACAGGTATTGAATCTGATATTGAAGATGGAAATGGCAATGAGTACGAACTACCGGGTCTATCAGATAAAATTCAAAGCTTAACGGTTTACTACGAGATGAATGGCATGCAATTACGAACCAGCATGCGTAAGCGTAGTGACTTCAAAGGTGATGTTTACGGATTAGGCTTTAATACAGAGCAAGTGAATATTATCGGCGAAACAATTTGGGATATTCAGGCAGGTTATGACTTCTCTGAAGCAGGGGTTGAGAGCCTTGAAGGTTTATCAATTCAGTTCCAAGTTCAAAACTTAACAGAAGAGCCGTTCACATCGCTTTCTGGCGATAACGCGCTACAAGTTCGCGACTACCAAGATTACGGTCGCACTTACTTGTTAGGCTTTAGCTACCAGCTATAATAAAGGTTGTGTGTAGGAGCCCTTGTAATTTGTTTTACAAGGGCTTTTTTATAGCTACTTTATCAAACTTAACAAAGCTTTAAACTGTAAACGTGGACAATAATATGAAACCAATAAAACACGTCGTAATCGCAGGCGGGGGCACAGCAGGGTGGATAACAGCCGCCTTGCTTAATAAAGTGTTAGGTAAAGTAATCAAAATAACCCTTATTGAGTCAAGTACTATTGGCACTATAGGCGTGGGTGAAGCAACAATTCCGCCTATTATTCAGCTTAATAACGCACTGGGTATAAACGAGCAAGAGTTTATAAACGCTACTAATGCATCTATAAAACTAGGAATTGAGTTCGAAAATTGGAAAACCACCTCTCATAGCTACATGCATGCTTTTGGCTCATTTGGAAAAGACTTCCCCTTTTGCGATTTTTACAATTTTTGGGTAAAAGGGCACATTAGCGGTACAGAAGAAAGCTTATGGGATTTTTCTCTTAACTACCAAGCAGCTAAACAGCATAAGTTTGCACCATTAAATACCATACCTAACACGCAATTACCTGGCTTAAGCTATGCGTACCATTTTGACGCAACTTTATATGCCGAGTTTTTAAAAAAGCTCGCAATGTCACGCGGTGTTGATCATATTGATGCCAAAATAGAGCAGGTTGAACAATGCCCTCTATCAGGGAGTATAAAATCATTAACCCTTGATAACACACAGCAGATAAATGGCGACCTTTTTATAGACGCTACAGGGCAGCGCGCCTTACTCATAGAGCAAACCCTTAATACAGGTTTTGTAGATTGGTCTCATTACTTACCATGCGACAGCGCCGTTGCAGTGCAATCTCAAGGTACTAGCGAGCTAAAACCTTATACGCGTTCAATTGCACACAGCGCAGGCTGGCAGTGGCAAATACCGCTGCAAAGCCGAATAGGTAATGGCTTGGTGTACCGTAGCCGTTATTTATCTGACGATGCAGCAACGCAGTTATTATTAAATAATTTACCCGCTGAGCCCATTACGGCGCCACGTGTTATAAAATTTAAAACAGGACGGCGCTTAAAGCAGTGGCATAAAAACGTGGTGTCGGTTGGTCTTGCTAGTGGCTTTTTAGAGCCGTTAGAGTCAACTAGTATCCACTTAATACAAAGTGCAGTAACCCGTTTAATAAAGCTGTTTCCACACAATGGCATAAGCGAAACTTTAGTTACTGAATTTAATAAGCAAAGCGTGATAGAAATAGAGCACATACGCGATTTTATTATTTTGCATTACAAACTGACGGAGCGAGAAGATTCTGCTTTTTGGCGACAATGCAAGCAAATGGACATTCCTCACTCATTGGCCCACAAGCTCAAATTATTTAAGGAAACTGGCAAAGTAGTGCGCGAAAACGATGAACTATTTGCCGAAGTTGCTTGGCAACAGGTATTTATCGGCCAAGGCCTCATCCCCGATGATTACAACAGTATTGTTGACTCATTAAGCAGTGAACAACTAAACGACTTATTTTCTACATTAAAAACGCTTATTACCTCAACAGTAGATCAATTACCCACTCATAAAGATTTTTTAGCAAAAATTAAAAAGGCCTGATGATGCGATTTTTAAACACACTTTTACTTGTAAGTGCCTGTACTTTACCAACCATTAGCTACGCACTTAACGTTGAGCCTGCTAATTGGTGGGTTGGCATGAACAAAAATACCATAACCATCATGGTGCATAAGCAAAATATTGCAAACGAGCAAATTAAATTAGCTAAATACAATGGTGTTAAGTTAAATAAAGTAACCCGTACAGATAACCCAAATTATGTATTTTTAAATATTACTATTACTGATACCGCTAAAGCAGGAACGCTTGTGTTTAACAGCAGCGAAGCGAGTCAAAATTTTGAGTTTTCACTACTTGAACGTAATAAAAACAGCGCAAACCGCCAAGGGTTTACATTAGCTGATACGCTTTATTTAATTAACCCAGATCGCTTTGCTAATGGTGATGAGCAAAACGATACTGTCCCTAGCATGCTAGAAGTCGCTGATCCTACTACAAAGGGCGGGCGCCACGGTGGTGATATACAAGGCGTTATAAACGCACTTCCATATTTAAACGATTTAGGCGTAACACAGCTTTGGCTAACCCCAGTGCTTGAAAACAATATGCCTAATTATTCTTACCATGGTTATGCAATTACTGATTTTTATAAGGTTGACCCACGTATGGGCTCAAACCAGTTATATAAAACGCTCTCGG
Source organism: Pseudoalteromonas sp. SG43-1 (assembly GCF_014164415.1). Classification (NCBI taxonomy): domain Bacteria; kingdom Pseudomonadati; phylum Pseudomonadota; class Gammaproteobacteria; order Alteromonadales; family Pseudoalteromonadaceae; genus Pseudoalteromonas; species Pseudoalteromonas sp. SG43-1. The sequence goes on along the minus strand of NZ_JACJFD010000002.1, from coordinate 400,920 downwards.
TAAAAGCAAAAGAGCAGGGCATAGGCCTGGTAATGGATATGGTTCTTAACCATTTTGGCTCTGAGCATACTTGGGTTAAAGATAAGCCAACTAAAGATTGGATTAACTTTAATGGCGAGTTTAAAAAAGGTAAAAACGCCACAAGCCATGCGCGCCAAACTATACAAGACCCACACGCGAGTGAATACGACAAGCGCCAGTTTAACGATGGTTGGTTTGTAGAAACCATGCCCGATTTAAATCAGCGCCAGCCACTGTTAAGTGAATACTTAATTCAAAATGCTATTTGGTGGATAGAATACGCCGATTTAAGTGGTATTCGTGTTGATACCTACTCTTACTCAGATAAAGCATTTTTGAGTGATTGGACAAAAGCCATAATGCAAGAGTACCCAAATTTTAATATTGTTGGAGAAGAGTGGACGTCTAACCCAGCTATTGCCTCTTACTGGCAACGTGGCAAACATAACCAAGATGGCTATACATCAAGCTTACCAAGCGTGATGGACTTTTCGTTGCAAGAGTCGGTAATTCAAGCACTAAATGAAGATGAAAGCTGGAATACCGGTTGGGTTAAAGTATATGAATCGTTAGCTAATGACTTTTTATACCCAGATACAGATAACATTATGGTATTTGCAGATAACCACGATATGAGCCGTGTTTATACTGAACTTGGCCAAGACGTAGCTAAAACAAAAATGGCGATGACGTTATTTTTAACCACACGTGGTATAGCGCAAATGTATTACGGCACCGAAGTACTATTGGATAACACCCCAAGTAAAGACCATGGTGATATTAGAATCGACTTCCCGGGTGGATTTGAAGGCCAAACACGTAATGCCTTTACCAAAGAGGGCTTAACAAAACAGCAAAAAGACATGCATAACACCATCAGTACGCTGCTTAATTTTAGAAAAAACAGCTCAGCATTAGATAAAGGAAAGCTTGTACATTTTACGCCTCAACAAGGGGTTTATAGTTATGTGCGTATTAGCGACGAGCAAACTGTGTTGGTATTTATGAATAAAAATACACAAACGCTACAAAAAAACATTGAGTATATGCAAGAGGTGATGCCTAACAGCACAACAGCATTTAATTTATTTACTCAAAAAACACAAAAGCTGGGCAAAACCATTGAATTACCAGCGATGAGCGCAACGGTACTCGTTTTAAAAACGCCACAATAGTAACTTGAATACGTATGCAGCAACTGTATGGTTGCTGCAGTAATCTTTAGTATAAAGTTAATAACAATACTGACAAAAAAGACACACAATGAAAAAATCAGTTTATGTATCCGCAGTACTTTGTAGTGCACTTATTGCTACAGGGTGTTCAGAAAATAACAAACCTGAACAACAGCAACCACCTGCACACACGCAAAATGAGCTTACCAAGCCGGTTGTATATCAAGTATTTACTCGCTTGTTTGGTAATACCGAAACAGCCAATGTTTCATGGGGCACTAAAGAGCAAAACGGCGTAGGTAAATTTGCCGACTTTAACGATGCAGCCCTAAAAGGCATTAAAGAGTTAGGCACCACACATGTTTGGTATACCGGTGTGTTACACCATGCGTTAGTGGGCGATTATACCGACTACGGCATTTCGCAAGATGACCCCGATGTAGTAAAGGGCCGTGCAGGTTCACCGTACGCAATTAAGGATTACTACGATGTTAACCCCGACTTAGCCGTTAATGTGACGAACCGCATGGGAGAGTTTAGCCAGCTTATTGAACGTACACATAGCCACGGCATGAAAGTCATTATTGATATAGTGCCTAACCATGTTGCCCGCAATTATCAATCACTTGGAAAGCCTAAAGGCGTTAAAGACTTTGGCGAACAAGACGACACGACTAAAGCGTACGATAAAAACAATAACTTTTTCTACGTACCAGGGCAGTCTTTTCAGGTGCCAACATCGCCAGAGTACAAAGTATTAGGGGGTAATGAAAGCCCATTAGCTGATGGCTTTTTTGATGAAACACCCGCTAAATGGACAGGTAACGGTGCCCGTGCACCAAAACCCGATATAAACGATTGGTACGAAACAGTAAAAGTAAATTATGGCGTAAAGTCTGATGGCAGCTACGATTTTGTTCAATTGCCAAGTGAATACAAAAATAAAGACTACCGTGCTCATTATGCATTTTGGCAAGATAAAGAACTTCCTAACAGCTGGTACAAATTTAGAGACATAGCACTTTTTTGGCTCGATAAAGGCGTTGATGGCTTTAGATACGACATGGCCGAAATGGTGCCAGTAGAGTTTTGGAGTTTTTTAAATTCGTCGATAAAAATGCAAAAAAGCGACGCCTTTTTGTTAGCCGAAGTGTATAACCCGCTAATGTACCGTGCGTATATTCACCAAGGTAAAATGGACTACCTTTACGACAAAGTAGGCTTTTATGACACACTAAAAGCCATTATGCAGGGTAAGCAAGCTGCTAATACTATTTTTGCAGCCCAAAGCCAAGTTACTGATATTGAAGCGCACATGCTGCACTTTTTAGAAAACCACGACGAACAACGCATCGCGAGCCCTGACTTTGCAGGTAACGCTGCGTGGGGTAAACCGGCTATGGTGGTTTCTAACTTAATGAGCCGCGCACCCACGTTATTATATTTTGGTCAAGATGTGGGAGAAGATGGCTCAGAAAACGCAGGATTTGGCACAGCTACACGCACCAGTATTTTTGACTACATTGGCGTGCCAGCGCACCAAGCATGGATGAATAATGGCAAGTTTGACGGTGCTAATTTAACACAAGAGCAAGTAGCACTTCGTGACTACTACAAAGCGATTATGTCACTAAATAGTTTACCTGCTGTGGTAGGCGGTGAAATGACTGAGCTTAGCGTTACAGGAAGTGAGCGAGTTGTAGGTTTTACGCGCAAACTTGGCCAACAAGCGCTGTACGTATTAAGTAACTTTAGTGAACAACCTCAAACAATTACGGTTAATTTATCAAAGGCACAATTAGCGGTACTTAGCGAGCACACTCAATTACATGACTTACTTGAGCAGCACAGCACCGAGATCACATCAGGGTCTCAAGGCGCAAGCTTCACACTCACACTTGATGCATTTAGCAGCGCAGTATTAACAAATAAGGCTAGCAATGAATAATCAAAATAATAATACCGATAAGCCAAATTTAAGTTTTTGGCAAATATGGAACATGTGCTTTGGCTTTTTAGGCATACAGTTTGGTTTTGCCCTGCAAAACGGTAACGTGAGCCGAATATTTCAAACATTAGGCGCACAAGTTGATGATATTCCCATTTTATGGGTTGCAGCACCGCTTACTGGTTTAATCGTACAGCCTATTATTGGTTACTGGAGCGATAAAACATGGGGGCGCTTTGGTCGCCGCCGTCCGTTCTTTTTTATAGGTGCAGTGTTAACAACGCTTTCACTATTTATTATGCCGCATTCACCAACGCTTTGGATTGCCGCTGGTATGTTATGGATCATGGATGCGTCAATCAACGTAACCATGGAACCGTTTAGAGCACTTGTTGGTGATAATTTACCAGAAAAACAACGCGCTACAGGTTACGGGTTACAAAGCTTTTTTATTGGTATTGGTGCGGTACTAGCCTCAGCATTACCATGGATGATGACCAACTGGTTTGATGTAAGTAATACCGCAGCGCCTGGGCAAATTCCTGAATCTGTTAAATACTCATTTTATTGGGGCGGGGTGGTGTTACTTGTTGCCGTGCTTTGGACCGTGGCACGTACTAAAGAATACAGCCCTGAGCAATTAGCGGCTTTTGAAAAGCAAAGCGCTCAACCTACTACCAGCAAACTGGTTGATATTAACTTTAATAAAGGCGCCATTATTTTTGTAGTGCTGGGTTTAGTAACCCTTGCATTAGTAATGGGCTTATCGCTTGAAAAAGAATTATACCTATTAGCTGGTGGTTTATTAGCGTTTGGTATTGTGCAGTGGATTGCAGCAGCGCTTAAAAGTGCTAACAAAACTCAAGGTGGTTTTTACCAAGTAGTACAAGATGTATTTACAATGCCAGAAGCCATGAAGCAGCTTGCCTGGGTGCAGTTTTTTAGCTGGTTTACTTTATTTGCCATGTGGATTTATACCACCGCAGCAGTAACAAGCTTTCATTATGGTAGTAGCGATGCAACCTCTAAAGCATTTAACGATGGTGCTGACTGGGTGGGTATTTTATTTGCCGCCTACAATGGCTTTGCAGCTATTGCCGCTATGTGTATTCCGTTTTTAGTTAAAAAAATGGGCTTAAAAGGCGCGCATTGTTTTAATTTATTGCTGGGCGCGTTAGGTCTTGCAAGCTTTATGTTTATTCGAGACCCTAAAATGTTACTTATACCTATGATAGGCGTAGGGTTTGCGTGGGCGTCTATTTTATCACTCCCGTATGCCATGTTAAGTAACGCACTACCGAGTAACAAAATGGGCGTTTATATGGGGATTTTTAATTTTTTTATAGTTATACCTCAGTTACTTGCCGCCAGCATTTTAGGGCTCATTTTACGCCACGTATTTTCTAATCAGCCTATTTACGCATTGTTAATTGGTGCAGCCTCGTTCGTTGTCGCTGCCGTTGCGGTAATGCGCGTTAAAAATTCAAATTAAGGACACACAATGAAAAAATATAACCTTATAACCGCCTCACTTTTAACGTTAGGTTTAACGGCTTGCGGCGCTCAAAACACAAGCACAACTAACGAAAGTACCACAGCACAGGTTACATCAGCCCCAGGCGCCCCAGGCGCAGAGCCTTTTTGGGCTTATGCGGGTAAAACAGGTATTGGCACGTCATACGAGCAATACCAAAACGGCCAATACAGTGATTCAGCTGCAACGGGCGATGTATCTAAGGTGTGGTTTTCAATTGCTAAAGGTATGATCACCGAAACCATGTTTGGGCTTATTCACCAAGCTCAAATAAAAGACATGCAATTTATAGTAACAGGTAAAGACTTTACCGTTAGTGAAGCTGATGATTTAGATGTCACCATTGATTACTTACATAAAGATGCACAAGGTCGCCCGTTATCGCTGGCTTATAAAGTAACAAGCACTGATAAACAAGGCCGCTTTAGCCTAGAAAAACACATATTTACTGACCCAGGTGGGCAAACCCTGTTTGTACGCAGCGTATTTAATACTGAGCTTGAAGGGTTAAAAGCATATGTGTCTGTTAATCCGTATATTAATAATAACGGGCTAGGTGACTTCGCTAAAACGACTGAGCAAGGCCTTGTCGCATGGGAAGACGATAACTATTTATCACTTCAATCAGCGACCTCATTTAAAGATAAAACAGTGGGCTTTACCGGTGAAAGCGATGGTATTAACGCACTTAAAACTACGCAATCTATAAATACACAATACATAAATACCGGCGATACAGCAGGTAATGTAAGCATGCTTGCAGAGCTTGGCGACATAAGCGCGAATACCACCTTTGATTTAGCACTTAGTTTTGGTAAAACGCAGCAGCAAAGTATAAAGCAAGGCGAAAAAAGCTTAGCAAAAGGGTACCAAGCGGTGCTTGATCACTATAACGGTAAAGGTGAAGCGCTAGGCTGGGAAGATTACCTACAAAGTCTCAAACCGCTCAATAAAATGATTGAACAAACAGCCGATAACGGTAAGCTTTTATACACCAGCGCCATGGTTCTAAAAGCACAAGAAGATAAAACACACGCAGGGGCATTAATTGCTTCTCTATCTAATCCATGGGGCGAAACGGTTTCGGCTAAAGAGGGCTCTACTGGCTATAAAGCAGTATGGGTGCGCGACTTTTATCAAGTAGCCATGGCCTTTATGGCACTCGGCGATACAGCCACAGCAAAAACAGCGTTTGAATACCTTGAAAAAGTGCAAGTAAATAGCAAAACACCAGGTAATAAAGGCGATACAGGCTGGTTTTTACAAAAAACGCACGTAGATGGTGAGCTTGAATGGGTCGGCGTACAGCTTGACCAAACAGCTATGCCTATTATGCTTGCTTGGAAGTTACATAAAGCCAATGTACTTAGTGATGAAGAGCTAAAAAGCTGGTACGGAAAAATGTTAAAACCCGCGGCTGATTTTTTGGTTGATGGCGGCCTTGCTAAAATTTTATGGAACGACACGCAAATTACACCACCGGCAACCCAACAAGAGCGTTGGGAAGAGCAAAGCGGTTATTCGCCTTCGACTACTGCGGCAGTAGTCGCTGGCCTTATTACAGCCAGTGATATTGCAACACTAAGTGGCGATGATACAAACGCAAAGCGCTACTTAGATACAGCTAAAAAATACAGCAGCGATATTGAATCGCAAATGTTTACCACTAAAGGTAACTTAAAAGGCGAGAATAGCGATGGCGAATACTTTATTCGTATAGGCCAAGATACCGATGCAAACTCAAACACTAAAATTAACGCTAATAATGGCCGCGAAGGGTTTAATAAAAAGCAAATTTTAGATGGCGGTTTTTTAGAGCTAGTACGCTATGGCGTACGCGGTGCAAATGATGAAAGCATCGTTAAAACACTACCTGAGTACGATGACGAAACACTAGAAGATAACCTACAAGTTAAATACAGCTTTAGCTTTGACGACGGCAGCGGCACATTTGCAGGCTACCGCCGCTATGGTAATGATGGCTACGGCGAAGATGAAGTAACGGGCACAAACTATGCCGAGGGTGGCAGTAATACACCAGGCCAACGTGGTCGTGTATGGCCGTTTTTCACAGGTGAACGTGGCCACTATGAAATAGCAGCAGCTAACGCAAACAACGCCTTTGATGATGCTAAACAAGCGCAAATTAAAAATAGTTATGTTAAAGGTTTGGAGCAATTTGCCAATAAAGGGCTAATGCTACCAGAGCAAGTATGGGATGGTGTAGGTGTAAATAAAGCTGGTCATGCGTTAGGCGAGGGCACAAACTCAGCAACGCCACTTGCATGGACACATGCAGAATACATTAAGCTTGTACGCTCACTCAGTGATAAACAAGTATGGGATTATTATCCAGTGGTTGGCGAGTCACTTAAAGACTAATATAAAGCAAGCTGCAGTTATTAAAAAGGCTTCTAAATAAATTTAGAAGCCTTTTTTACTATTCAGTTATTCTGTATTTAAACTAATATGAATCAGCAATAATACTTAATTATTTGTTGGTAATAACTAGATAACGAAATTTTTATCTTGTTATCAGTACGATTTTCTTACCTCAAAATAGATCACCTAATTAGGCGATTTGATATGAAGGGTGCTCTTCATATGAAATGAATGCCACCCTTTTATTACATTATTTGAGGCCACATTTATTATCAAACCAAGATAACAACTCTGTATAAAACTCTTTTTTATGATCGTAGAAAAGCGTATCAGAAAAGTGATCAGCATCTTCTAGCTCAATATATTTAAAGTCTTTTTTGTACTTTTCAAGCTCAGATACAAAGTCTCTACTGTGTTTTACTGGAACACGACTGTCGATATCGCCATGTACAACCAGTATAGGAATATTTACTTTATTTACTTGCTCTACAGGAGAGACACCAGTAATAGTAGGGCGTTGTAAGATACTTAAAAAGCGATTTTCGTTAAGAGTTGCATTGATACGACTTAAATCACTTACACCCGCACCGGCAACAACACATTTATATATGTTGTTTTCACGCATAGATGCAGCAAATGCAGCATAACCACCATAACTCCAACCAAATAAAGCAAGCTTATCTTTTGTTGCTAAACCTTTATCTATTAAATATTGTGCGGCGTCATCTAAATCATCTTGTTTTTTCAAGCCCCAGTTATTATCACCGGCTATCCAATGCTCCAAACCGTAACCTGTAGAACCTCGGTAGTTTGGTTGAATAACTACGTAACCATGATAGGCGAGTAACTGTGCCCAGTCATCAAATACAACAGAGTCACGAACCCAAGGACCACCGTGAGGGAGTACTATTGCGGGGTAAGGACCTTTAGTTGCAGGAATAGTTACGTATGCTTTTATTTTACGTCCATCTCTTGCTTTATAAGAGATATATTTAACGGTTCCTAATTTACTTTTATCAATAAACGGAAGGCGATCACCAATCTTAGTTAACTTCTGTTTATTAGTAACAATGTAATAGCTGCCAGGGTTATCGTCAGCAGATACTCTCACTACTAATACATTATCGTTATCAGAGCTACTGATGATTTGTACAAATTTACCTTTAAATAAAGACGCAACAGATTCGTTAAGTGCTTGTAGGTTAGGATCTGTGAAATAAAACTTAGGTTGCTTAGTTGTATAGCGAAAGCCTTGTAAGGTGCCGTCGGTATCAAGTATAACACCATCGGTATCTACAGACTTAAGACCAAATTGACGTTCAGAATACTGACCTGTTTTAATATTATAAATATAAATGCCAGTCGTATTTTCGCCTAAGTTGGCATTAACATAAACTTCGTTAGGGTTACCTTTCGCAAACCCCAAAATCTCAAAGTTTTCACGCTTTTTAGGACTAACTTGCTTAATTACTTTCCAATCATCATTACCTTTATCTCGGGCATAATAATCGATTGCGTTATCAGACTTATTCCAACCTTGGGCTATTCTTATTTCACCGTCGTAGTCAGAAACGAATGAGCCTGATACTTTTTCATTTCCGCGCATTACAGTAACGCTTCGTCCAGTATTAATATTAAAGCGCACTACATCTGGAATGTAGTTATTATTAATATCAACCTCTACTAATACTTCATCTTTTTTGTCAGGAAGTATATTTATTATATTAAATTGAACATTTCGTTTTTTCTTAAATGGTAATAGCCAGTCGCCTTTACCATCTGCATCGGTTATTGCAAACTTATTAACCCAGTATTTGCGACTTCCATCTTCTAATATTTGCCTAAACATAACGCCAAGTTTTTCATCGTTTAACCAGACGATTGAAGATATCAGCATTTTATCAGCGCCTAATCTTACAGGCTCTGCATCTAGGTTATTTGGATCTCTTATCTCAATTATATAGTCACCATTTTTAGTAGTCGCTCTTAAAATAGCAAGCTTCTTACCATCAGGTGATGCTACAACACTGCGTATAGCAGATGACATTGAGAAAGCATCAATACTGCTTACTTGTGCCGCATCTTCAGTTTCGCTATTAGCAAAAGAAGATAGGCCTAGTAGGGTTAATCCTACTAATATTCTTTTTTTAAATTTCATTTTTATTCCCTCAAAAAAAATGGCCTAAAATTTTAGGCCATCTGGATTGAATATTTACTCAGCCAATTCTAATTAAAAAGAAGCTGTAAAACTGATGTATGGGCTACGACCTGAAGTGTCATAACCAACACCTAGAGGGATATTAGTGTTTGAAAAAGAACCACTTGGATCTACTTTAGGAGGAGCTTCATTAAACACGTTACGAACACCAAAGTTCACTTTATAAGCATCGTTAGACCAAGTCATACCGATATTATGTACAAAGTAGTCATCGGTGAAGCCAACTGGGCGACATTTAAGTGCTTCACCGTTAGCATCAGTTAAACCACGACAACCTGCAGTGCCTTCTTCAAATTCACCTAAATCATCCTCATCTTCACGACCTTTACCGATGAAACGCGTTTCCCAGTTAAATCTAAAATCAGAGTATTTAAGTTGTAAGCGAGCGGTACCACGCCATTCCGGAGAATCTGGCTCGCCCATATTGTCATCAATAGTACCAAGCACGTCAAAAACTTGCTCTGTCATGCGAGTAGCTTGAAGATCTAGTGTAATACCTAGGTTTTCTTCTGCGATTACTGTATCTGTTTCAAAGTAGATATTGTAATCAAAACCTTTAGATGAGATTAAACCAATATTGATAAAGCTAGCATCAACTAAATCAATTTGACCATTTTCGTCACGTCCGATACGGCTACAGAAAGCATCATTACCATCAGCAGAATAACACTGACCAATACTGTAACCAGCGCTTGGCTCTGCAATACTATTCGTTACTTCAATATCAAAGCGGGTTAATGACATTGTTAAATCAAATGCATCAGTGAACGGTTGTTCAAAGATAAAACCGTATGTTTTAGCCACTGATGTTTCAGCACTAAGCTCAGTTGTACCGCCAGTTTCAATCTCAGCGCTGTAAGCTGCAGTGTATGAGTCAGTTCCATTTTGACCTAAACCAAGAGTAGTTGGATCAATACCTGATGCTTGACAAGCGTTTAGTACAGCTGTATCACGTGTTTCTTCTGCTGCATTATATGTAGCTGCTGAACCTGGGTTCAATGGGTCGATATTACGAGCATCTTCCGGAACAACACATGGATCGGCAACTGTATTAAAACCAGACGTACCGTTTAAGAAACGCTCGCGTAGGTTAGGTGCTCTGTACGAAGTACCTTTTGTTGCACGTAGAGTAAACCACTCAACAGGACGGTAAATTGTTTTAAGACTATAAGTTGATTCTGCATCGTAGAAAGATTCTTCAGAAACACGGCCAGAAGCTGTAAATGTAAGTTCTTCAGCGCCTTTAACACCTTTAAGTAGAGGGAATTCAACTTCTGTGAATATTTCCTTTAAGTTACGTGAGCCATCAGCGCCTTGGTCAGCAAAATAGCCCCATAGTAAGCCTTGAGATGCAGCAGCATTTGGATTTGATTCAATTTCATCACGACGATATTCAACCCCAACGATACCTGCAACAGTTTCGTTGTTCCATGGTAATGCGAAGAAATCACCACCCATGAATGCATTGAAAACAAACTGGTTTACTTTAGTTTCGATATCGCGGTCGATAAACAAGTAAGCAGCTTCTTCAGGTGAAAGCGTACCGCCACCTTCTTGATAAATACTATCTGCAAATAAATTAACAGGAACACATCCATCAGAACCGGTACCACAGGTAACAGTACCATCATCATTAAGAACAGCGGTTTCTAATGAGTTAATTAAGCGCTCTTCATCAATACCAACACGGTGGTCAGTACCTTTTGATGCGCTGTACGATACAGATGCGTCGTAGTACCAATTGTCTAAGCCGATGTTTTCAAACATACCAAGATTACCAGTAACACCAGTAACTAAGCGATATTGTGAAACTTCAACCTCAGTTTGATCACGGTCACCACGAATATTGATGATTGGCTGAACGGCTTCTGGTCCACCAGGGCCCACACCTAACACGCCAAAACAGTCAATACCGTTTGTTCCACAAGGGTTATATGGGTTTGATGCCGCTACTTGTTGGAATATCTGTGCACCTGGGCTAAAAATTGGTGATTTACGACTAGCGTATAAACCTTCGTAGTAGAAAGTTGTATCGTTATCATCTTGGAAGTTATATTCACCATTAAGCATTAGTGAAATACGTTCATTTTTACTTCTGTAATCACCGCTTTTGTAGTAATCAGATTGTTGGAAAGCGTATAGAGGGTCTTGGAAATCAACGTCACGGAAACCATCGCCGTTACCATCTACAAATACACCATCGTTGATACCATCGCCATCAAAATCGCCCGCTACCCATGAAGGTAAAAATCCTTCAAGACTTGATGGTACAGTTGATTCACTGAAGTTTGGAATACCAGTGTTTGTAAAGTCAGGTGTATAATAAACACTACCAAAGAAAGATGGTACGCTAATACGGTTTGTTAGAGGGAAAATGTCACATGAATCTTCACCGCTTGCTACAGGACCATAGCCACTGTTTCGGGTTACGATACTGCCATCTTCAGCTTCCCAAATACGCTCTTCACACCCTTTAACAAAAGGGTTGCCAGCTAAAGATTGAGATTTCTGTTCTGAATATTCAACACCAACGGTGATAAAACCATTATCCATGGTTTTGCCCCACATACCCGAAAGTACAGTTTCTTCACCGCCTTCACCTTTAGGTTGACGGTAAGATGCATCAAAAATAAAGCCTTCAACATCTTTTTTTAATATTACGTTAGCTACACCCGCTACCGCATCAGAACCATAAACGGTTGATGCGCCATCAAATAAATTCTCTACACGCTCAATCATTACACCTGGTATCAAGTTCAAATCAGGTGAAGTTGGCGCACCACCTACACCTGCGGGAGCCATTCTTCGACCGTTGATAAGTACAAGAGTACGCTCAGCACCTAAACCACGAAATCCGATTGTTGCGGCGCCTGGACCGTTATCTAGTACAAAACCACCAAATGTATTATCTATTTGAGCACCAGCCGCTTGGCTGGTTGACTGGAGCATTGAACCTGCATCAAATAAACCCATTTCACGAGATAAGTCACCGTTGATAATTTGAATTGGCGATGCATTTGAAAATTCAGCTTTTCTTATACGCGAACCTGTTACAACAATTCGCTCTGGCGCTTCTTCTTCTAGTTCAACGTCTGAGTTTAAGTCATTTTCCTGGGCTAGCGCGTTAGGCGCTAAGGCTACAGATCCTAGCAATAAAGAATATCTTATTGCATTTGATAGTGCTTTAGTTTTAAACATATGTAAATCCCTGAGATATTATTGTTATTTAAGCTATAAATCATAAATTAAACAAAGTGAAATATAGCATCACAATAAATTTACATTATTGAAACTAAATAGTAAATGCGGTTAATGGTGAGTAACTACGCAATAGGTGCTGAAACAGTCAGTTTTGGGCCTTAAAAGTGATTTTTTTCGCTAATTTTTTTTTAATTGTCTGTTTTTAAATGGTTTTCTTGTTTGTAAACGAATGTGAATGGATGTAATCGGCATATACATGGAAAGAGAAGGCTCAGCTTGACTTTCTAGGAATGAGAATAGGAGGCAACAGGGTGCTTTGAACTTCTTCACCACGTATCAGTTTTAATAGGTTCTCTACTAACATTTGCCCAGCAATAGTGGTGTTTTGCTCTATTGTAGTTAGTGGTGGGTTTACATAACTTGCAATGGCTATATTATCAAAGCCGACTACCGCAACATCTTTCGGCACGTTAATATTTGCTTCTTTAAGTGCGCGTATAGCCCCTATAGCAATTAAGTCACTTGCAGCAAATAAGGCGTTAAATTTAATATTATTAGCAATTAGTGAGCGTGTGGCGTGATAACCTGATTCTTCAGTAGATATAGCATTAGCCATTTTACGTTCATTTATTTTAACGTTGTTAGCCAATAGCTCATCTTTAAAACCCTGAAAACGACTAAAAAATTCGGGGCTGTGATCAGAAGCATCACCAATAAAAGCGCAATCAGTTCTGCTATGCGCAATAAAGTGCTCAGCGGCGAGCTTACCGCCACCGTAGTTATCACAACAAACAGTTAAATCGGGACGGTTATCTACCGTTGCACCCCAGCAAACAAACTTAGTGTTTTGTTCAAGTAAGGTGTTAAATTTTGGTTGGTAATCAATGTAATCGCCATACCCGAGTAAAATAATGCCATCAGCTCTGTGGCTGTCTTCGTAGTCTGCTTGCCAATCAGCACTGGCCGATTGAAATGAAACTAATAAATCGTAACCTTCTTTAGCGCAAGCACGGGTAATACTGCCAAGCATGGCTAAAAAGAAAGGATTTATTTGGGACTCGTCAGAAGTGGGATCTTCAAACAACAATAATGCAAGCGTACTACTTTGTTGAGTGCGAAGGTTACTCGCATTTTTATCAACTTTATAATTAAGCTTTTTGGCTATATCGAAAACACGCTTGCGTGTTTCTTCATTAACAAGGTGGCTGTTACGTAAAGCGCGAGATACAGTCGATTGAGATACCCCTGCATAGTGGGCAATATCAAATGAGGTAGCTTTACCTTTCATTGTTACAACTTAATTAAATTGATAAATAATTGTGTCATTTTCGTTTATTGATGAATAATTTCAAGCTTTTTGTGAATTAACGTATATTTTTATTGATAAATTCCTGACACCGGTGTCATAATGTCAGTGTTTTATCATTTTGTTGTCAAAACGTATTCGCTGTCTATATCTTTATAGGCAGCATTTTTTACTGTGATAGCTACTTTGAGGTGATAGCTCAAAGTATAAATAACAATGGTACACCATTGTAAAATAATAAGCATGAGTCGCTTAACAAAAGAGATAATACTATGAGCCCAAACGCTTCTGCCCAATTTGATCCCATCTTAGTTGCTGATGTCGGCGGCACTAATGCCCGCTTTGCTTTAATAACTGCTTTTAATGAACAGACTAACCAATTTATAATAGAACACATTAATATTTTTCCTAGTGCCAACTTTGGTTCTCTTGAAAGTGCGCTCGAGCAATACTTACAAACAGTCCCACATATTGCACCCAAACGCGCATGTTTAGCCGTTGCAGGGCCAATAAAAGCCGGGCAAGTGCATTTAACCAATTTAGGTTGGCATTTTAGCGTCAGTGAATTTAAAACTCATTTTGATTTACAGCAACTTGAAGTCATTAATGATTTTGCTGCCTTTGCTTACGCTGCACCTTACTTAGATCCTAAACAAAACGTCATTGTTAAATCAGGTCAAGCTGATGATAACGCAAACATTGGTGTTATAGGTCCAGGTACTGGTTTTGGTGCCGCGTGCTTAGTTAGAACGTCTCAATCTACCGCAGTGCTAAGTTCAGAAGGGGGGCATATATCACTTGCACCTGTTAATGAACTCGATACTTTATTATTGAATGAATTAAGAAAAGATCATCCCCATGTTTCTATCGAAACAGTTTTCTCAGGACCTGGCATAACGCATTTATACAAAGCAATGTCTGCGGTTAAGGGTGTAACAGCTAAAAATTTAGATGCCGCACAAATTAGCAGCCTTGCAAATAGCGGTGAATGTGACGTGTGTGATGCAACCTTAAACCAGTTTTGTGATTGGATTGGCAGTGTTGCTGGTGATTTAGCGGTTGTTTATGGCGCCTTAGGTGGATTATTTATTGGCGGTGGAATACTACCTCGTATGCAAGCGAGACTTCTTGAGAGTCGTTTTGTTGAACGATTTTCGCAAAAGGGTATTATGTCGCAGTACGCAGGACAAATCCCTGTAACACTCGTAACACAAGACAACATACCGCTTATTGGCGCTGCTGCGTGTTTACACAATAGCAAATAGGGCTTTGGTCTTACAGGTTGTATTTGGATAATGGACAGATGAAAAAAGTAACCATAAATAGTGTAGCAAGCCATGCAGGGGTTTCTAAAAAAACCGTCTCACGCGTGTTAAACAATGAGCCTAATGTAAGTGCCGCCACCCGAGAAAAGGTGCTTGCGGTATTTAAAGAGCTTGATTACACCCCAAATCCAATTGCACGAGGTCTTGCTCAAAATCGTAGCTTTATTATTGGCTGTTTATACGATAACCCAAGTAAAAGTTATATTACCCGAGTGCAAACGGGCGCCTTAGAAGCGTGTAAAGAAAATAACTATAATTTATTGATACACCCTTGTGAGTTTCGTGGTGAAGCACTTATAAATAATATTGAGCAATTACTACAAACTTCTCGATTAGATGGCATTGTGCTAACACCTCCTTTTGGTGACTTTGCTGAGCTTGCTTCTTTTTTAAAATCCAAAAAAATTCCTTATGCAAGGGTTGCTTCAGCTTTACTACAAGATGATTCAATTTCAGTGCGTAGTAATGACGAGCAAGGCGCATTTGAGATTACCGAGCATTTAATTAACCTCGGTCATAAGTCTATAGCCTTTATTAAAGGGCATCCAGATCACAGTGCCACGCAACAACGTTTTAAAGGTTACAGGCGTTCACTTGCAAGCCATGGTATAGAATTTGATGAGCGCTTAGTAGAGGAGGGTAACTTTAGTTATCACTCAGGTGTAGATAGTGCACGCAGCATATTAGATTTATCCCCTAGGCCAACAGCTGTATTTGCATCAAACGATTACATGGCGGCTGCCGTACTTAAATTAGCAACTCAGCGCCAATTAAAAGTGCCTGATGACATTTCAATAGCTGGGTTTGATAATGCGCCCATTGCACGTCATATTTGGCCCGGGTTAACAACGATTGCACAGCCCGTTGAAGAGATGACTAAACAAGCCGTAACGCAACTTATTTCACACATAGCTCAGCCACAAGAGCAGCCGTATCAGGTAACGCTTGAGTCGCGCTTGATTACACGCGAGTCTACCTCAGCAATAAAATAGTGAGTTTAAAACACTTTCACAGTAGCCCGAATATGAGTGACGCTTATTCGGGCTTTTTTTTACTCTGAACTTGCTAAAACATGCTTTGTGCCTAAAAATCAATTAGGTCATTATTCGGTCATGTTAAAATATTAAACTATTTTTGTTACCTGGGGTTGACACCGGTGTCATTGCTATGCGTTAATACAGTGACACCGGTGTCAGGGTTGTTGTGAGAGGCTCCCTGGTAGCGTACCTTTGAACGGGTAAATCAAAGATGCTCAGTACAGTTATTTACGTGGAGTCTGTAGTTGCTACTGAGCCTTTATCCTCTAACTAATAGAGATGAGTTAAATTATGTTACATCCTCGTATTCAAGAAGTTACCCAGCGCGTTATCGAACGCAGTAAAAATACCCGTCAAGATTATTTAGATCGCATTTCGCACGCAAAAAAACAAACAAGAGTTCGTGCCGGTTTAGGTTGCGGAAATATAGCCCATGTTATGGCTGCATGTAGCAGTGATGACAAAGCGCGCTTAAAGGCTGATGAGCAGCCAAATCTTGCTATTATCAACTCATATAACGATATGTTATCGGCTCATGTGCCATACAAAGACTACCCAGATTTAATTAAAGACATTGCAACAAAATACGATGCTACAGCTCAAGTTGCTGGTGGCGTTCCTGCAATGTGTGATGGTGTTACGCAAGGGCGTGACGGCATGGAACTTTCACTTTTTTCTCGCGATGTAATTGCTATGTCTACAGCAATTTCTCTTTCGCACGATGTGTTTGATGGCGTTTTTTGTTTAGGCGTTTGTGACAAAATTGTTCCTGGTTTATTAATTGGTGCATTGTCGTTTGGTCATTTACCTGTGTTCTTTTTACCAGCAGGTCCAATGCAATCAGGTATTCCGAATAAAGAAAAAGCACGTATTCGCCAAAAGTTTGCACAAGGTTTAGTGAGCCGCGAAGACTTACTTGAAGCTGAAAGTGCGTCTTATCACAGCGCTGGTACGTGTACGTTCTACGGTACTGCCAATTCAAACCAAATGTTGATGGAAATAATGGGCTTACACCTTCCAGGTAGCTCGTTTATTAACCCTTACACTGAGCTTCGCGATGGCCTTACAGGTAATGCTGTAGAAACTATGCTTAAGCAGCTTACGGATGATAAAGAAAGCCCTTGTTTAGCCGATGTGATCAGCGAAAAAACGATTATAAACGGTTTAGTAGGCCTGCTTTCTACAGGTGGTTCTACTAATCATGCAATCCATATTGTTGCGATAGCAAAAGCTGCCGGCATTCAGGTTACGTGGAAAGATATGTCTGACTTATCAGAAGTTGTACCACTTCTTACACGTATTTACCCTAACGGCTCAGCTGATGTAAACCACTTTCAAGCAGCAGGCGGTATGGGTTTCTTAATGCGAGAACTAGCAAGCGCTGGTTACTTACATACAGACGTTAAAACAATGCTTGGCGATGGTTTAGCACCATACATGACAGAGCCTCGTTTAGATAAAGACGATAGCTTGATCATGAGCGACTCAACTGGCCCAACTAAAGTTAAATGGGTA
The DNA here is from genome assembly GCF_014164415.1 of Pseudoalteromonas sp. SG43-1. Taxonomy (NCBI): domain Bacteria; kingdom Pseudomonadati; phylum Pseudomonadota; class Gammaproteobacteria; order Alteromonadales; family Pseudoalteromonadaceae; genus Pseudoalteromonas; species Pseudoalteromonas sp. SG43-1. Next base: position 383,258 of record NZ_JACJFD010000002.1, on the reverse strand, counting down.
GATTGCCCAGCAAACTCGCACGATGAAGAAGTACTTCGTCCAGTGAGTAACCCATTTAGTAAGCAAGGTGGTCTGCAACTTCTAACTGGCAACTTAGGTAAAGCTGTTATCAAAGTGTCAGCTGTTGCTGAAGAACATCAAACCGTTACTGCTCCTGCAAAAGTATTTAGTTCACAAAGTGCTCTGCAAGATGCATACACTCGTGGCGAATTAAACCAAGACTTTATTGCCGTGCTAAAAGAGCAAGGCCCTAAAGCGAAAGGTATGCCAGAGCTACACAAGTTAACGCCAGTAATGGCAACGCTTCAAGATGAAGGCTTTAAAGTAGCCATTGTTACTGACGGTCGTATGTCGGGTGCATCAGGTAAAGTACCTGCTGCTATTCACTTAGCACCAGAGGCAGTAGAAGGCGGCATTATTGCTAAAATCCGAGAAGGCGATTTAGTGACGCTTGATGCGCCAAACGGAATATTAAAAGTACACGTTAGCGACGAAGAACTTGCTAAGCGTGAAGCAGAGCTTAGCCTGCCAAGTGCAACATTTGGTACAGGTCGTGAATTATTTACTGGATTTAGAAATATCGTAAGCAGTGCCGATTTAGGCGCGAGTGCTTTTGGACTTGAATAAATATTAGCCATACTGGGTAATGAGGAACAAGTAATGAGTATTGAAAAAATCTTAGCATCGGCACCCGTAGTGCCAGTGGTTGTAATCGAAAAATTAGAAGATGCAGCACCACTTGCAAGAGCTTTATACAACGGTGGCTTAAAAGCCTTAGAAATAACACTACGTACACCCATTGCTGCAGAAGCTGTAAAGCTAATGAAAGCAGAAGTACCTGAAGCCTATGTAGGTACTGGTACGGTAGTAGATAAGGCAAGTTTTGATCTTTCGGTTGCTGCTGGTGCAGATTTTATGGTGAGTCCAGGTGTGAGCGATGAGCTTATTGCTTTAGCTAAAACATCAGATATACCATTTTTACCAGGCGCTGCAACTGCAAGTGAAGTTATGCAACTTGCGTCGCATGGTTTTAAGTATTTAAAATTCTTCCCAGCAGAAGCTGCAGGCGGAACAGCTATGCTTAAATCAATCGGTGGCCCATTACCACATATTACTTTTTGCCCAACTGGCGGCATTAGCCTAGCAACTGCTCCTAATTATTTAGCGCTTAACAACGTTATTTGTGTTGGTGGTACGTGGATGCTAGATAAACAACTAATTGAAAATAAAGACTGGCAAGCAATTGAAGCGCTTGCTCGCCAAGCAAGTGAACTTAAATAGGAGTCTAAAATGATTAATGTAGCAATTAACGGGTACGGCCGTATCGGTAGAAATGTTTTACGTGCACTTTATGAGTCAGCTCAAAACAGCGAAATTAAAATTGTAGCAATTAACGATTTAGCACCAGCTAACGTAAATGCCCATTTAACGCAATATGACTCTGTTCATGGTCAATTTTCAAAAAAAGTAACACTTGAAAACAACACTATGCTAATTGGGGATGACGTAATTACGTTAACGCAAGAGCGTGACCCTGCAAACTTACCGTGGAAAGAGCTAAACGTAGATATCGTTTTAGAATGTACTGGTTTTTTCACTAAACGTGATGACGCCGCTAAGCACATTACTGCAGGCGCTAAAAAAGTAATCGTATCTGCTCCAGGTACTGGTTTAGATGCAACAGTAGTGCATGGTGTAAACAGCGACGTAATTAATGCTGACAGCAATATCATTTCTAACGCTTCTTGTACTACTAACTGTTTAGCGCCAATTGCAAAAGCAATTAACGACACAGTAGGTATTGAGCAAGGTAGCATGACGACTATTCACGCTTACACCAACGATCAAAACTTATCTGACGTTTACCACCCAGATTTATACCGTGCGCGTAGTGCAACTCAATCTATGATCCCAACTAAAACAGGTGCTGCGGCAGCTGTTGGTTTAGTATTACCAGAACTTGCTGGTAAATTAGATGGTATGTCGGTACGTGTACCTACAATCAATGTTTCTTTAGTTGATTTTACGTTTATCACTAAGCGTGATACGACTGCAGAAGAAATCAATGCAATCATGAAAGAAGCATCAACGGGTTCAATGAAGAGTATTTTAGAATATAACGAGCTTCCGCTTGTTTCTATCGACTTTAACCATAACCCAGCGTCGTCTATCTTTGATGCAACGCAAACTAAAGCCAATGGCAAACTAGTTAAAGTAATGGCTTGGTACGACAATGAGTGGGGTTTCTCAAACCGCATGTTAGACCAAGTTAAAGCATTAGGTCAGTACTTATAATTGACCTTGTAAAAGTTTAGCTTTATCCAACCAAGCCACGCATTGCGTGGCTTTTTTGCGTTTAGTTTATCTGTATATTTGCAATTCAAAATTAGAAGGGAACTATTTGTATTTTTTATACCCTAAATTTTGTTAATATGTGGGTGTGTAAATCAATGGAATTTCGTTGTATTTAATCAACTCAACGACGCAAGGAATAATAAAAATGATCAGAGCTCTATCGCGAAAAGTATTTCGCACAAATCATCTTCAGATAGGTGAGGGCAACATAAGTGGCTACATAGCCTGCTTTTTAGCAATACTGAGTTGCTTAGGCGTATTAGCGTTTCACTTTCCTGAATATTTAACCACACCAGAGCTGAGAAAAAGCTACAGCGTCGACTTTTTACGTCAGCTTATGTTTGCATCATTATTGGTCTCGGGCAGTTTAGGATTACTTAACTTTGTACGTAATACCAATAAGCGTTTAGGGGCTACAGCGTGGTTTTTTATTTTACTCGCTATTATGTTTGGCGGACCAAACGTTGAAGTAAACGAATTTGCTTCTGATACACCTTATATAGGGCTTGATTGGTTTATTTTAGATTTACTCGGCTCAACACTTATATTTATTGTGATTGAAAAGTTATTACCTCATCGTAAAGATCAAAAAATATTACGTAGCGAATGGCGAGGCGATTTAAACCACTTTTTTGTAAATCATTTAATTATTGGTTTTGTATTACTCGTTACTAACCACTTTGTGCATTATGGCTTTGGCTGGGCTGTATCATCTACAGTACAAGGTTATATAGAGCAAACACCCTTTATAGTGCAGTTGTTTTTAATAATACTCGTGGCTGATTTAATGCAGTATTGGGTGCATCGTGCCTATCACGAAGTCCCTTTATTATGGCGCTTTCATGGCGTACATCACAGTGCTAAAGAAATGGATTGGTTAGCGGGCTCTCGCCAGCATATTCTTGAAATACTCGTAACGCGCAGCTTAGTGCTCACGCCTATATTTGTACTTGGTTTTTCACAGCAAATAATTAGTTTGTACGTAATAATTGTGGGTTTGCAGGCTGTGTTTAACCATGCAAATGTGCGTGTGAAATTTGGTTGGCTAAAATATTTTATGGTTACACCGCAGTTTCACCATTGGCATCATGCGTCAGATAAAGCCGCGATTGACCGAAATTACGCTGCACATTTTTCGTTTTTAGATTATGTGTTTGGTACTGCTGTTAAAGGCCAAAAAGAGTGGCCACAAGCGTATGGTGTAGTCGGGGATTACATGCCCGTAGGTATGCTTAAACAACAGGTTTACCCGTTTAAGCGCACTAAATAAGTACGGAAAATCCGAATAAACATAAAATAAAAGCGAGTAAGATGTTACATTTTGCTCGCTTATATTATTAATATTAAATTTATTTTAGCTCTGCTAATAACTCAGTAAATGTAGGTCTTTGATTTAATGTAGGTTGCATGGCACATTTTGCCATATCGGACATTTTAACAAAGAGCTCACTTTGTTTATCATCGCCAGTTACCGTGCCTATTAAGTCTTCAATTAAACACCCTAATGCACGTACTTCAATTAACTCGATTTGCTTTTGTTGATAATCACTTAACATGGCTAAGTTTGTGGCTGCACCAAAATCACCAAATAATACATCAGCATCTTTGTTTATCATGGTGTTATGCGCATACACGTCGCCATGGCTTACTTTACAAATATGCAAGTGATGTAAGGTACTTACCATTTGCTGTGCAATTTTTAAAATAGCGTGAGTTGAGTAATGGCAATCATCATTAAAGGTATCACGAGTACAGGTTTCAAGGCTTGGAGGCAGGCCTAAATTAGCAAAGCTTTTATCTATTAGCTCCATTACTAAACCTAGCTGATCACTTTGCTCAATGTAGGCAAGTACTTGAATTAAATTAGCGTGATCGCCTGCTTGTAAGCAGCAATTTACTTCATCAAGCGGGTAGCCGTCGCTGGTAATTGCGCCTTTAAATAATTTAATCGCTACAGCACTTTCAATAGCTTGTGCTAAATGAATAACGCCCGATGCACCTTGGCCAATAACATGACTAAGTGTGTAATCGTTAAGAGACTTATTTTCTAAGCAGCTTTTTGTAAGGCACTGGGCTTTATTAAAATCGTTACCGGCAAACGCAAACCAAGCAAGTTTAGGCAATTCAAACAGCCAGTCGTCTACGTGTGTTAAGTTATTAGCAGAGAGCCTAACAAGCTCAAGGTTTTTACACTGCGCCATGCTACTTGGCAGTTGCTTAAGTTGATTGCCTGCAAGCGCAAGCTTTTTAAGCTGGGTATAATTACCAAAATCTTCAGGCAATTCGCTTAACGTATTATCGGTGAGTATTAGCCACTCAATATTTTTTGGCAGGCTGTTTAAAGCAAATTCAGAAATTTGGTTATCTTTAAACGCGACCATAATTAAAGCAGGGCATTTAGCGAGCACTTTAGGAATATGCTTAAACTGATTAAACGATAAAAACACACGCTTCAGGTTTGTTAAACAGGCAAATTCATCAGGTAGTGTTGATAAGTTATTATTTGATAAATCGAGAACTTCAAGCGTGTCAGCTAAGCTAAAGATTTCTTCAGGAAATGTCGTTAGCTCTTCTACCAATTGCAGGCGAGTAGCACCAACAAGTTTGCCACTTTTAAGCTCTTTAAGGGAGTTCATATTAATACCATGTTCTAAAAATGAAAAAGCCAACATAACTGTTGGCTTAAAGTCGTTCTAACTTACTAAATCGCTCTTTAGAATTGCGCGTTATGGTAAACGTTTTGCACGTCGTCGCAATCTTCTAACATTGCTAAAAAGCGTTCCATAACTTCAACGTCTTCGCCTTCAATCGGCGTTTCAATTTGTGGCACAAAGCTAATTAGGTCTTCGTCAAATTCAGTCACGCCCATTTCTTCAAGCGCTGTACGTGTATTGTTGTACTCTGTGTGAGGAGCAAAAACAGTAACTTTACCGTCATCTACTTCTACGTCAGTTACATCAACATCAGCCATCATAAGAGCTTCAAGTACTGCTTCGTCGTCATCACCGTCAAATACAAAAATAGCAAGGTGATCAAATAAATGTGAAACAGAGTTTTGAGCGCCAATTTTAGCATTTGCTTTGGTAAAACAAACACGTACATCAGCAAAGGTACGCTTGTTGTTGTCTGTTAAACAGTCAACAATAATCATACAGTTACCAGGGCCGTAACCTTCGTAACGTGTTGCTGCGTAGTCTTCACCGCCGCCGCCTTTTGCTTTGTCTATTGCGCGGTCAATTACGTGTGCTGGTACTTGGTCTTTTTTAGCGCGTTCAATTAAACGACGTAATGATAAGTTACCATCTGGATCTACACCGCCGTTTTTTGCACAAATATAAATTTCTTTGCCGTACTTAGAATAAACTTTAGTTTTAGCACCCGCAGTCTTAGCCATTGAATCTTTTTTGTTTTGGTAAGCTCTTCCCATCTGCGTTTCGCCTTAATATATGTAAATAATAGAATAAAATTATAATGCGTATTCTAAAGGTAAATGCATTCAAGGGCTAGTAAGTATTAAAACAGATTAAATCGGTAACGTTTAAAAGCCATGTAAACTGTATTTTATTAATGGGATCATCGAGGGTTCTAGACGTTGGAATTATATCTATTATGTGTAAATTTAATTCAATAAAAAAGCAACCTGTATAACAGGTTGCCTTACTAAGTAATAAAAAGTAAGTGTTACTTACCAAATACGTACACGCTCATCTTCAGGAAGGTATAACGCATCGCCTGGTTTTACATCAAACGCTTTGTACCATGCATCATGGTTACGCGGCGCTTGTGCTCTAAAGCGACCTGGGGCATGTGTGCCACCACGCAGTTGGTTAAGCATGCTTTGCTCAGTACGTTTTTCTTTCCATACTTGTGCCCACGCAAGGAAGAATCGCTGATCGCCAGTAACGCCGTCAATAACAGGCGCTTCTTTACCATTTAAACTGAGCTTGTACGCGTGATAAGCCATTGATAGCCCACCTACATCACCAATGTTTTCGCCAAGGCTATTTCGACCATTAACAAAATTACCTTCGATTGGCTCGTATTTACTGTACTGCGCAGCCAGTTGATCGGCTTTTTTGTCAAATGCAGCGCGGTCAGCATCAGTCCACCAGTTACGTTGCACACCGTTTTCGTCTGATTTTGAACCTTGATCGTCAAATCCATGACCCATTTCGTGACCAATTACAGCGCCAATACCGCCATAGTTTACAGCCGGATCGGCATTTGGATCGAAAAACGGCGGTTGTAATATCGCAGCCGGAAATACAATTTCATTAAACGAGCTATTGTAGTAAGCGTTTACGCGTTGTGGCGTCATGCCCCAGCGGTTACGGTCTGTTTTTTGTAGCTCTTTTTCAACACTTTCTGCATGAAAAAATTCACGCATGTTTTTCACATTACCAATCAAATCGTTTTTAGTAATGCTTAAACCTTCATAAGACTGCCATACATTGGGGTAACCAATTTTTGGTACAAATGCAGCCAGTTTAGCACGCGCATTTACTTTAGTTTCATCGCCCATCCATTCTAGGTTATCAATACGTTCAGCAAGGGCTGTACGAAGGTTTTCAACCAGCTCAGACATTTGTTGTTTTGACGACTCAGGGAAGTAACGCGCTACGTATATCTTACCAATAGCAAAACCAAGCGAACTTGTGCCTGACATTTCACTTATTGCACGTTTCCAACGAGGGCGAGGCTCTTGCTGTCCGTTTAGTTCTTTACCAAAAAAAGCAAAGTTAGTATTAAATACGTCCTCTGATAGTAAACCTGCGTTACCGCTAATAGCGTGATACGTTAGGTAGTCTTTCCATACTGCAATATCTTCTTGATTGATTAGCTCAATCATCGCTTTTATTGGCTCAGGCTGAGATACATTTAACTGAGGTACTTTATAACCTGTTTGCGCAAAATATAAATCCCAGTTAAAGCCAGGATAAGCAGTGCTTAAATCGGCACGTTCAACTTGGTTTAGGGTTAAGTCGCGATTACGGCGCTTTTCACGAGGCCAATGACCTTGTGCAATTTTGGTTTCAAGATCAACTATTGCTTGAGCGCGCTCAGCGGTATTTTCTACTCCTGCAAACTTAAGCATGTCAGCAATGTGAGCAACATAAGCTGTACGGGTTTTTACAAAGCGCTCAGCGTCTTCAAGGTAGTAAGAACGATCTGGTAAACCTAAACCACCAGCACCTAGTGACATTTCATATTTATTAGGGTCTAGGCGATTAAACCACATGCCGCCGCCAAAAGGGGCTTTATTACCGGTTAACCAAGACTTACCAAACATCTCAGCTAAATCGTCAGTTGACGCTATATCACTAATTTCACTTAACAATGGCTTAATAGGCGCTACACCGAGTTTATTAAGTGTTTCGGTATCCATATACGCATTGTAAAAATCAGCAACGAGTTTTTCTTCTGCGTTTAAATCTTTACGTGCGGCTATTTCTTCAATAATAGCTTTAACATCGCCTTCGCTGCGCTCAGCTAATCCAGAAAATGCACCATAGCGGGTTTTATCTGCAGGCATTTCGTAGTTGTCATACCAAGTGCCGCTGGCATACATAAAAAAGTCATCGCCTGGTTTCACGGCTTCGTTACGAGCTGTTAGATCAACACCAAAACTACCTAACTCTGCTTTTTCTGTCACTTTTGCTGTAGTTACTTTAGGTTGTTGCTCGTCTATTTTTGTTGTTTGCGGCTCTGAACAACCTGTAATAAATGTGGCAGCTAATGCTGCGGCAATTAAACTCTTTTTCATTACTTACTCCTGAGTATCACTGATTGAATTAAAGCAGCAGTGAATCATTTTTATTGTTACGAATATTTAACTTATCGATTGTTATTGATATTAATCAGACAAACAAATCTTTTGAGGTGAATCACCACAGTGCTCGATAAAGCTAATATAGGAGAAAAGAGAAAGGCTAATAGGTTCTATAAACGCTTTATTTAGCTCGAATACTTAAAAGTATCCGAGCTAAGAGGGGGCACACACTATTTATTTTTTATGCTGAAGCTCCCACATACGGGCGTATTCTCCGGCGAGTGTAAGTAACTCATCGTGCTTACCTTGCTCAATAATTTGTCCGGCTTTGAGCACAATAATGGTGTCTGCATCGGTAATAGTAGATAACCGATGAGCAATAACAATACTCGTATGGTTACTGGCAACCTCACGCATTGCAGCAAGTATTGCTTGCTCAGAATGAGAGTCGAGTGCAGATGTTGCTTCATCAAAAATTAAAATAGGGGACTTTTTCAAAATGGCGCGGGCAATGGCAATACGCTGTTTTTCGCCGCCGGATACTTTTAAACCGCGCTCGCCAACCAGTGTTTTATCGCCTTTATCAAGTGTGCCTATAAAGTCTTTTAAATGCGCCATAGCAATGGCTTCGTCAATTTCAGCATCGCTTGCTGATGGTCTACCGTAAGCGATATTTTCACGAATGGTGGTGTTAAACAGCACGGTGTCTTGCGGCACTATTGCAATGGCTTTTCGTAAACTATTAAGTGTTACTGAGTTTATTGCTTGATTATCAATACTAATTTCACCGGCGCTTACATCATAAAAACGATAAAGCAGTCGCGCCAATGAGCTTTTACCAGCCCCACTGGCACCAACAATAGCTACTTTGCTGCCTGCTTTAACACTAAAGCTAAGATTATTAAGAATAGGGCGATGCGCATCGTAACTAAAACTTACATTATTAAATGTTATTTCACCTTGGCTAATATTGAGCTCTTTAGCATTAAGTGCATCGGTTATTTGTGGTTTTTTGTTAAGTAGCCCAAGCATGTTTTCAAGGTCGGTTAGCGCGCGTCTTATTTCGCGGTACACAAAGCCTAAAAAGTTAAGCGGTAAAAATAGCTGAATCATATATGCGTTAATCATCACAAGTTCACCAATAGAGAGTGTACCTGAAACTACTTCTGTTGAGCCCAACCACATTAACGCGGTAATAGCACAGGCAATAATAAGTGCTTGGCCTGAGTTGAGTGCGAGCAACGACATTCTATTTTTTAAACGGGCTTTTTCCCAGTTTGCTAAAAAGGTGTCGTACGTTTTTGCTTCAAACTGCTCATTATTAAAATACTTTACAGTTTCATAATTAAGTAGGCTGTCTATGGCGCGGGTATTACTTTGATTGTCGGCAGCATTTGCTTCTCTAATAAATCGGTTTCTCCACTGGGTAACCACCACAGTAAAGGTAATATAAATAGCGACTGCAAGTAATGTAATAAGCGCAAACCAAACAGAAAACAACGTGCCAAAAATAATCGCAACGGTCAGTATTTCAAACAAAGTAGGTACAATGTTAAACATTAAAAAACGCATTAAAAAGCTTAACCCACTTGTACCGCGTTCTATATCGCGGCTAATGCCACCGGTTTGCCTATCTAAATGAAAAGCCAGTTCAAGCGAGTGTAAATGCTTAAATACTTTTAAACCAATATCACGCATGGCGTGCTCGGTTACGCGAGAAAATACAGCATCTCTTATTTCACCTAAAAATACGCTAGCAAAACGCAGTGCACCGTACATCAATAACAATAAAGCGGGAATAACTATCAGTGGGTTAATCGACTTATCTACAGAGTCTATTATTTCTTTAAGCGCCCAAGGCATTAAAAGCGTAGCACCTTTTGCGCCTATAAGCGCCATAAGTGCAATAAAAACACGGCCTTTAAATTTTGTAAGGTAGGGCCAAAGCGTTTTTACACTTTGGCGTAGGTTCATGGCGTCTGGTCGTTTTTCACTGCTTTGTCTGGGGCGCATTAGTGATCTCTGTTAAAACTAAATACTTAATTAATAAGCATTGTATTTTAAATGCTTGCCCTTATATACTACGCATCCCTTATTTTAGTTTTAAAACGTGAATGTTTAAATTTAGAGTGTTTTTAACTGCCTTTTTGCTACTTGCTGCACTTTTTAGTGTGCGGAGCAATGCTATGGGCGCCTCACAAAATTTAAATATTACTGTTAGTACGCAGGTTTCGCTTACTGATATTGCCGATTTAACTAAAATACAGCCTATTAGTAAGTCTGTAGATACTGCGCAGCATAAAAAAACGCATCAAACCGATTTTGACGCGCACCAACCAAGGTTAACTGCCAATAATTCATCATTGTTTTTGCACACTGTTCAAAGTGAGCCAGAATACGATGTGGTTTTTGAATTTTTTGCTCAAAATCTTGTTAGGCATATATTCTTACGACCAAGAGCGATTAATCCTATACAGCCTTGGTATACGCTTGTAACTAATAGTAAAAAGTCGCGCTTGAGTGGCTGGAAAGACGTTAATTTACTCTACAGAGCTGTAACTACCTACCACGCTTAATTTTCCTTATTTAATTTTATTAGGTTTTAACTTTTAAAGTTTTAGCCTGCAGATTAATTGTGCTTTTAAAAAGTACGTTGCTAGCTTTGCTGGCAATAAGGATTCAACATGTTAAGTTTTAAAAAAGACAAAAAACCGTCTACGGCTAAGTTCAAATTAAGCTATATAGCCATGCTAATAGTATTGGTTTTATTAGCTATCAGCGCATTACCAAATTTATACCCAAATAAATCGTGGTTGCACATCAGTGCTGCTCCGCACAGTGAAACGCAATCTTTACCGAGCACTAAAACGCTAGTTACTTTTTTAAATAACCAAGGGTTAGAGGTTGAGCAGGGTTTAGATAAGCAATCAACTATTAATGTACTTTTAAACGAGCCAACTAAAAGCGCTCAGGCACAAGCGGCTATAAAAGCGCAATATCCAAACACGCAAGTTAAAATTGTTGAGCATGCAACCAGCCCTACATGGTTACAAAATTTTGGTTTATCACCAATAAAGCTGGGCCTTGATTTAAATGGCGGTGTGCTATTTGTATTAGACGTAGATTTAGATAAAGCCGTTGATGAGCAGTTAGTCAGTGCGTATCAACAAGCTAAATCAATCATTATTAAGCAAAAAGCACATGGCGTAAAAGCGCAGCAAACTCAGCACGGGTTTGAAATAAACGCATTGCCTAATGCAACAGACAAGTTAACCCCCGTTATTGAAGAGCTACAAAGCCGGTTTGCTAATTTTGCCGTTGTAACAAGCAATAATGGCAGCGTTAAAACTGCCAAATTTAGTTATTCAGAGCAAGGCCGCAGCAGCTTTGATAAAGAAGTAATGGGCCAAACACTTACAACCCTTCGTTCACGTATTGAAGAGTTAGGCATTACTGAAGCGGTAACACTGCAACAAGGCAAACATCGCATTCGTATAGAGCTTCCTGGCGTGCAAGATCCAACCGAAGCTAAGCGTATTATTGGTGCAACAGCATCGCTTGGTTTTTATCAATTAAAAGAAATTGGCGGGCAAACATTTAATATGCAATCGGGCGGAAAGATAAAGCTCGATCCTGTGCCAATTTTTACAGGCGATCATATTAATAATGCAAACATAGGCCGCGACGATTGGGGTAAACCATTGGTACAGCTAAGCCTAGACGGCCAAGGAGGGGATGCAATGTCGGCGTTTTCAAAAGCCAATATTGGTAAGCCAATGGCGACGGTTTACTCTGAGTATTCTCAAAATGCTAAAGGTGAAGTAGTTAAAAAAAGCGAAGTTATTAATGTTGCCAATATTGCTCAGCATTTAAGTTCGCGTTTTAGTATTACCAATATGAAAAGCCAACAAGCGGCAGCCGATCTAGCATTGTTATTACGTGCAGGCTCGCTTACAGCACCCGTTACAATTGTGCACGAACAAACAATAGGGCCAAGCCTCGGCAGCGAAAATATTAGTAATGGCTTAGCCGCGCTTATGTTAGGCATGGGTATTACGCTTGCATTTATGGCGCTTTGGTATCGCCGTTTAGGTCTTATTGCAAACGTAGCACTTATATTAAATTTAACGTCGCTTGTGGGCTTAATGTCATTATTACCAGGGGTTGTGTTAACGCTTCCGGGTATTGCAGGTCTGGTGCTAACCATAGGTATGGCGGTAGACACTAACGTAATAATATTTGAACGCATTAAAGAAGAACGTCGCCAAGGCCGTGCACCATATCAAGCTATTCAAGAGGGGTATAAACAAGCCGCAAATACAATATTTGATGCCAATATAACCACCATGATCACCGCACTTATCTTATACGGCATAGGCTATGGGCCCGTTAAAGGTTTTGCCATTACACTCGCACTGGGGCTTTTAACGTCTGTATTTACAGGTGTGTACGTATCAAAAATATTAAGCCAAACGTTGTATTTAAAAATGGGTAAAAAAGTAGGAGAAAAAGCACATGCTTAACACTTTTTTGAAAGGTGAAAAGGGCACTCGTTTACGTTTTATGGGCATGCTTTTAAGCGCCATGTTAGTGTTGCTATCCGTATTTACGCTTACGCAAAAAGGTTTAAATTTCGGCCTAGACTTTACCGGCGGTTATTTAACTGAGTTTACAACCAGCCAAAGCGTTGAGCTAAAAGAGCTTCAATCGTTTATTGCTAAAAATCACAACGGTGAGTTTGAGCTAACCGCGCAAGGTAATAGCCATTTTCAATTAAGAGAAGCGCCAAGTGCATCAGCCACAGCTAATAGCCTTGATTGGCAAAGCGCTGTTACACAAAACGATGATATAAACGCACAAGTATTATCGTCAGCTTATATTGGCTCACAAGTGGGCGATGAGTTATTTGATCAGGGTTGTTTAGCCATGTTTGCTGCAATGATTGCGGTAATGATTTACCTTGCAGTGCGTTTTGAATGGCGATTAGCGGTAGGCTCTGTGGTTGCGCTAGTGCACGATTTAATACTCGTTCTTGGGTTATTTTCACTATTACAAATTGAGTTTAACCTGACCGTGCTGGCCAGCTTACTGGCTATTATTGGTTACTCACTTAACGACTCAATAATAGTGGGGGATAGAGTGCGTGAGCTTTTACGTGTTCAATCAAATAATGTACTTAGCCCAGCGACTATTATTAATAATGCGATTAAAAGCACACTAACGCGCACCTTAATAACGTCGGGTACCACACTTGCGACGGTTGCGAGCGTTTGGTTACTTGCAGGCGCACCACTGCAAGGCTTTGCTATAGCATTATTTACCGGCATTGTAGTGGGTACGTTCTCGTCTATTTGTATAGCGGCAACCTTGCCAGAGCTATTGGGCTTAAGCGCTAAAAACTACGAAGTTAAAGTAGATGCCCACACGCAAACATTATTAGATATGCCATAAGGTTTTTAATAAAGCACAAGCAAAGAGCTGCACCAACCAACAGCTCTTTACTTGTTTAATGCTAATTTAAGCCCCGCTAGTATTCCCACCAAACTTACGGGGGTTTAAAACAATGGTTTTAAGCCTAGCAAAAATGTTAAACTAACTGCCTTATTTTTACTGCCAGTATTGTATTAATCCCCATGAATAAAACCCACGTTATCGAACATCTTCGTTTTGCGCTAGAAGCGCAGCTTACAACAGCAAAAGTAGCGGCAAAAACCGCGCACGACACCGCCACACATGAAGAAAACATAGCCGAAAACAAATACGATACCCTAGGGCTCGAAGCCGCTTATTTAGCACAAGGCCAAGCCCAGCGCGTAAACGATTGCTATAAAAGCATAGAATTGTTCGAACCTGCCTTTAATGAAAAACCAACCGACAAAATAGCTATCGGTTCGTTGGTGTGTTTAGAAGATGATAACGCAGCCCAAAAATGGTTTTATTTAGGCCCTGCAGCTGGTGGTTTAACAGTAAACGTTAAAAAGCACGCAATTGCTGTTGTAACACCCGGCGCACCAATGGGTAAGCAGTTACTAAATAAACAGATTGATGATGAAATTACGTTAACAATTGCAGGTAAAGCCCACGAATATGTAGTGGTAGAGATTTTATAAAGCTTTGGTTTTTAAGAGAGAAACGTTTACTGGCAGAGCCATACCAAAGTAATAAACGCTTTTTTATAAATTAATTGTCGGATGGCATGGCTTCGCCACTTATCCGACCTACGTCAATGCTTTAATACCTGACGTGGTGAATATGTAATCTTTAAATGTAGGTCGGATAAGCGAAGCGCCATCCGACAAAGGTAATTTTGTCTCATAACACTATTAAAAGTCGTTTTGGTGCAAAACAACAGAGCCTATTTTATAACATGGCTAATCATTTGTTTACATTGAAGTTATTTAGTGGAATTACTGGGCTAAGTAATACACGTCGTTTTGGGATGTTATAAAACCCCAAAGTGGTGTTCGGTAAGTTGCTAGTTCACTACATCAATTTAGGAGTTCATTTAAAGCACATGAATAATAATTTAGTCAAAGTTTGCTATACAGGTGAAACTGGTTCTAGCGATATAAGAACATTTCATAGAGATGATATTTTATATGTTTCTTTAAGAGACGTACTTATTACGTTAAATAAAGAAAATCGTGAAATTAATGAAAATCATGTCGCTAAATCTATGGTGAACGTGCTTAAAGGGCAATTGAATGCGCTTGATTCAGATGAATATATTATGGAACCAGTCATAGGTGGCAAGTATTCTGATGATGAAGAAATTTTTGTTACACAACCTGGGTTATATCGAGTTTTATCTAGTGATAAAACTATTGCAGGTAAAACTTTCCAAAGATGGTTGTTTCATGAGGTTGTACCTTCATTAACCAAATATGGTGAATACCCACCACCGTTAGTTTCTCAAGACTCTGATGTTAAAAGGCTAGCTACTACTCTTTTAATGGAAATTGAACAAAGAGAAGAGTTGGAACGTAAAACTCAGGAACAATTTAATACACATGAAAAAATGCTAAATCATCTTGGCAATAAATTACAAAATATAGAATCGAACAATCAACAAATTGATTTTATGTGTGTTATGGATTTTTGTAATTTACACGGAATTGACAAAACAGAGGAGCAGCTTGTTCTTGGGTGGTGTATAAAAATCTGTGCAGAAAAAGGAGAACCATCAAGAAGAGTCATAGTTAAATCGCAGGAAGTTCTTCAATTCCCTATGTATGTATTAGTTGCTGCAGCTAAAGAATTACAAATAGATAAATAATTAGGGGACACCCAGCCTAATTACCAACACGATAAACTATTACCTTTGTTCATAAATCTATTGTCGGATGGCATGGCTTTGCCATTTATCCGACCTACGCCAATGTTGTATATATCCTAAATTTACGCTTTATTTATCTAATAGGTATCTAATAATATAGTGGACATACAATGCAATATCGTCGGAATTATGTAAAAGGAGGGTCATATTTTTTTACTGTTAATTTGCTCGACCGTAATAAATCGTTGTTAGTTGAGCATATTGATTTATTAAGAGAGTCTATCCGCGTTGTTAAATTCCAAAGGCCATTTTATATAGATGCATGGGTTGTGCTACCCGATCACCTTCATGCGGTTTTAACCTTGCCAGACAACGATACGGATTATTCTGGGCGCTGGCGAGAAATTAAAAAGCGATTTTCAAAATCACTCCCAAAAACAGAGTTTTTAACTCAAACAAGAAAACGTAAAAATGAGCGAGGAATTTGGCAACGCCGTTTTTGGGAACATACCATCAGGGATGATAATGATTATTGGCACCATGTTAACTATGTTCATTTTAATCCGTTAAAGCATGGTCTAGTTAGTCGAATAGTTGATTGGCCTTATTCAAGTTTTCACAGAGCCGTAAAGCGAGGGATTTATACGAATAACTGGTGTGGCGAAAAGATATAAATTATTTGTAGGTCGGATAAGCGAAGCGCCATCCGACAAAGCCATAGCAACATAATACACTTTAGCTTTGTACAAAAGTTTGTTGTTGAATGAAATAACTTTGGCCTTTATTACGCGTCGGATGGCATGGCTTCGCCATTTATCCGACCTGCGAATTAGCTTTTTTCACAAATTTCGCTGTTACCATCATTTCGCCAATGCCTTCTACTTTACAATCAAGTTCGTGATCTTTTTTATCAAGCACTCTTCTAACGACCGCTTTGGTGCCAATTTTAATTACTTGCGAGCTGCCTTTAATTTTTAAATCTTTGGCTACGGTCACTTTATCGCCATCATTAAGTAAAGTGCCGTTGGCATCTTTTACTAAAATTGCGTCTTCATCATTTGTAGTATTTGGGTTCCACTCATGGGCGCACTCGGGGCAAATAAGCAGTTGTTGGTCTTCGTAAACATATTCACATTGGCATTTTGGGCAAGCAGGCAGCGACATTTTTAACTCTCATAAGGTGTTGTTTTGCGTATTTTAATCTGCATTATTAGTTAATCAATATTTTTCATCTTCACGCTAAAAATATCTCGTTTGTGCGTTTTTAAAAAAGGGCATATAAAGCACATGTCGCTTAAGCAATTTAAGCGCTAACTCGTACAGTAGGTACCTGTTAAAGCACCCATCATATTAAGTGATTCGCGCAATGCCCACTTAGTACGATGGGTGTTTCTATTTATAATGCTTAGTATTTTACTAAGCATGCTTTTTATATTTTGACTTAACTAGGAAAAGTCGTGTTTAAAACCTTAATTGTGGTTGATAACAACGAGCAAACGCTTGCTCAATCGTTCGAAAATGTAATTACGTTTAATACCTACTTACGTGATTACCCAAAACATAACGAACCAAAAACACGCATTATTAATCTGTGCGACTCAAGCCAATACTTGAGCAAAGGTTACTATTGCTCATTACTTGCAGAGGCGCGCAAGCACCAAGTTTTACCCAGTGTAAAAACCATTAATGCTCTTCGTAGTGGCCAAGCTCCTATGTTAAATGTGGGCCAAATAGATGGCACACTTTACTTTGGTAATGCCCAAAACGATTTACAATCAAAAGCGGCAAAGTCGGTATTTAAACAATACCCAGCGCCTATTTTATTTGTTGATGAACAAGGATTATTGCAACAAGGCTCGATGTCGTCTTTAAGCGAGCAGCAGTACAGCGAATTTATAGCCAAGCTAGATAACTTTACTAAAACGCAGTGGCGTATTAGTTCTGTGCAACGTCGTTTTAGATGGGACATGGCAATACTTGTTGATCATAACGAAAAAGTACCACCGAGTGACAAAGACGCCATTGCACGTTTTATTAAAGCAGCTGCTAAACACGGTATTTATGCACAAGCATTAAGCTTTGACGAAATTGATAACATTGCCCAGTTTGATGCGTTATTTATTCGCCAAACTACAGCGATTGATCACCCAACGTATCGCCTTGCAAGCAAAGCGCAAAGCCTGGGTTTAGTGGTTATTGACGATGCTGAGTCTATTTTACGTTGTTGTAATAAAGTGTATTTACACGATGCATTTAATTATCAAAAAGTGCCAAGTTTAAAAACGGTTGTAGTGGCTGATCAAGCAAATGAAACGCTTGAGCAATTAGAAGAAGCGTTTACGTATCCGCTTGTTTTAAAAATGCCTGAAGGGTCGTTCTCAAAAGGTGTGTTTAAAGTTTCAAACCGTGATGAGCTTGCCGCTAAGCTTACAGAGCTGTTTGAATATAGCGCATTAGTGCTTGCACAAGAGTACATGTATACCGAATATGATTGGCGAGTGGGTGTGTTAAATGGCCGTGCAATTTATGCATGCCGCTATTTAATGGCGCGTAACCATTGGCAAATTTATAACCACGACGCTAAACGGTTTTTCTCTGGCGGCTTTGAAACTCTACCAACCTTTGAGTTACCAAAAGCGGTGTTAGATGCAGCATTAAAAGCATGTAAAACAGTGGGTAGGGGTTTATATGGCGTAGATGTTAAAGAGCATCAAGGCAAAGCATATGTACTTGAAGTAAACGACAACCCAAGTATTGATCACAAGGTAGAAGACGGCTATTTAGGCGACGAGCTATACATGATCATTATGGATGAGTTTAAACAACGCTTAGAAGCACGAGGCCGTGGGTAATAACATGAGCAACCTTGTTATTCGAAAGGCGCTTAGTAGTGATTTAAATGCACTGATTGACGTTGAAAACGCTTGCTTTAATAACGATAAATTAAGTCCGCGTAGTTTAAAACGCTGGCTTAGTGCAAAACACGGTATTTTACTCGTTGCCCAAAATGGCGAGCAAGTATGTGGATATGGATTAGTGTGGTGCCATAAAGGGACTCGTTTAGCGCGTTTATATTCGCTTGCTGTAAAACCCACAATGCAAGGTAAGGGCGTTGCAAAGACATTGCTTACTAGCCTTGAAAAAGAAACGTATGAGCGAGGGCGTATTTACCTTCGTTTAGAAGTGGCTGTAAATAACGAAGGTGCGATAGGGCTTTATAAAAGCTTAGGTTACAGAGTGTTTGGTCAATATAGCGATTATTACGATGACCACAGTGACGCACTACGAATGCAAAAAAACATTCGACAAACGAGTGAGTTAAAAGTGGCGCGTTTAACGCCGTGGTATCAGCAAACTACTGAGTTTACGTGCGGACCTGCTGCACTATTAATGGCAATGGGCGCACTTGAGCCAACAACTGAGCTTACCCAATCGCATGAGCTGGCACTTTGGCGTGAAGGTACCACCATTTTTATGACATCGGGTCATGGTGGTTGCCATCCGTTTGGTTTGGCACTTGGGGCTAATAAGCGTGGTTTCAAAAGCGAGGTAATGGTTAATACCACAGAGCCTTTGTTTTTAGATGGCGTACGTAACGAAAACAAAAAAGTGGTACTTGCCACCGTGCATCAACAATTTGTAGATGGTATTGCACAAGCAAATATACCGCTTACGTATAAAGATGTAGAGCTTGAGCATATTGAGCAGTGGTTAAGTAAAGGCTTTAGTGTGCTGTTATTAATTAGTACATACAGTTTTGATGGTAAAAAATCGCCACACTGGGTGTGTGTTACGCACCTTGATGAGCACTGCGTGTATGTTCACGATCCGTTTTGTGAGCCCGGTAACGATAAACAGCTCGCAATAGATTGCCAATATGTACCTATTGCACGAAGTGATTTTAGCAAAATGTCAGCGTTTGGTAGCCAACGTTTAAGAACGGCGGTGGCTATAGCTAATAAAATATAAGGTTAACAGTGACTTTTTTAGATTTAATTGATGTAGCCCCGTATTCATGGGCAGCTATTGGTACTGCGGCTTTTTGTGGTGCTATTATTGGAATAGAGCGCCAATTGCGCGGCAAGCCTGTAGGTATTCGTACATCAGCCCTAATAACGTTGGGTACGTATTTGTTTTTATCCACTGCGTTTAATTTACAAGGGGATGTAATAGATCATTCTCGTGTAGTTGGGCAAATAATTACAGGTATTGGCTTTTTAGGGGCAGGCGTTATGCTCGCAAAAGATGGTGCGGTAGTTGGCGTAACCTCTGCTGCAACCATTTGGGTGCTTGCATCAATAGGCGTGATGATAGCGACAGAAAACCTTGGGGCTGCAATAAAACTCTCGGTGCTGGTGGTCGGTATTTTATACGGTGTAGACGTACTTGAGGCTAAATTTAAAAGCTTAAGCAAAGGCGTACACACTAAAGTAAAAAACTATCAAAAGCGCTATTATCGAAAAGAATTTAAAGAATCAGAACGCCACTAAAAGTGGCGTTTATTAATTATAGCGTAATTGTTTGATATTGGATGGCATCTTCAATAGGAGCTGGGCGCCCAATAAAATAGCCTTGTACGTTATCAACGCCTAGTTTTCTTAGTGTGTTTAATTCATCTTGATTTTCTATACCCTCAGCTACAATTGAGCAATTAATAGCTTTGGCAAATCCGCATAGTGCTTTAGCTAATAAAAACTTTCTACTGTCTTTATTTATATTTTGAGTGAGGCTTATATCTAACTTAATGATATCTGCCTCTAATTCTAAAATATGTTGAAAAGACGAATAGCCAGCTCCAACATCATCTATAGCTAATCTTACGCCTTTGCTTCTTAATGGTTGAAGTGCAGTTCGCATCGCTTGGTAGTCTAAAATAGGTGAATGTTCAGTCACTTCTAAAATTATTCTATTACAATCGATGCTTTGTAATACTTTGTCTATTGAGCCTGATAAAATATGCTGAGGTGAAGTATTTATAGTGATATAAGCTTTTTCATCAAATTGATCTAAGCAATGTAATGTATTTTGTATAGCAAGTATTTCTAATGCTTCTCCTAAACCCAGTTTTTCAGCATCTTTAAACCAAATATCAGGTGTTTTATAGGGTTCAATAAAAAAGCGTGACAGAGATTCATAACCCGAAAGTTGGTTGGTTGATAAATTAAATATGGGCTGAAAATAAATCGTAATATCGTTTGTTTTTATAATATTTTCAATAAGCGACTTTGACTCATTATTTAAAATGTCAGACTGAACTTTTTTTTCGATTAACTCAGTAGCTATTTCAGAAATGAGCCTAAGAAATGACAAATCTTTGTCGTTCAGGGCATTGTCTAATACGGTTTTATAACAGCAAAAAGTTCCATAAACTTTTCCGGTGGATAAAATAATGGGTACACCAATATAAGAGCCAATATTTAGCTTTTCTGTGACTGGCATGTTGCGGGTTATTGGGTGCTCAAGAGTATTAGGGATTATTTGTTCTAGCTCGTTATCAGATATTTTTTTACAGTAAGTTTCGCAAATTGGATCTGAATTACCTACTGATACGCATGTATTTGTAGTTTGGTTATCTACCACTTTAAAAACGCGCTCAGTATTGGTGAATTTTGAAATAAACGCGACTTCCATACTTAAATGTTTTCGTACAAGTGAAAGTAACTTTAATAACTTTGATTCAATAGAAGCATCGCTTTGTGGATCAAAAAGGTGCTTACTAAGTTTATCTCTCATGCAGTTACCTTGGTATGGCGTAAATTATATTATTGATAAGAGTATAATTTATGTATAAAAAAATGCCAATTTAGAGTGTCGTCGCTGGTTAGCCAAACAACTTTCTCCTAACTACTTTTCTGTAGCCACTGGGTGTTTGGCTTAATACTTTTTTAAACACGCGGGTTAAATGCCCTTGGTCGTTATATCCCACTTCTAAAGCCACTTCTTGAATTGATAAATTTGATGATGCTAATAACTCTTTCGCACCTTCTACGCGTAATTGTTGCCAATACTCAATAGGGCTTTGGTTCGTTGCGGCTCTAAAGCGGCGGGTAAAAGTACGATAGCTTAAGCTAAATTGGGCAGCGACTTCTTGCAAGTTTAGCTCGGTGGCTAAATTCGTTTTTAGCCAAAATTGAATTTGCGCAATTAGCTCATCGGGGTGGCGGTCTACTGCACCTTCTAAATAGCGTTGATCTTCGTAGGGTTTGCGTATTTCGTGCGAAAAATTACGCTCTACATGCTGCGCGGCGGCTTTTGTGTAGTACTGGCTGATAATATGTACGATAACATCTGCAAGGGCATTAAGGCTTGCTACGGTATACATGCGCTCTGATTGGGTTATAAAAAAGTCGGGCTTTAAGCGCACCTGCGGGTAGTCATGGCTAAATTGTTTGGCGTAATGCCAATGGGTGGTAGCAGGGTGGCCATCAAGTAAGCCAGCCTCAGCTAATAAACAGTTGCCAGTACCGACACCAATTATATGGCTGCCTGCGCTAAAGCTTTCACTTAGCCAATCAACTATTTCTTGATTTGTTCGCACCACTGGGCGTGGGTTTCGCCAAATACCCGGCACTATAATCAAATCGCTGTAGGGCGCGTTAGTTGTTATGCAATCAGGATTTATAGCAAGGCCTGCACGGGTGGGTATAGATTCAGCACTTTTAGCCACTAAATTTATAGCAAGTGGCCTAAAGCTTTGCTTATCAAGATGCCCTTTAGCAAAGGCCTCGCCGGCTCTTAGCATTTCTATAGGCAGCGTTAAACTAGTCACTAATAAATGCGGATATACCGCTATAGCAATGTTTAGTGGTGGATTAGTGTGTTTATCAGTCATATAAATGCTCCGACCAGTACATTTTGGCCTTTTGTGCTGAATATTTGGCTATTAAAGCACAATGCGTGGTGCATAATCCATTTAAACTGCCTCTTCTCCTTATAACACGTTTCTAAAAGGTAAATTATGACAGCATTACCCGTTATAGTAGGCATGGGTGGCATTAACGCCGCTGGCCGTACTTCTTTTCATCAAGGTTATCGCCGTATCGTGTTAGATAGTTTAAATGCTCAAGATCGCAGTGAAACATTTTTAGGCCTCGCCACACTGATGAATCTAGTAAGCGTTGTAAACGGCCAATTACAAGATACACAAGGTAATAATGTTGAGCAAAGCGACATAGAAGCACGCTTTGGTGAGCAAATTATTGCTGGTACACTTATTCGTAAAATTGAAAAAGAACACTTTGATGCCGATGCCACACCGTGGCAGCAAAAAATGACACTAACCGCATCAAGCGATAACGCAATTGTGTTTGAAACGCGCGCTCGCGACTTACCTGCACCAGTTCCTGCTAGCTGGCAAGTTGAAGAGCTTGAAGGCAAAAAAGTTAAAGTAACTATTGCAGCCGACTTAGACGTAAAGCACGACTCAACACGCGATAACCCAATTAAATCTGCAGGGCAGTTTCCTACAGGGTTTGATCCGTCTGTTATGTATAACAGCCGCTATCAGCCTCGTGGTTTGCAAGCCACTATTTTTGCAGCAACTGATGCTATTAAATCAACAGGGCTTGATTGGCAGCATATTATGAATAGCGTAGAGCCAGATAAAATTGGTACCTATTCAGCATCGGTAATTGGCCAAATGGACGACAAAGGCCTAGGCGGTTTAGTAAAGGCGCGCCAACAAGGCGACCGTGTTAGCACTAAGCAGTTAGCACTGGGCTTAAATACAATGTCGACCGATTTTATAAACGCCTATGTTACGGGCAATGTAGGGACTACATTTTCGACCTCGGGCGCATGTGCAACGTTTTTATATAATTTACGTGCAGCGGTTAATGACATACAAGCAGGGCGTACACGCGTTGCGGTTGTCGCAAGTGTTGAGTGCGCTATTACACCAGAAGTTGTAGAAGGCTTTGGTAACATGAGCGCACTTGCAAACGTTGAAGGGCTGCGTCGTTTAGATAACTTATCAAATGATGAAGAACCAGACTACCGTAATAGCAGCCGCCCATTTGGCGATAACTGTGGCTTTACATTAGGTGAAGGCGCGCAAGTTGCTATTTTAATGGATGATGCTTTAGCCCTTGAGTTGGGCGCTGATATTATGGGCAGTGTGCCGGATGTGTTTGTAAATGCAGATGGCGTTAAAAAATCAATTACGTCACCTGGACCTGGTAACTATATTACAATGGCAAAATCAGCCGCACTTGCTAGCAGCTTATTAGGTAAAGAAGCCCTGCAAGAACGTAGCTTTATTTTAGCCCATGGTTCTAGTACACCGCAAAATCGTGTAACAGAGTCTTTGATTTATCATAAAGTAGCGCAAACGTTTGCTATTGATAACTGGAAAGTAACAGCGCCAAAAGCGTATGTTGGCCATACTATTGCACCTGCAAGCGGTGACCAGTTAGCGATTGCGTTAGGCATATTTAGTCATAATATTATGCCGGGTATTACCACAATTGATAAAGTGGCTGATGATGTTTATAGCGACCATCTTGATATTCGTAATAGCCATTACGAGTGCGCTGATATGGATATTGCTTTTATAAATTCAAAAGGCTTTGGCGGAAACAATGCAACAGCGACTGTACTTTCACCAAAAGTAACAATGCAAATGCTTGCTAAGCGCCATGGCGATGATGTTATGACTAGTTACACACAGAAAAATAGTGTGGTTAGCGCTTCGCAGAAAACGTATCAAACGCAAGCAGATTTAGGCCAGTACGAGCTTATTTATCGCTTTGGCGACGGACTTATTGACGACAACGACATTGTAATAGACGAGCAAAGTATTCAGTTACCAGGCTTTGAAAAAGCAATTACGTTTAGCACAACAAACTCCTATCAAGATATGTTTTAAGCACACATACTTGTTAGCAAGGCGCTTTTTAAGCGCCTTTTTTAATGCCTAAAATATATGTAGCTATTAGATTATTTTTGTTACCCCCCAAATTTAGCTTATTAATTGAACTTATTTTTTGTGTTTATACTTGCTTTTATGTTGATCGTTTGTTTCTATTATATAAACACTATCTAGGATGGATAAAACCGATGAAAAAACTCATATTAGCGCTTTCTTTAACTTCTGCTTTTACTCAACTCCCTGCGTTTGCTGACGACTTTGTCCCTGCAGAGGTGATTAATAAAAATTACGATCAACTTACTAATACCTCACCGCGTGCGTCTCGATTAGAAGGAATTAATTTAAGTAGTTATCTTGTTGATGAAAACGGCCAAGTGAGCGATATCGAAATTGTAGCTACAGCTGGTCAAAAAAAGTATCAAAGAGAAGTAATGGATTACGTGTCTAAGCTCAACTACAAAAGTGCAAAATTAAATGGCGAGACTATACCTGTAGCAAAAACTATTACTGTAAGTTCGCAAAATTTACATGCTGGATTTTCAAATGATAAAGCGTCTCGCGGCTTTTTTAATGATTATGAACAAGCTAGTAAGTTAATCGATGAAAAGAAATACGATGAAGCTAAAAGCCGTATTAATGAGTTAGAAAACGAACATACGAAAAATACGGTTGAGATTGTTTTGCTTGCATGGCTTAAAAGCCAGCACAGTTATTTTGTACAAGACTGGAAGAGCTTTGATCAGCACATCAACGAAGCGTTTTTATTTAGAGGTAACCTACCAGATCAAATCCAAAAGCGTGTGATAAAAAATGCATTACAATGGTTTATATCAAAACAAGATTATGTACGTGCCTATGACGCAATAGATGCGTTAGGCAATATTGAATCCATCACTTTTACACAGCAAAATAAAGAACAGTTATTAGCTCAAGTTAATGATATTTATAAAAGTTCTGGCGATATAAAACAACAAATAGAGCTATTGCCTAAGCAGGCGGTATTACCTTTATTGTCAAAAAGTGAAGTAGCGCTTGAAGCGCAAATGCCGCTAACTAAAGTTCAGTTACGCTGCGAGAACAAAGTAGTAAATTACGATACAAGTACAATTGATAAAATTGTAATTTCACAAAACGATGTGCGTTGTGGGTTATTAATTAAAAGCGCTCAAGCACAAACCGTAACGCTAAAGCAAAGTGGTGATAGCTTTTTATAAGTTTTACGTATTGGTTAATGATATAAAACCCCGCAAATATTATGCGGGGTTTGTGTTTTTACTTATATATATTTAGCAATTAAGCTATGTTTGTGGCTTCGTTTCCAAACAATGTATCGCTTAGCGAGTAGGGTTGTTAGCCCTATTACAACGGCTATAAATAAAAGTGTTGCTGTGTAACTCATGCCATAACCTTCAGGCAAACCTACGAGAGTATCTGCGTAGGTCATATCGCTAAAATTAAAGCCAAGAATAGGTATAAGTAACCAAGCGATAGCATGTAATAAATACAAATGCACAAGGTATGAAAACATACTTGTTTTACCCAGGACTTGTAAAAAGTTATGCGAAAAATCGGTTTTTAAACCACTTAATGCCTTTAAAGAAATAAGCCCAAGGCCAACTGTAAGTAACATGAACTGAAGCGAAAGCGGATACTTTGTTGGGTTTAGAAACGACATAACAGTGAGTAATGAGCTTGTATGTATAGCAAACTGTGACATGTCACCGTATAAGTTAAACCCACGTAAAATGCCATAAAGCGCAAGGCAAGTAACCCCTAATAACAATGCGTGATTCATCACTTTTTTACTGTATTGTTGCGCTTTGTAATAAACACCAGCGCAATATGCCAATGCCATTAAGCCAACAATAGGGGCAACTGGGTAGGTTGTTCTAATTTGAAAATCAAAAGGGAGATCAAGTACATTTTTTTGATGTGCAATAGACCAAGCAGTATGTGCAAATGTATTAGGCTCAAAGCTTGTTCCATCAAATAAATTATGCCCAAACACGAGTAATAAGCCTGCTACAAAAATGGCATAAATGCCCAGGAAACGCAGCAGTCCTAAAATAACAAAGCCCCAGCCGATAGCCCAAATAACTTGTGCGTATAGCATTGGGTATAATGGGTTAAAGCTCCAAGACCACGAAACAATAGTAAATTCAAACAAAATTAGCACTAAACCACGAATAATCAAGCTCTGTGAAAATGCTTTAGTGGATACATATTTATGCTCTGTTATTGCCGCAGATAGACCTGCTAAGAATACGAAGAGTGGTGCGCAAAAGTGAGAAACAAAACGCGTAAAAAAGGTAACGGGATCAGTCCCTGGAATAGTCATCGGATCGGTAACTGAGTAATTAAGGCAATAATACATACCATGGTCAATAACCATAAATATAATTATAATGCCCCGTAATATATCAATATGATGTAAGCGGTTATCGGTTGAAGGTAGCGGCATAAGAGAGCTATATAGAGTGATTTAAAACTGTATTTATTATATGTTATATTGTATCAAATTGAAATCGTGTATTTATATTTTACCAGTGATTATTACAAGTAATACGACCAATATTTGCTCGCATTACTTGTAATAATACAGCCAATTATCACTTAAACTTTTTTACATACCTTAGCGTTATAAAATTAATAATGGCAAGCAAAATGGCTATTTCGTAACGGCTATAGGCCACAGCTATACCAATTAAGCCCATATTCCAAATACTGGCTGCGGTTGCTGTACCGGAGGTTGATTTGTTATTTTTCAAAATTGCGCCACCGCCAATAAAACCAATGCCAGTAATGATGCCTTGCAACATTTTAGATTGAGCTTCTGCGCCATCTAAAACCGACATCGCTATTAATGCATACCCACACGATGCAACAGCAACAAGAGGAAAGGTACGAAGGCCTGCACCATCATGGCTACGCTCTCTGTCGTAAGCCATAGGTAGCGCAAGTAGGTAGGCAATACCTAAATGTATTAAGTTATCGATGATTTCATTCCACTGTAAATCAATTTCCATTATTGAGCCTATGCGGGTTAATTTTGTTAATAATAAGCAAACAGTGGGCCATTGCATAAATAACTAATAATCAATGGTTTATTGTAGGAAGCTGAGTTTAATAAAAATTATTGAGGAAACTTTTACATGTTTTTATTACTATTTTACGCGATAGTTAATTTGATCTGAGTTTTAAAGCCCCGTATTCTTTTATCATACCTAAAAGACACCTATGTGAACCTTTTGCCTTTAAATAAAACATTAATCACACCCACTAAACTTGAAAAAACAGCGTTACTATTTTGCGCTGGGTTATCTGTTTTTGCTTTTTTATTTCCTGAACTTCTCACAGAACACTTACAACCTACCATTAATAAAATTTTAGGTTATTTAGGGTCGCCATTTTTTATATTGCAGCTGGTGGGTGTTACAAGAAAGTTTATAAATGATTTTAGGTAGTAATACTTACATTTTTTTACAGAGTTACAATAAAAAACGTATACAATTTAGGTAATATTTTGTTAAGGATGAATGATGAAAACAATTATTGTACTTTTGTTTTTTTATTGCCTTTCTGGCTGTTCAGTTGCGGGCGCTATTATTGATGGGCAAGCACAATCTCAGGCGCGTAATGATAAAAATAGTATTAGCCCGGCGCAGTCAACACCTTATAAAAACCCACTAGAGCCAGTACCTACAGATAAAAACGGATTTAACTTTACTGATATGGGATTAAAGATAGATTCGGCTCTTGTTAGCCTAGTTAAAGGGGAAAGCACTACTACGCAAGTATGTAGGCAGGTCACTAAAAGTCTAAAAGAGTGTGTAGAGGTAGAAAAGTCATCTCTACACACTAATGAGGCTAAGCAGTTAAAAACTGATGATGAAATAATAAGTGTTGGTCAATAAAGCTGCTTATAAAAAAGTAGCTATGATCGTAGCCTGCTTGCATTTCAAGTGTAAGCGGGTAGCTTTTTTTATCAGCAATAGCGACTAAGTTTTCTGGCTTAAGTTGCTCTTGTAAAAAACCATCGGCATCACCTTGACTCACTAACATGGGTAAGTAATGAGCTTGCTCTGCGTTTTTCATCAGCTCGCAGCTGTCGTATTGCTTCCAAAGCGCTTTATCATTTCCTAAATAACCAGTAAATGCTTTTACACCCCAAGGGCATTCAATCGGATTTACAATAGGGCTAAAAGCCGAGGCACTTACAAAAGCAGTCGGGTTTTTAAGTGCGACCATTAATGCACCGTGCCCGCCCATAGAGTGACCACTAATTGCTTTTGTACTTGTTACCGGAAAATGTTGTTCTATCAATGCTGGTAATTCCCTAACAACATAATCGTACATATTAAAATGGGTGTTGTAAGGAGCTTGCGTGGCATTTACGTAAAAGCCTGCGCCTTGTGCAAAGTCGTAGCTGTCTTCATTGGGTACGTTTTCGCCACGCGGGCTAGTGTCAGGCGCTACAATAGCAATACCCAGCTCTGCTGCTTTTTTAAATGCACCGGCTTTTTGCATAAAATTTTCGTCGGTACAGGTTAATCCCGATAACCAATAAAGTACCGGTACTTTATTTGCTTCACTTGCGCCAGGTGGTAAAAATACGGCAAAGCGCATAGTGCAATGTGTACTTTGCGAGCTGTGAGTATATTGCTTATGCCAACCGCCAGACACTTTTACACTTGAGATATTTTCTAACATACTTAATCCTTAAAAGCCGTAAACTTAAAAGTATTACGGCTTATTAATAAGCTATTTTACGAATGCAGTTTATTAGTAATGAATGACTGTACGAATACTTTTGCCTTCGTGCATTAAATCAAACGCTTCGTTAATATCTTCAAGGCTCATTGTGTGAGTAATAAAGTCGCTAAGAGCAAATTCACCTGCCATGTAACGCTCAACAATTTCAGGGAGTTGTGAACGGCCTTTAACGCCACCAAATGCACTACCACGCCATACACGCCCAGTTACCAGCTGAAACGGACGGGTTGATATTTCTTGGCCTGCACCTGCCACACCAATAATGACCGACTCACCCCAACCTTTGTGGCAACACTCAAGCGCTGAGCGCATTACGTCAACATTACCGATACATTCAAACGAGTAGTCAACGCCGCCATCTGTCATTTCAACAATAACTTCTTGAATTGGCTTGTCGAAATCTTTTGGGTTAATTAAATCAGTAGCACCTAGTTTTGTAGCTAAATCGAATTTAGTGGTGTTTATATCAACACCGATAATACGACCTGCACCAGCCATTTTTGCGCCAATAATCGCAGACAAACCAATACCGCCTAAGCCAAATATAGCAACAGTGTCGCCAGGCTTTACTTTAGCTGTGTTGGTAACTGCGCCCATGCCCGTTGTTACACCACAGCCTAGTAAGCAAATCTCTTCTAGTGATGCTTCTTTATTTACTTTAGCAAGTGAGATTTCTGGCAATACAGTGTACTCAGAGAACGTTGATGTACCCATGTAGTGATAAATTGGTTGGCCATCTTTAAAAAAGCGTGTAGTGCCGTCTGGCATTAGGCCTTTACCTTGTGTTTCGCGCACGGCTGAACACAGGTTAGTTTTACCTGAAGTACACATTTTACATACGCCACATTCTGCAGTGTATAAAGGAATAACATGATCCCCCACTTCAACACTCGTTACGCCTTCGCCAACTGCATAGACAACACCAGCGCCTTCGTGACCTAAAATAGCAGGAAATATGCCTTCAGGATCTTGTCCTGATAATGTAAATGCATCAGTATGACACACACCTGTAGCGGTAATTTTTACCATAACTTCGCCTTTTTTAGGCATCATCACATCA
Organism: Pseudoalteromonas sp. SG43-1; assembly: GCF_014164415.1. Classification (NCBI taxonomy): domain Bacteria; kingdom Pseudomonadati; phylum Pseudomonadota; class Gammaproteobacteria; order Alteromonadales; family Pseudoalteromonadaceae; genus Pseudoalteromonas; species Pseudoalteromonas sp. SG43-1. Next base: position 353,155 of record NZ_JACJFD010000002.1, on the reverse strand, counting down.
ACTTCTTCAACACTAAGTGGTTGATTAGGACCCCAAGCAATGGCAGCTTTTGATTTAATAAATTCAGACATGTGTTTTATTTCCTTTAACTGGCTATTAAAAAATAATTGTAGACCCAATTTGCTTGGGTGATGGGCTTATTGTATTTGTTTCTCAAATAATGATAATCTCAATTTTATTAAAACACTTTTACAGTATGGTAATAATGGCACGTTGGGATGGAATTGATGAGTTTATAGCGGTTGGTGAAGAGGGCAGCTTTACTGCGGCTGCAAAAATGCTTGGGCTTTCGGTTGCGCATATTAGCCGCCATGTTACGGCGCTTGAGCAACGTTTAAATACCCAGCTTTTAACTCGTACTACTCGTAAAGTGGTTTTAACTAAAGAAGGTGAAGTGTACTTACATCAAATAAAGCACTTACAACACGCTATGGACGAGGCAACTCAAGGCCTTGCTCAGCAACAAAGTACGCCTAAAGGTAAAATAAAGCTCACAGCACCAGTTATGTACGGAGAGAGCTTTATTATGCCCATAGTGCATAATTTTATGAAGGAGCATCCCGAGGTAGAAGTTGTTGCCACACTAAGTAACGAGCAAGAAAACTTATTAGAGGGCGGATTTGATTTAGCCATAAGGTTAGGGCATTTAAAAGATTCGAGCTTAAAAGCGCGTAGGTTAAGTGCGCGGCGTTTTATTATGTGCGCTGCACCGCAGTATTTAACGCGATTTGGTGAGCCGCATACTTTAGGCGAGCTAAACAGCCATGAATGTTTAATTGGGAATAGTAGCTACTGGCGCGTAAACGAAAATGGGCGCGATAAACACATTAAAATAGCAGGGCGGCTACAGTGTAATAGTGGTTGGGCGCTGGTGGATGGCGCAAAAAAGGGGCTCGGTATTGTACAACTCCCAGACTACTACATTGAAAACGAAATTAACTCAGGGCAATTGGTGCCTATTTTAACACCCTATCAACCACAGCAAGAAGGGGTATGGGGCGTATATCCACCAAGGCAGTTTGTGGCGACTAATGTACGGGTATTGCTCGATTATTTAGTTAAAGGGCTGAAAGCTTAATCGCGAATTAATGGTTAAGCATGTATTGCTGTAAATATAGCCAAGTATCAGATTTTTAAATTATTTCTTACATTTTACGCCATACCCAAAGGCACTTTTTTCGTGCTACTATTGCTCAATACTTTTACGATAAGTGTTAAAAATAATATGTTTCAACCGGTTAGCTTATTTATAGGGCTTAGATATAGTCGCTCCTCTAAAGGAAATGCGTTTATATCGTTTATTTCGTTTTTTTCTATTGCCGGTATCGCTATTGGTTTAATGGCATTATTTACGGTAAGCAGTGTAATGAACGGGTTTGAAAATAGCCTAAAAACCAATATGCTTGGACTTATTCCGCATGTTGAAGTTAGCGCAGGTAAACACACTGCCACCCAAATGGGCACCCTTAAAACCGACCTCGAACAATCTCCTTATGTTGATCATGTAAGCTTATATCGCCACGGCGAAGCTATTTTGCAAACGAATAAAGACTTGCACGGCGTTTTACTACAAGGCCTTTATAACGACAGCGGGTCTTTGTATAAAATTACCGATAAAATAGTGCAAGGCGATTGGAAAACTGTATTAAACAAAAATTACAACATTGCTATAAGCCGTTATTTGAGTCGTAAATTAGGCGTTAGCGTGGGTGATAAGCTTCGCGTTATTATGCCTAATGCTTCAACATATACACCTCTTGGGCGAGTACCCAGCCAGCGTTTATTTAAAGTGGCCGCAATATACGAAACCGGATCTGAGATAGATATGGCACTTGCGTTTACAAGTGGCGCTTCACTACAACGGGTATTAAAGCTGGATAAAAACACTGCCCCAAATTTAAGTGTTTCATTGCACGAACCTTTCGAACTAGATGAGTTTATTGAAGCAAGCCAGCGTATTTTACAAGATCATAATTATAGTGATTGGCGCAGTACCCAAGGTACTCTATTTGCAGCCGTTGCTATGGAAAAGCGCATTATGTCTATGTTGCTTGCCCTCATTGTATTGGTGGCTGTATTTAATATTGTATCGGCATTAACCATGATGGTAAGCGAAAAACAAGGTGAAGTGGCCATACTACAAACGTTAGGTTTAACGCCTTCGCAAGTGCAAAAAGTGTTTATGGTGCAAGGCTTATATAACGGCGTAATTGGTACAGCAATAGGCGCATTTTTAGGTGTAATATTTAGTTTATATATAAATGAGCTACTTGCATTAGTGGGCTTAAACTTATTGGCAGGTATAGAGCTTCCGGTAAAATTTGATATTTTGAGTTTAGTAATAATAGCGTTTGCCAGTATTGCTATGAGCTTTTTAGCTACCTTATATCCTGCGCGTAAAGCCGCAAAAGTAAAACCAGCAGAGGTATTACGTTATGAATGATTTAGTAATTAGTTGTGAAAATTTAAGTAAAGTTTATCAAGATGGCAGCAACCAAGTTGAAGTATTAAAAGGTGTTGATTTAGCGCTGCAGCAAGGTGAAATGCTCGCTATTGTAGGGAGTTCTGGCTCTGGTAAAAGTACGCTTTTACACATACTTGGCACATTAGATACCGCAAGCTCAGGTAGCGCTAAAATTAAAAACCAAGAAGTTGCAAAACTTTCGCGAACAGAGCAAGCCGCATTTAGAAACCAAAACTTGGGCTTTATCTATCAATTTCATCACTTATTAATGGAGTTTAGCGCAGTCGAAAACGTGGCTATGCCATTATTAATTAAAGGCTTGAGTGCAAAAGAAGCCAAAGCTCAAGCGCTCGATATGCTCGAAAAAGTAGGCCTTGCACATCGCAGCTCGCATAAACCGTCTGCGCTTTCTGGTGGAGAGCGCCAACGCGTGGCTATTGCCCGTGCACTGGTTACAAAACCTGCGCTTGTGCTTGCTGATGAACCAACCGGTAATTTAGATAAACAAAATGCGATTAAAATTTACGATTTAATTAATGAGCTTAACCAAAGCTTAAACACCAGTTTTGTGGTAGTTACACACGATTTAGAACTTGCCGATAAGCTGGGCAAAATAGCTTATTTAGACGATGGAAAACTAGCTATTAAAGAGTCGCAGCATGTTGCTTAGTGCATTTTTAAGTAAACGTTTTAGAGCCTATTCAGGCCACAAAGATGAAAAAAACGGCTTTGTTAGTTTTATCGCTAAAGCGTCCACTATTGGTATTTTATTAGGTGTCGCGGTTTTAATTGTGGCGCTGTCGGTAATTAATGGTTTTGAGCAGCAACTAGTACATAGATTACTAAGTGTTGTGCCACAGGTTGAATATGTAGCACCAAGTAGACCCATCGCGAATTGGTCGCAAAAAATTGAGGATTTACAAACACAACCGCATGTAACAGGGGCTGCGCCATTTATTGCAGTGAATGGGATGGCGCAATATAAAAGCCAGCTAAAAGCGATAGAAATTCGAGGTGTAGAGCCATCGCTAGAGAGTAATGTATCGGCGGTAAATCAGTTTACCAGTGGTAAATTAGTCAGCCAGCTAGGCCTTGACGATGTAATTTTAGGTAAACAAATAGTAAAACAGTTAGACGCCAAAGTAGGCGATAACATTACATTACTTATTCCGCAAATTAGTCAAAAAGGTCAATCATTATTAGCGCCTAAACGCGTAACACTTAACCTTGCAGGTGTTATAGAAATGGGCGGACCGATTGATAGTACCGCTGCATTTATACATCTTAACAAAGCACAGCAAACATTGGGTTACGATGAAACCCAAGTAACAGGGCTGCGTTTAAGTGTTGATGATGTGTTTTCGGCGCATCAAATAGCGCTAAGAGTGGGCCAAACTATTGACGACTACGTGTATATTTCTAGTTGGTTTAGAACCCAAGGCAGCCTTTATCAAGATATTCAAATGGTGCGTACCATTGTTTATATTGTGGTGTTTTTAATTATAGCGGTAGCCAGTTTTAATATTGTATCGTCCTTGGTGATGGAAGTACGCGAAAAACAAGGCAATATCGCAATTTTAAAAACCATGGGCGCGAAAGACAGTACTATTTTAGCCACCTTTGTAATGCAAGGCTTAATGCAAGCATTTGTAGGCGTGGCACTAGGGACACTAATTGGCGTGGTATTAGCGCTTAATATAAGTGAGCTTTTTACGTGGATAAGCCAATTATTTGGAGCCAATCCGCTTGAGGGCGTTTATTTTATAGAGTTTTTACCAAGTAAATTAGTACTTGAAGACATTGGTATTACAGTGATTGTTACGTTTGTGCTTGCGATACTTGCCACTATTTATCCTGCATGGCAAGCAACGCGCGTAGATCCTGCCAAGGTGCTTGGTAACTAGGTATAAGAAGCTCAGATAAAAATTAATAGGGTGGTATTAGTAAACCTGTTAAACTAGGTGCTTATATAAAATTAAGCAATAACTGCTTGGTTGCTATACCTCACTTTGGGATTTACTTTGACTAATAACGATATTTTACGCCGCATTCGCTACACTTTTAACTTAACTGATACTGCTATGGTCAATGTTTTTGCATCAGCAGAGCATACGGTCACCAAAGAGCAAGTAATTGCATGGTTAACTAAAGAAGGTGAAGAGGCTTTTACCCCAATAAGTGATACTGAGTTTGCAAGCTTTTTAAATGGGTTTATTAATACCCAACGTGGCAAACGCGAAGGTGAGCAACCAGAGCCAGAGAAAAAGCTAAACAACAATATTATCTTTATGAAGCTACGTATTGCTTTAAATATGAAAGCAGAAGATGTTATAGCAACACTTGCACTTGTTGATTTTGATTTAAGTAAGCATGAGTTAAGCGCATTTTCTCGTAAAGTAGATAACAAACATTACCGTGTTTGTAACGATCAAATATTACGTTTGTTTTTAACCGGCGTACAAAAGCAGCATCGTCCAGAAGAGTCTGCTTAGTAACTGGTTTTAGCTAATTAGCTTTTAGTTAATGGGCTTGTGTATGTGCAATGCTACATAAAGCCTATTATCAATGGTAAACCCCAACACTTAATAATTAAATACATTTATAACAACACCAAGTTACTTATTGGTTTACTTGCGTGTAAAAATTATATTGCCCCCGCACAAATAGTTCACAGATTAACGCTAATTTTGGCAAAATAAAGATAATAATTGCATTCGTAAGCTATAACGCTGTAAAGCTCGGTCATAACAGCGTAGGATCAAGTTACTTTCGAATGAAAATTAGGTTTGCACTTTAGGTGCATTAACATATAAAAAATTATGCAACTAACTGCAAAACCATCACTTCCTAATGCGTTACTTATTTCTATTAGTACACCACAATTTAAAGGCGACGAAGCAACAGAATCGCTTGCAGAGCTTGCTCGTTTGGTAACTACATTAGGCTTTAAAGTAGTAGGTACACAATCGCAAAAGCAAAGTTCTACCCAAAAAGTTAATGTACTGGGCTCAGGAAAACTAGCTGAAATAGCACACCTTACCGGCAATAAAGGGATGGTTGAAAACGAGCAAGAAGATGATTTACTTGATGAAGACCCTTTAACCGAAATATCCTCAGAAATTCCATCAAACGATTTAGAGTTTGCATGTGCCGATGTAGTGGTATTTGACTGCGATCTAACGCCTTCTCAACTGCGTAATGTTGAGAACCAATTAGGTGTAGAAGTATTTGATCGCACTGGTATTATCATTGAAATATTTAGCCGTCATGCGCGTACTAAAACAGCAAAATTACAAGTTGAAATTGCTCGCCTTAATTATGTCGCGCCACGGCTTCGTGAAACATCAACAGGTGATAAAGAACGCCAAATGGGTAAAGGTGCGGGTGAAACCACACTTGAGCTAAATCGCCGTAAGGTGCGCGATCAGTTAGCAGAATTAAAGCGCGAACTTGTTAGTGTTCAAGATGTAATGATGGACAGACGTACGCAGCGCTCTGAGCTATTCTCAGTGGCTTTAATTGGTTATACCAATGCGGGCAAGTCATCAATGATGCGCGCAATTACAGGTAGTGATGTAGAAGGCGAAAACAAACTTTTTGCAACGCTAGATACCACTGTTCGCGCGCTGTATCCGATTACCCAGCCTCGTATATTGGTTTCAGATACGGTTGGTTTTATTAAAAAATTACCTCATGATTTGGTTGCTTCATTTCATTCAACGCTCGCTGAGGCACATGATGCGTCGTTACTGTTATATGTTGTAGATGCTTCAGATCCTTCTTTTCGCTCACAACTTGAAGTAGTACATAAAGTACTGGCAGAAGTTGGGGTAGAAGGTAGCAAAAAATTATTAGTACTGAATAAGTCAGACCAATTAAGTACTGATCAACAGCAGTCGCTAATGGATGAGTTTCCTGATGCGATGATGACTTCTACACGTAATCCAGATGATATTAGTAAACTGCACAAATACATTATTGGCATTGCTCAAGAGGACATGATTGAAGAAGAGATTGTTATACCGTACACAGCTAAAGGTATTGTGGGCGAAATTCGATCGAGTATGAGTGTTGTTAAAGAAGAATATGAATACAGCCATATTAAATTAACAGTGCGTTCGAGTGCGATTGATTTAGAACGTTTAAAAAAGAGAATGTTGAATTTATAATAAATTCAGTACATAAAAAGCACAGCCAATTGGCTGTGCTTTTTAGTATTAGTCCTAACATACGTAAATTTAACGCTGCTAGCTCTGAACATAGCTCTGAGATAAATTCCCTACCCAGAGCCTCAGTTACTTAAAGACGAAACTAGGAAAAAGCGTTGTCGCTTAGCTCTTCTTGCATTTGCTCGCGCATTTTAAATTTTTGCAGTTTACCTGTTACTGTCATTGGGTAGTTTTCTACGAAACGGATATGTCGTGGCATTTTAAAGTAGGCTAGTTTGTCTTTTAAAAACTCACGAATTGCTTGCTCATCAAGTACAGCATCTTCTTTTGGTTGGATCCAAGCGCACACTTCTTCGCCATACTTTTCATCGGTTATACCAAATATGGCAGCATCTTGAATGCCAGGGTAGGTGTAAAGTACTTCTTCTATTTCTCGAGGGTAAATGTTTTCGCCGCCGCGAATAATCATATCTTTTATACGCCCAACAATCGTAACAAACCCTTCTGTATCCATGACACCTAAATCGCCAGAGTGCAGCCAACCTTCGTCATCTATTGTGGCTTTTGTTTTAGCTTCGTCATTCCAATAGCAGCGCATTATGCCTGCACCTTTACTACACACTTCGCCAGGTTGACCAATTTTTTGAATGTTACCCAGCTCGTCAATTATTTTAACCTCGGTATGGGCAAGTGCGCGGCCAACCGTTGTTACTTGCCGCTCTATTGAAGAGTCTGTTTCGGTAATGTTGTTTATGGGGCTGCACTCCGTTTGCCCGTAAGCAATCAGTATTTGATGCATGTTCATTTGTGTTTGTACTTTGCGCATTACTTGCTCTGGGCATGTAGAGCCTGCCATTACACCCGTGCGTAAAGTACTTAGGTCATAATCGTTAAAGTTACTCAGCTCAAGCTCACTAATAAACATAGTAGGTACACCGTGCAGCGCTGTACATCCTTCTTGTTGAACTACATCAAGCGTGGTTTTTGCATCGAACGAATCACTAGGGTAAATGGCTGCTGCACCTTTACTAACACACAATAAGCTACCCAATACCATTGCAAAGCAATGATATAACGGGATAGGGATACATAACTTGTCATCGCTCGTAAAGTGCATAGATTCGGCGACGAATAGCGCATTATTTAAAATATTTTTATGAGTGAGCGTTGCGCCTTTTGGGTTGCCTGTTGTACCTGATGTAAATTGTATATTGATGTCTTGATCAGCATTTAAGTTTTCACCTATTGCTTTTAATTCAAGCTCATGAGCTGCTGTTGGCAAGTTAATAACATCATTAAAAGAGTGCATACCAGGAGATGCTTCATCGCCAATGCGGATTATATTTTTAAGAGTGGGTAGTGCTTTTAAATTAAGTGTGTACTTATCGCAAGTTGCAAGTTCTGGCGCTAAACCATTAAGCATTTCTAAGTAATCACTGCCTTTAAAATTTGATGCTGTGATTAGAGTTGAGCATTCAACACTATTTAAAGCATATTGTAATTCGTTAGGACGATATGCCGGGTTGATGCACACCATTATTGCGCCAATTTTTGCCGTTGCAAATTGGGTTAAGCACCACTCAATATTATTAGGAGACCAAATACCAACGCGCTCACCTGGTTTTACGCCAAGGGCAAGTAACCCCTTCGCAAGCTGATTAACTTCTTTTTGAAATTCTTTATACGTTAATCTAATACCTTGGTGATGAAGTACAACAGCTAACGCCTCTGGCCTTTTGTCGACAATAAAGTCAAAGTACTCGCCTATAGTTGAATTTGTTAAAGGTGTGCTTTGTATACCTTTAAAGTAGCTTTGGGATAATGGCAAGTGATTTGTTTGCTCTACTTCTTTTACCGGGGTAGTGTGTGTGTGCATTGCTCTCTCCATGAAAATGTGTGTGAGTTATGTAAACTACAAAGTTAAAATAAACACATATTGTCGACAAAGAGAAGTGCAGTTAGACTAATGTATTATTAGATTAATAAAAGCTAATACTACTTTTTAGACACAAAAAAACGCGTTTTACAATGTAAGTACGCGTTTTTAAACGAGTAATGAGTTTACATTTCGTCGCTGCGGTATGTTTTTTTCATGATATAAACGTAAGCGTTTACAAAAGCATTTTCTTGGTACTTTTTAAGGCCTGTTTCTTCAAAATCAATAGGGATGGGGTTGCGTTTTAACTGCTCTTTAACTTCAGTTGTAGTAAATAAACGTACATCTAAGTTGTTGATTAATTGAATTGCAGTTTCCATTTTAAAGCCTTTTGCACTGCCAGCAAATTTACCTTTAGGCTGACGCTCACGAATTGCAACAGAATCAATTTGGTAATCTTGCATTAGTTTTGCAAAATCGAATTGAAATTTACGCATTACTTCAGTGTCGTTACCGTTACCTAAGGTAAAGCGTGTTTGGCGCACATCGCGAATATCAAATACGTCATTATCTTTACTTAAAATACAAAGTAGTACATCACTACCGGTAATTTCTACACCACATGTTCTCATGTCTATTCTCTAAAATAACTTAATTACGCAGTATTATACGCAACGCACATTAAAATGCGAGTGTGGGTATAGCTGTAGGCGCGTAATTAATGCATTGATGCTTTTATATTTTAATAAAATGATTTTTTTGCTTTAAAAGCTACATTTTGTGGATAAAACGGGTCGATTTCACCCCTTTAAACTTGTAATTAAATGCGCGGCACGCGACAATATATCTTTGTAGTTGAATAGACTCCTCATCTACATATATTAGTCAATGCTTATTCGTAAAAGCGTTGTCGAGTCATTCTCATTTAATTTATTAAAAATACACGTGATACATTGTAGGTGTCACCACTGTAGCAAGGATTTATAATGCCAGTTATTACTCTTCCAGACGGAAGTCAACGTAGTTTTGAAAACCCTGTAAGCACGCTTGATGTTGCAAACGACATTGGTCCTGGTTTAGCTAAAGCGACCATTGCGGGCCGTGTAAATGGCGACCGTGTTGATGCATGTGATTTAATTAGTGATGACTCTCGTCTTGAGATCATTACCGCTAAAGACGATGACGGCCTTGAAATCATTCGTCACTCTTGTGCTCACTTAATCGGTCATGCAGTTAAGCAACTTTTCCCAGACGCAAAAATGGCAATTGGTCCTACCATTGATAACGGTTTTTACTACGATATCGATATGGAACACTCACTATCACAAGATGATCTTGAAGCAATTGAAAAGCGTATGCTGCAACTTGCAAAAACCAACTACGACGTAGTGAAAAAAACAGTAAGCTGGCAAGAAGCACGCGATACATTTGAAGCGCGTGGCGAAACATACAAAATAGAAATTTTGGACGAAAACATCGCTAAAGATGACCGTCCTGGGTTATATCATCACGAAGAATATGTAGACATGTGTCGTGGACCTCACGTTCCTAACATGAAATTTTGCCAAAACTTTAAAATAATGAAAGTGGCGGGTGCATATTGGCGTGGTGATTCAGAAAACAAAATGCTACAACGCATTTACGGCACCGCGTGGGGCGATAAAAAGCAACTTAAAGCGTATTTAAAGCGCCTTGAAGAAGCTGAAAAACGCGATCACCGTCGTATTGGTAAAGCGCTTGATTTATGGCATTGGCAAGAAGAAGCGCCAGGCATGGTATTTTGGCACAACGATGGTTGGAGCATTTACCGCGAGCTTGAAGAATTTGTACGTGAAAAATTACGCGAATATGAGTACGAAGAAGTAAAAGGTCCAATGATGATGGACCGTTCACTTTGGGAAAAATCAGGTCACTGGGAAAAATATTCAGAAGCAATGTTTACCACTGAGTCTGAAAAACGTGAATACGCAATTAAACCAATGAACTGCCCTGGTCACGTGCAAATCTTTAACCAAGGTTTAAAATCGTACCGTGATTTACCACTTCGTATGGCTGAATTTGGTTGTTGTCACCGTAATGAACCATCAGGTGCACTACACGGTTTAATGCGTGTACGTGGCTTTACACAAGATGACGCTCACATTTTCTGTACTGAAGAGCAGATAATGGACGAAGTGTCAGCGTGTATTAAGATGGTTTATGATACATATGAAACATTCGGATTTGAGAAGATTGTAGTTAAGCTATCTACTCGCCCAGAACAACGCATTGGTGAAGACCATATGTGGGATAAAGCAGAGCTTGCTTTAGCTGATGCACTTAAGCTAAACGATATTGAATTTGATTATCTTCCGGGCGAAGGCGCGTTTTACGGTCCTAAGATTGAATTTACTTTGTACGATTGTTTAGACAGAGCGTGGCAGTGTGGTACAGTGCAATTAGACTTTGCATTACCGGGTCGTTTAGGTGCTACTTATGTAGCAGAAAATAACGAGCGTCGTACACCTGTAATGATACATCGTGCTATTTTAGGTTCTATTGAACGCTTTATTGGCATTTTAACTGAAGAGTACGCTGGTTTATTCCCGACGTGGCTTGCACCAAAGCAAGTGGTAATTATGAATATTACCGATAAACAGGCTCCTTATGTTAAAGAAGTTGTACAAAAATTAAATAAACTTGGAATTAGAGCCGCTGCTGACTTGAGAAATGAGAAGATTGGCTTTAAAATCCGTGAGCATACACTGAAGCGTATTCCATATTTACTTGTTGTTGGCGATAAAGAAGTTGAACAGCAAGAAGTAGCAGTGCGTACTCGCACAGGTGAAGACCTTGGCAAATTTAATGTTGATGATTTTGTAGCTAAAATTAGTGAAGAAATTAAAAATCGACAGTAAAAATCGAGCGTGTAAGGCATTAACAAACAGCCATTTACACGCTTATATTATTGATATTCTTGGAGGAACGTACTATTAGAGGCGGCAAGAAAGGGCAACAAACAGCTCAAAAAAATCGTATTAACGAAGAAATTACAGCGCAAGAAGTTCGTTTAATTGACATTGAAGGCGAACAAGCTGGAATTCAGTCATTACAAGACGCGCAAACTATGGCCGATGCAGCGGGTGTTGATCTTGTTGAGATCAGTCCAAACGCTGAGCCGCCTGTTTGTAGAATCATGGACTACGGTAAGTTCATCTTTGAAAAAAGCAAAGAACTAAAAGAGCAGAAGAAGAAGCAAAAGCAAATCCAGATAAAAGAAATCAAATTCCGTCCTGGTACGGATGAAGGTGATTATCAGGTTAAGCTTCGCAACTTACGTAAGTTCTTAGAAGCTGGTGATAAAGCTAAGATTACTATCCGCTTCCGTGGTCGTGAAATGGCTCACCAAGAAATTGGTATAGAATTATTAAACCGTATCAAAGCCGATTTAGAAGAGCTTGCAGTAGTTGAGTCTTTCCCAAATCGTGTTGAAGGCCGCCAAATGGTTATGATGATGGCGCCTGTTGCTAAAAAATAATTTTTAAGCGATAATACGCACCGAAATTAGCTCAGGTCTGCAAGCAATATGCGAATATTCACCTGAGTTAACCGGTCTTAAAGCAAGATTGCGGCATTTATGTTGGGTCTTCACCGGAACATGGCAGTAAGTTAGGCCTAAAAGTGGAGCTATAGAAATATATCTCACGCCTGCTTACTAATTTAAAAGCAATACAATTGGAGTTATTGCAATGGCTTATAAGCTAAAAAGTCACAGTGGCGCTGCTAAGCGTTTCAAAAAGACTGCTTCTGGCGGTTTCAAGCGTAAACAAGCGCATCTTCGTCATATTCTGACTAAGAAAACTTCTAAGCGTAAGTTACACCTACGTCCTAAGATGATGGTTCATAAAAATGACCATGGTCTAGTTTCACGTATGTTACCGTTCGCTTAATAGGGGTTTTTAGAAATGGCAAGAGTTAAACGCGGCGTTGTCGCACGTGCACGTCACAAAAAAGTTTTAAAACAAGCAAAAGGTTACTACGGAGCACGTTCACGTGTTTACCGCGTAGCTTTCCAGGCTGTTACTAAAGCGGGTCAATACGCTTACCGTGACCGTCGTGCGAAGAAGCGTACTTTCCGTCAATTATGGATTGCACGTATCAATGCTGCTTCACGTCAAAATGGTCTGTCTTACAGCCGTTTTATCAATGGTCTTAAAAAGACTTCTGTAGAAATCGATCGTAAGATCCTTGCAGATATCGCTGTTTACGACCAAGTTGCATTCGCAGCGCTTGTAGAAAAAGCAAAAGAAGGCCTAGCCGCTTAAGCTTTTTTATATAAGTATTAAAAAGGAGCCTATGGCTCCTTTTTTTGTGCCTGTAATTTAGTAACTTAAACCAATGATTAATACTAATTCGCTTAATTAAATGATCTATTTTGAGGGCGGAAAAACGTGTTGATAGCTAGGCAAAAAATTCGCTATTTAGTTGTTCTCGGCAATTGCTCCTGCATTGCTCTACCTTCTGCATCCATGCAGTCGTAAATGAGAGTTCTTTAACGCAGGTAGCGACATGTTTAGCCCCGCAAAATGATTAAGTATTATTGCGCATTGGTATAATACTTAATAAGGTTATAAAGCCTAAAAAAACAGGTGTGAATGATTGAAATGTATTTTGCTGCATTTTTTTGTTGAATCACCGCAGTTTCCTCATTATAAAAAATTTAGTTGATATAATTTATATAATTAAGGCGTTTGTTAGAGAATTATATGTTTGCAAGTTTACTAATTTTATCTGCAAGTGTGGCGTATGACGCACACTTACCTCCACTCATTGAGTGGCAGGGGAAAAGCGTAGAGCTTTTACAAAAACAAGGCCCGTTAACTACTGACTTTGAGTTATCTGCAGGTGAAGCGTCGCCCGATTATGCAAATACAATGGCATTTGTAGATAGGTTAGTTGCTGCAAACCCTACTCAGTTTCAATCTCAAACCATTGGCTATAGTAATAGTAAACGCGCAATAAAAATGTTGATTGCCAGTGAACAAGGCTTTTTTGAAGCAAGGCAAATGGCTAATAGCACTAAGCCAACTATTTTTATTCAGGCAGGAATACATTCTGGTGAAATAGACGGTAAAGATGCCATGTTTATGTTACTCAGAGATATAGCGACGGGCAAGCGCCGTGACATTTTAAAAAAGGTAAACATATTATTTATTCCTATTTTAAATGTAGATGGCCACGAACGTAGCAGTGCATTCAATCGTATTAATCAAAGGGGCCCTGCAAAAATGGGCTTTAGAACAAATGCTAATAACCTTAATTTAAATCGTGATTTTACTAAATTAGATACCCCAGAAGTTAGAAGTGTTTTAAAGGTTATTAACGACTACAACCCAAATTTATACATTGATGTACACGTTACCGACGGCGCAGATTACCAATACGATGTGACTTATGGTTACAATCCGGTATTTTCGAGCGAATCGCCTGCGGTATCAGATACATTAAACCAGTTTTTTAAACCTCTCATTGACGATACGCTAGCGAAGCAAGGACACACCCCAGGACCACTTGTTTTTGTTATGGACAAGCGCGACTTTAAAAAAGGGTTAGCGGGCTGGGTTGCTACGCCACGTTTTTCAAATGGTTGGGGGGATTTAAAGTCATTGCCGACTATTTTAGTCGAAAATCATTCATTGAAGCCTTACAAGCAACGTGTATTGGGAACTTATGTATTTTTAGATGGTGCTATTACTGCGCTATCAAAGCACAGTCATGAATTAGCTAATGCAGTTAAAAAAGAACAAGAATTTGTTCCTAAACAGCTAATAGTAAAGCGTGGCTATGCCAAGCAAGCTGATACGATTGCGCAGTTTAAAGGCATTGAATATTCATCAAGCATGAATTCACTTTCGGGTCAAAATGAAGTGAAATATTTGGGTAAAGCACATACATATACTGACTTACCTATTTATTGGCAAAAAGATGTACAACATACAGTTGAAGTACCTAAAGCTTTTTTTATTCCGCCTGTATATAGCAACATTATTGAGAAACTAAAGTTACATGGTGTCTCTATTAATAAACTTGAAGGGGCAAACACACAGCCTTTGAAAGTTGCAAAGGTGGCTGACTACACGTTTGATAAAGCACCATTTGAAGGGCGTTTTAGAGTATCAGCAACTTTTGATTACATCCCTGCTATAAATGTAGATTTAGATGGTTGGTATCAAGTCAATACTCAACAAAAAGCAGGTGAGCTTGCTGTGCATTTATTGCACCCAGAAGCTCCTGATTCATTTTTTGCGTGGGGTGAGTTTAATACTATTTTTCAGCGTACCGAGTACATGGAAAACTATGCGCTAATTCCGTATGCACGCCAAATGCTAAAAGATAACCCAAAGCTTGCGCTTAAGTTTGATGAAAAACTTAAAGATAAATCATTCGCGAGTGACGCAGAAGCTCGATTAAACTGGTTATATGAACAAAGTCCATTTTATGATCAAGCGTACTTAAAGTATCCAATACTTATGTCATTCGAAGAAGAAGTTGTTATTCCAGATCAAAAAAGTAAAGAAATTTAATATGGAAATCATAACTATACCTGTCACTGCCTTTGCACAAAACAGCCGTATTATTTGGTGTAGCGAAACTAAACACGCTGTGGTTATCGACCCAGGTGGCGACACTGATAAAATAATAACGGTCCTTAATGAGCATAAACTAGCATTAAGTGCTATTTGGTTAACGCACGGGCATTTAGATCATGTGGGTGGGGCTGATATTTTACGAAATCAATTTAACGTACAAATTATTGGTCCACAAAAAGATGAGTACTTTTGGTTTGAAAACTTACCTATGCAAGCACAGATGTTTGGATTTAAACCCATTGAACCGTTTTATCCGGATATTTGGCTAAACCATAATGACACCGTGAGCGTAGGTAAACTTAGCTTTTTAGTGAAACATTGCCCGGGGCATACACCCGGTCATATAGTGTTTTACCAACCAGACTATGAGTGCGTTATTGTCGGTGACGTTATTTTTAAACGCTCAGTAGGGCGCACTGACTTTCCTAAGGGGAACAGTGAACAACTTATAGAGTCGATTAAGACGCATATTTTAACCTTACCTGATAATACTAAAATATTGGCAGGACATGGTAGCGACACTACGGTGGGGTTTGAAAAGAAAACAAATCCTTTTATAAGTGGTAAGTTTGGTTAAGTTGCTTATTTTAAGTTTACAAACTGCATAAACATTAAAAATAAGCAGACTGAGTTTTAAAATGGTTGTATAATTTAACCAGTTTATTTGATAAATAAGAAATAAAATGTCTCTAAATCACGTAGATCGCCAAATATTGGCACTTTTACAACAAGATGCTAGTTTATCAACCGCAGAAATTGCAGATAAAGTAGGCTTGTCTCAATCTCCATGCTGGCGTCGAATCGCTAAGCTAGAGCAAGATGGTTATATAAAAAGCAAAGTGGCTCTTTTAGATGAGAAAAAACTTGGCTTTGATATGCTTGTATATGCACATGTGCGTTTATCAAATCACGGTAAAAAGAATCTTGCTGAGTTTGAAAAGCTGATCATGAGCTACGACGAGGTAACAGAGTGTTACACTATGGCTGGTACCATGGACTTTATGCTACGCATAATTTCACAAGGCATAGAAGGGTATGAGCATTTTGTGCGCGATAATTTACTAAGCTTAGAATACGTCCAAGAAGTACATTCTAATGTAACAATGACATGTGTAAAACGCAGTACTTCCCTTCCTTTGTAAAAGCACTTCTTTTAAAAGCTAAACCATTTTTAGTTTAGCTTAACCACATAATGATAATTGTTAACTGAGCGCTAATTTGGTAGAATTTAGCGCTTTTTTTGATACCCATTACACCATTTGAGGACCTCAATGTTTAACTTACTCAGTAGGGCGCCTAGCTCTGCTAAAAACGATATTCTATCTGGATTAACTGTGGCGTTAGCCTTAGTCCCAGAAGCAGTTGCGTTTGCCTTTGTTGCAAATGTAGAACCTTTAGTTGGTCTATATGCCGCGTTTATCGTTGGTTTAATTACGGCTATTTTTGGTGGTCGCCCTGGTATGATTTCAGGTGCAACCGGTGCACTAGCTGTTGTCATGGTAAGTTTAGTGCTTGATCACGGTGTTGAGTATCTATTTGCAACTGTGTTGCTGATGGGAATACTGCAAATTCTCGCGGGTGTATTTAAGCTCGGTAAGTTTATCCGTATGGTTCCTCATCCGGTAATGCTTGGTTTTGTAAACGGGTTAGCAATTGTTATATTTTTAGCTCAGCTAGGGCAGTTTAAAGTGCCAGATGGTATGGGCGGACAAGAATGGATGACAGGTAATCCATTATTTATCATGCTTGGCTTAGTTGCATTAACCATGGCAATAATCCACTTTTTGCCAAAATTGACTACAGCAGTGCCTTCATCTCTAGTTGCTATTGTAACTGTAACTGGATTAGTGATTGGGTTTGATTTAGAAGCGCATACAGTATTAGATTTCTTAAAAGGAATGACAGGCGACGAAACAGCAACAATCGCTGGCGGCTTACCTGAATTTCATATTCCTATGGTACCGTTTACTTTCGAAACGCTACAAATTATTTTTCCTTATGCACTTATTTTAGCGGCTATTGGTTTAATTGAATCATTATTAACGCTTAGCTTAATTGATGAGATTACAGAAACCCGTGGTCATAGTAATAAAGAATGTATTGGTCAAGGTGCTGCAAATATTACCTGCGGTATGTTTGGTGCAATGGGTGGTTGTGCAATGATTGGTCAATCAATGATCAATATAAATTCAGGTGGTCGCTCTCGTTTATCAGGTATAAGCGCTGCACTTATGCTACTTGGTTTTATTATTTTTGCCTCTAGCTTAATTGAAATGATCCCATTAGCTGCACTTGTTGGTGTTATGTTTATGGTAGTACTTGGTACATTTGAATGGGCAAGCTTTAAAATGATGAAGCGCGTACCATTATCTGATGCATTTGTAATTGTTCTTGTGTCGGGCGTGACGGTTATTACTGATTTAGCGATTGCAGTATGCGTAGGTGTTATTGTATCGGCATTAGTATTTGCTTGGCAGCACGCAAAACACATTTACACAACAAACTATATTGATGAAAAAGGTGCAAAAGTATATGAGCTGCACGGGCCGTTATTTTTCGGCTCAGTTAAAAACTTTTCAGAGTTATTTGATGTTAAAAATGATCCTAAAAATGTGATTGTTGAATTTAAACACAGCCGCGTATCTGACCACAGTGCAATAGAAGCAATTGATACACTTGCTGACAAATACACAAAAGCAGGTAAACAACTTCATTTACGTCACTTAAGTAAAGACTGTACGCAGTTGCTTCATAAAGCACGAGATTTAGTTGAAGTGAATGTGATTGAAGATCCAACCTACAAAGTAGCATCAGATAAACTAGCTTAATTTACACAAGGCTATTGATATTTAAAAAGCGGAAGGCGGATAACCTTTCGCTTTTTTAGTGTCTCGACTATTTGTTTGCGGTAAGACTCTTAAAAAGCAAGGCAAGCTGTAGTGCTATGCAAACTCATAAATCTATATAATAAGACTACCTAATTTTGTGAAAATTAGCCCTACATAGGTAAAAATAATAAAAATAACAAACGCCTATTTTATGGAATTAGCTTTAACCATACGGAGTAAACATCTATTTTGAACTGGCAATCTTTAGTCGATAACAGGCAACGTTTTTTTTGGCTTTTGCAAATCGCGGGCTGGATTGGTTACGCGTTAGTAAATTATATCGGCTCTAAAGTATTTGAAATGCGTGATATATATGTATTTGTTATTTTATTGAATGCTTACGCTGGTTGTTTGATGACAGTGCCGCTTAGGTATATTTACCGTAAAATTTGGAATGCCTCGCCCTGGGTGTTAATGATTGTAGTATTTGGTGCCTCTTATATAACGGGCACTCTATGGGCTGTCGTTCAAAAATTCAATCTATGGGAAATATACCGCCATGGTTATAGACCAGAGGAGTGGTTTTATTACCTGCAGCAAGGTTTAGATTCGGTTTATATTATTTTATGTTGGAGTGGTTTGTACTTTGGCGTTAAATATTATCAGTTATTACAAAGTGAGCGACAAAAAGCGTTAAAGGCCACAACGATGGCACACGAAGCGCAACTAAAAATGCTCAGGTATCAGCTCAACCCCCATTTTCTATTCAATACACTTAACGCTATTTCTACTTTAATTTTGGTTAAAGAAAACAAAGATGCTAACTTAATGGTAGCAAGGTTAAGTGACTTTTTACGTTACACACTTAATACCGATCCAATTAAAAAAGTACCGCTTGAGCAAGAGCTACATGCTCTCATGCTTTATTTAGAAATAGAGCGCGTCCGTTTTGATGAGCGATTGAAAGTAAATGTAGATATTAGCGAGCAAGCAAAAGAGGCTTTAGTACCGAGCTTAATTTTGCAACCAATTATAGAAAACGCGATTAAATATGCCATTGCCCATCTGACAGAAGGTGGTGTAATTGATATTAAAGCACAAGTATTTGCGAATGAATTATTACTAGAAGTGGGTGACAACGGCCCAGGCACTGAAATACTTGATGGCCAATTAGTTAACGCTCAAGGTGTAGGTGTTGCTAACACCAAAGATAGATTAAAAACGTTGTATGAAAATAATTATTCGTTTGTATTATCACATAATACGCCAAGTGGATTAAAAGTTAATCTGCGAGTACCTTTTGAGAAGGCTGTGAAAAATGACTAAAATAAAAACACTCATTGTTGATGATGAACCGTTAGCGCGAAAAGGTTTAGCGGTAAGACTTGAAGAATATTCTGATATTGAAGTAATTAAATTGTGTAGTTCAGGCGCTGATGCAATTGAAATGTGCCAAAGCGAGAAAATCGATTTGGTTTTTTTAGATATTCAGATGCCAGGTATGAATGGCTTTGAGGTGGCAAGAGCGCTTAGCGAAAGTACAAAAGTGCTACCTGCTATTGTATTTGTAACTGCTTTTGATCAGTTTGCTGTAAAAGCATTTGAAATTCATGCTCTCGATTACATTTTAAAACCCGTTGATGATAACAGATTAAAACAGGCGGTAGAAAAAGTGCATACTTATTTAAAAACGCAGCAAGACAACGCCCATAAGAAAAAACTAGCGAGTTTTGTAGCCGGTATTACTGGTAATAATTGCGAAGAAATATTAAAAAAATTAGCCACTGGCGATACCTTAACAGATAGACGTTACCCAGAATCACTTGCAGTAAAAGAGCAGGGTGAAATTATACGGGTACCTGTAGCGACTATCCAATGGGTTGATGCTGCAGGTGACTATATGTGTTTACATTGTGAAGATGGACAAACGCATATACTTCGTAAAACAATGAAAGAGCTTGAGCAAGAGCTAGACCCTCAGTTATTTGTGCGTGTACACCGCAGTGCGATAGTAAACACAAAACAAATTAGTAAGCTGGTTACACAAGTAAGTGGCGAGTATTTATTAGTACTTGAAAACGGACAAGAATTAAAAGTGAGCCGTAGCTATCGAGATAAGGTTAAAGCGGCATTAGCAAGTTAAAGCCAACGCTTTTATTACAGGTACAAAAAATGCGAGCTAAGCTCGCATTTTTTATATTCGGCGTTTAATTACGCAACAGTTACAATTTTCATTGTGTTAGTTGCACCCACAGTTTCCATTGAGTCACCGTGAGTAATAATTACTGTATCGCCAGACTGTAAAGAACCTTGAGAAACTAAAGTATCAAGTGCCGCTTTTACCATACCGTCTTTTTCAGTTTTTGTAGAATCAAAAAATACTGGGTAAACACCACGATAAAGTGCTGTTTGACCTAATGTACTCGCATGGCGTGAAAGCGAGTAGATTGGTAAGCCTGAGCTGATACGTGACATTAATTTAGCCGTACTACCAGATTCAGTAAGCGTGATGATAGCTTTAACAGAATCTAAGTGATTAGCTGCATACATAGCAGAAAGCGCAATTGATTCAGCATTGTTAGAAAAGCGACTATCTAAACGGTGTTTAGAAACGTGCGTTTCTTTTTGCGATTCAGCACCTAAACAAACGCGTGCCATAGTCGCAACTGTTTCTTCAGGATAATCACCTGCAGCTGTTTCAGCTGAAAGCATTACAGCATCTGTTCCATCAAGAACAGCATTTGCAACATCCATAACTTCTGCACGTGTAGGCATAGGGTTATCGATCATCGATTCCATCATTTGCGTTGCTGTTACTACAGTACGGTTTAATGAACGAGCACGACGAATAATTAGTTTTTGCTTGCCCATAAGAGCTGCATCACCAATTTCAACACCTAAATCACCACGAGCAACCATTACAGCGTCAGACGCTAGAATGATGTCATCAACAGCTTCTTGCGTTTCAACGGCTTCAGCACGTTCAATTTTTGCAAGTAGTTGTGCTTTTGAACCAGCAGCTTCAGCAAGTGAGCGTACGTAGCGCATATCGTCGCCACTACGTGGGAATGATACGGCAATGTAATCTACGTCAATTTCAGCGGCAGTTATTAAATCTTCTTTATCTTTTTCAGTAAATGCTGGTGCAGTTAAGCCACCACCTAAACGGTTAATACCTTTATTGTTAGATAAAACACCGCCAACAGTTACAGTACAATGTACTAAGTGCCCAGCTACTTCATCAACAGTTAGTTGAATAAGGCCGTCATTTAGGAGTAGTAAGTCGTTAGGGCTAACATCGTTAGGTAATTCTTTATAATCAATACCTACAGAGTTAACATCGCCTTCGCCTTTTTCCATTTTTGCATCAAGAGTGAACTTTGCACCTACAGCAAGCGTTACCTTACCTTCTTTAAAAGTAGAAACGCGGATTTTAGGGCCTTGAAGGTCAGCAAGGATAGCAATATGCTTGCCTAATTTTTTTGCAATATCGCGTACAGCTTGCGCACGGTCTTTATGATCTTGGGCAACACCATGTGAGAAGTTTAAACGTACTACATTAGCCCCAGCGATAATAATTTTTTCTAAGTTGTTATCTCTATCGGTAGCAGGTCCAAGGGTAGCGACTATTTTCGTGCGTCTTAGCATCAATTTCTCCTGTTTGCTTGGTGAAAGCATGTTGACGTTATTTTGTTGAATTAAAATATCTATATTAGATTAAAATATTTTAATTATGTGCAAACTTCAAAGGTTTGCCACTATTTTATACAAAACTATTGTGTCATCATTATGACACCGGTGTCAGAATGCGTCAATGATCTTAATTTCAATTAGCGTTGCTTTTAGTCACCCCGAGAGCATTGATGTTTGATATAATTACGTAGCTTATTTATCTGTAATAAAAAAGCATGTTGTATGGGCTCATAGTTAGTATTTTATGACTGTATGAGTATAATGCACGCGGTATTATTTAATTTATACACTGAATTTTCTAACCAAATAGTTGTTACCGAGGAGGACACTAGATGCAAGTTGCATTAGTAGGGTTAGGCGTTATGGGAAAAAATCTTGCCCTAAACTTGATTGAAAAAGGGATAACGCTAGTCGCTTATGATAAAAACCCACATGCGGGTGAAGAGTTACTAAGTTGTGCCAAATCACAAGGCATGGCTGATAGGCTTCACATTGTCTCTGATTTAAGTGACATGGTAAGGCGTTTAGAGGCACCTCGTTCTATTTTATTACTTGTTCCAGCTGGTGAGTTAGTTGATACAGTTTGTAATGAACTTGTAGAGGCCGGCGTTAATTGTGACGATATGATAGTCGATTGCGGCAATAGTAATTATAAAGACGGTATAACGCGTAAACTCAAATACCAAAATAAATTTGAATTTGCCACTATGGGAATTTCTGGCGGTGCAGAAGGCGCTCGTCATGGTCCTGCAATGATGGCAAGTGGTTCTGAAGGTGGTTGGGAACGTATTGAGCCATGGTTTGAAAAAGTAGCTGCTAGCTATAATGGCGACTCGTGTTTTGCACGTGTTGGCCAATCAGCAAGTGGTCATTTTGTAAAAATGGTTCACAACGGTATTGAATACGCACTGATGCAACTTATTGCGGAAGTGTACCAATTACTTCGTTTAGGTACTAATCGTTCTCCACAAGAAGTAGCTGAGATATTTAATGACTGGTCAGAAGGTCAATTAAATAGTTACTTACTGTCTATTTCTAGCCATATATTGTCACTTGAAAATCATAATAATGTACCGCTTGCGGACTTAATTGATAATAAAGTTGGCGCTAAAGGTACTGGTCTTTGGACTGCGCAAAATGCACTCGAACTTGGTATTGCAGTCCCTTCACTTGTTGCTGCTGTTCAAGCTCGTCATTTAACTAATGCATGTAACACAACGGCTGCACAAGAGATGACATATGCATCTAAATCAACGAACAATGTTGAAATTGATTTAGAAGAGCTAAAAGACGCGTTCTTACTTGCAAGCTTACTTGCGTATCGTCAAGGTTTAGCGCTAATTAAAGGTGCATCACGTACTCATCAGTGGAAAGTAGATTTATCTAAAACGCTTCAAACATGGCGCGCTGGTTGTATAATCTGTGCTGACTACCTTGATAGCGTTGCACAAGGTGTTGAATTTATTGACACTCTTGAAAAAGAGTCTAACTCTTTGCGAAAAATTACCGGTCAAGCAATAATGACTGGTTTAGCATTCCCTGTATTGGGAGCTACACAAACGTATTTAGCAACATTAACTACACCGAGTAATGGGCATTTAGTTCAAGCCCAGCGTGATTACTTTGGTGAGCACGGCATAAAAACCCACAGTGGTGAAATGTGTCATTTAACTGATTTAGTAGATATAGACGCTAAAGTTAGATAAAAAACAGTTGTTTAAAACGATAAAGGCACGCTATTTAGCGTGCCTTTTGTATTTTTACAGGCTAAAAATTAACGGCTCAACTCACCACGTAAGTTATCTTGCATTAAATGACGAATCGTTTCGACTTCAAGCTTTTGGCTAAATAAATAATGTAACTTAGTTAAACATGCTTCAAGAGTCATATCGTACCCACTTATTACACCAATATTTAATAGCGCATTACCTGTTGCATAGCCACCCATGTTTACATGACCTTTTAAACACTGAGTTAAGTTAACAATTACGACGCCACGTTTACTTGCTTCTTCGAGTATTGACAAAAAGCTCGGATCTTGTGGTGCATTACCTACACCAAAACTCAGTAGCACCAGTGATTTAATATTGCCATTGACCAAGCTTTTAACTACCTCTTGGCTAATGCCAGGGTACAAATAAAGCACCCCGATAGGTTGAGGTGTAATAGGTGTAACTTGCAGCTCATTTTCAACATATGGGCTAAGCTGACCCTTAATAAGTTGAATATTAATACCCGATAACGCGAGAGGGTCTAGATTCGGCGAGGCAAAAGCATTAAACCCATCCGCGTGTGCTTTAGTTGCTCTATTACCTCTAAACAGTTGGTTATTAAAAAAGAGACTTACTTCAGCAATAGGATAATTTGCAGCTAAATACATGGCATTAAGTAAGTTTACTTGGCCATCAGAACGTAATTGTGAGAGCGGAATTTGTGAGCCGGTTACAATCACAGGTTTAGTCAAATTTTCGAACATAAATGACAGCGCTGAGGCTGTATACGCCATAGTATCAGTGCCATGGAGCACCACAAAACCATCATAATCTTGGTATTTATCTTTGATATCATTAGCAATGAGTTGCCAATGCTCTGGAGACATGTCTGAAGAATCTATAAGAGGGCAGTATTCGTGAATATCAAACAAAGGCATTTCATCACGATTAAATTCTGCGTTATTCACTACGGTTTCTGTTAAAAAACCTTCAGCTGGAATATAGCCTCGACTCGATTTTTTCATACCTATAGTACCGCCAGTATAAGCGATATAAATTCGTTTACGTTTCATAAAAAAAGCCCAGTAAAAAAACTGGGCCTAGTATAACGTTAAGCAGCTTTAAATACAGCTGATTAGGTGAAGCTATGCACTTTTATTGTGCAACGTTACACACTAAACAGCGTGCGTATACACCTTGTGGATCGTTGTAATCATTAAGGTTTTCAACTTCAGTACTTAATTGGTTAATAACACTTCGTAAATTAGCTTGTGTTGCTAACACAGATGTTTTTTGTGTTTGCAAACCAAGCATAGATTTAATAGATGCATTACCAAAAATGTTTTGAATCATTTTTTCTTGCGAGCTTAAATCTTGTTTAATAGTTTTAACTTCATAATGATTAAGCTTGGCAAGTGCAGCAGCGGCTTCAATCGCACCTTGTTTGTCGCCTAGCTTATCAACCAAACCTAGTTCAAGTGCTTGAGATGCAATCCATACGCGGCCTTGGGCAATTTTGTCAACCTGCTCAGGCGTCATATTACGCGCATCAGCAACAACATTTAAAAAGCGACCGTATGCTTCCTCAACGTTCATTTGAATTACTTGACCCATCTTTTCATTTAGTGGACGAGTGATAGAAAAGCCAGCCATTTCGGTTGTTGCAACGCCATCTGAATAAACACCAATTTTCGATAAGGTTTTCTCAAATGTCATAAACGTACCAAATACACCAATTGAGCCTGTAATTGTACTTGGTGCTGCCCAAATTTCGTTTGCAGCAGAGGCAATCCAATAACCACCTGATGCAGCCACAGAACTCATTGAAGCAATAACAGGTTTACCAGCAGCCTTAAGGGCTAATACTTCAGCACGAATAACTTCAGAGGCAAACATACTACCGCCACCAGAGTCTATACGTAGTACAACCGCTTTAACTTTATCATCTAGGCGTGCTTTACGAAGTAGGGCAGCTGTAGAGTCACCCCCAATTTCGCCTGCTTTACGCTCACCATCAACAATCGTACCTTTAGCAACAACTACCGCTACTTTTTCGGTAATAGGGTTATCAATTTCAATAGGCGGTTTAATTAAGCTTAAGTATTCACGAAATGAAACTTGCTTAAATGTCTTACCATCTTCTTGTGTGCCTACTAAATCAATTAATTGTTTACGAACTTGCTGATTTGTTTTTAAAGAGTCAACCCACTGGTGATCAAGTGCATATTTACCTGCATCGCCATCGGCAGCTTTCATTTTTTCTAGATATACGTCCATTGTTTCGTCAAAATTTGACTCATCAAACGGGCGAACAGCGGCAACATCTTGTTTGTATTCGCTCCAAAGAGCGCCTAACCAAACGCGGTTAGCTTCTTTAGCTGCATCGGACATGTCGTTACGAATAAAAGGTTCTACTGCTGACTTAAATGTACCAACACGGAAAATATGCTGCGTTACTTCAAGCTTTTCAAGTGCATCTTTAAAGTAAAGCGGGTACATGCCATAACCTTCAATACCTACGCTGCCGTATGGGTGCATAGCTATTTCGTCAGCATGCGATGCAATATAGTATTGTGCTTGAGTATAGTAATAACCCGATGCAATTACTTTTTTGCCAGCTTGCTTGAAGGCATCAATAGCCTTTGTAATTTGCTTAAGTTTATTTAAATGTGCTTTAGGCATCTCTTGTAAATCAAGCAATATCACCGAGATACGATCGTCTTTAGTCGCTTCGTTTATTACTTCAACAATATCGTCGAGTAATATTTCGCTTGGTGCTTCAGAACCAGAAGTTGCATCACTAATTGCGGCTTCAACTGGGTCTATATATGTTTTCTCTTCAACAATAGGGCCATTTAAGTTAAGCCTGAGTACAGAGCCATTTTCAACTATTATTTGATCATCGTCACTTGAGAGTGACACAAAGAAAACAATTACCAGTAATAAAAACAAAATGTTTAGTATTAAGCGACGAGAAAAATTAATTCCAGCCCAAATACCTTTAAATACCTTTGCTATCAAAATAGCTCCTTAATTTGGTACAGTTAATACATTAGTTCCATCTTAGCCTAGAATAAAAATAAATTTAACTGCTAAATCGTAACGAAGTGTTTATGAACCTATATAAACGTAAGTTTTTACTGCTATTTTTAATTAAATGCATGCACATATTGCTTATTACTTGCCATTAAAGCAGAATTAGCTAATGTATACAGGTTAGACCAGTTAACGGGGCACAAGATGTTAGAACAACAATTACAACTAAAACACACACAATTACGTAACCGCTTGGTTATGGGCTCAATGCATACAGGCCTTGAAGAGGGCTGGCATAACCGCAAACGCTTACGTGCATTTTATGAAGCACGTGCAAAAGGTGGCACCGCGATGTTAATTACAGGCGGATACAGCCCTAATTTACGTGGCAAGCTAACACCTATTTCTTCCTCATTTAATAGTTATTACGATGTGTTTAAGCATCGCGCTTACACAGATGCTGTGCATAAACACGGTGGAAAAATTTGTTTGCAATTATTACATGCTGGACGTTATGCATACCATCCTTTCAATCAAGCACCAAGTGCAATAAAAGCACCTATTAATCCTTATAAACCTAAAGCGATGTCGCTTGGCTCGATTAAAAAAACAATTAAAGACTTTGCGCATTCTGCCTATATGGCTGAAAAAGCCGGCTACGATGGCTTAGAAGTCATGGGTTCTGAAGGGTATTTGATTAATGAGTTTATGGCGCCTCATACCAATAAACGCGATGATGAGTTTGGTGGCAGCTTAGAAAATAGAATGCGACTTGCACTTGAAATAGTTAAAGCTGTAAGAGCAAAAGTATCTGAAAAATTCTTAATTATTTTTAGATTGTCGGTCATTGATTTGATTCCAAACGGTTCAACACCAGAGGAAGTTGTTATTCAGGCTACCGAACTTGAAAAAGCGGGTGTTGATATATTTAACACTGGTATTGGTTGGCACGAAGCGCGTGTACCGACTATTGCGAGTATGGTGCCACCGGGTGCATTTAAAGAAGCATCAAAGCGTTTAAAAGACGTAGTTAATGTCCCTGTGATTGCTGTTAACCGAATTAATACTCCAGAAATTGCTAACGATATTTTAAATGCAGGCGAGGCTGATTTAATTTCGATGGCACGTCCGTTATTGGCTGATCCTGAGTTTTTTAATAAGTATGTAAACAATCAATCTAAACAAATTAATATTTGTATTGGATGTAACCAGGGTTGTCTAGATCACGTATTTAAAAATAAACGTGCTACGTGTTTAGTTAATCCACAAGCTGCATTTGAGCTAGATTACCCGCTAGAGCAAGCAGCTAAAGCTAAAAATGTATTAGTTGTCGGTGCAGGTCCTGCTGGTTTATCAGCAAGTTGTTACTTGGCTCAAAAAGGGCATAACGTCACGTTAATTGATCAAAAATCGCAAATGGGCGGTCAATTTAATTTAGCCATGCAAATACCGGGTAAAGAAGACTTTAACCATACACTTACTTACTTCACTAATGAGCTCGAGCGATTAAAAGTAACTGTGGAGCTTAGTAAAGCTTACGACGATTCAATGCTTAAAGATTATGATGATATTGTTTTTGCAACAGGCGTTAGGCCGCGTGAAGCCTCTATTAAATGTAGTGATGATAAGCGTGTGTTTGCTTATGACGAAGTCATACGCGGCGAAGTAGAACTGGGCAAATCAATCGCTATTTTAGGTGCTGGCGGTATTGGTTTTGATATGGTTGCTTTTTTAAGTGAACATAAATCACAATCTATTAGCGAGTTTAAAACGCAATGGGGGATTGAGTGTGATGCACAACCTCATAAAGACGAGCGCCAATTGTATATGTTAAAACGCAGTTCGGGTCGTTTTGGTAGTGAGCTTGGTAAAACCACTGGTTGGATACATCGCCAAGTTGCTAAACAGCATGGTGTTAAACAAATTGCTGACTGCCAATATCAAAGTTTTGATAAGAATGGGTTAACAATTAATGTTGCTGGAGAAGTTCAAGTACTGCCGGTAGATACTGTTATTGCGTGTATTGGTCAGGTTTCTAATAGCGAAGTGCTAGAAGGTTACACAGATAACGCAAAAGTGCATGTGATAGGCGGAGCTAAATTGGCTGCTGCAATTGATGCTAAACGCGCTATTTTTGAAGCTCTACAAGTGGCGAGAAGTATTTAACCTTTGTAAATAAATTGAAATAGTTTATCAATCTATAAGGTCTTTTTTGTTTATAGTCTATAACTTAATAAACATTGAACACACAGGATACGCATGAATAAACTAATCAGTTTTTATAACACAATATTGGGTAAACTATCGTTTTTAGATGGTTTACCTGCTTTACTATTTCGCTTAATTTTAGCTCCCGTTATGATCATCGCAGGTTATAACAAACTTGCTATAAGTACTGAAACAGAAGGCTTTCTAAATAACTTTTTAGCATCGCCTGATGTCGTTCAATGGTTTGGTAATAGTGAATGGGGTTTAGGCTTACCGTTTCCTGATTTACTAGCCTTCTTAGCTGGATGGAGTGAATTTTTAGGTGGTTGGTTGTTATTATTTGGCCTTTTAACTCGCTTAGTCAGTATCCCGCTTATGTTCACAATGGTTGTAGCGGCTACTTCAGTACATTGGCATAACGGGTGGTTTGCAATAGCGCCGACTAATCCAGAAACAAGTGCTGCGCAAGTACTTGATTGGTTATCTATCCCAGGTGCAAAAGAAAGCCTCGAAAACTCATTAGAAGTACAAGACAGGATAGGAAAAATTCGAGACTTAGTTGAAGAGCACGGCTTTCCTGATTACCTATACGAAAAAGGTAAACCATCTATTTTAAATAATGGCATAGAATTTTCGGCAATTTATTTTGCTATGCTCTTAAGTTTATTTTTTATGGGCGGTGGGCGTTTTGTTAGTTTTGATTACTGGTTAAAGCGAAACGTTATAAAAAAATAGCGCATTAAATGTATTTTATTAACGGCTGCATAGTTGACCCTTTGCGGCCGTTTTGCATTTTAATTTCTCGGTATTTATTATTTAAGGTTTTAAATGTTACTCTATCGTTTTGAATTTTGAGGAATCGTTATGAACGCTATCGAGCTTTTACTTACTCGCCAATCAGACTCTAAACTAACAGAGCCGGGCCCTACGCCTGAGCAGCTCGACATAATTAAGCAAGCAGCATTACGTGTTCCTGATCATGGCTGTATAGCACCGTGGCAGTTCATCATTGCTCAAGGTGATGCACGCAATAAACTGGGTGAAATTTACCATCAAAGTGCAGTGGCAGAGCAACAGACAGAAAAAGTAATTAACCGTGCTAAAGAGCTTCCCCTTCGTGCGCCTATGATTGTAATAGCAATTGCTAAATATCAAGAACACCCAAAAGTTCCTCGTATCGAGCAGGTACAAAGTGCAGGCTGCAGTGTATTAGCAATGCAACAAGCTGCATTTGCTCAAGGTTTAGGTGGTGTTTGGCGCACAGGTTACTTTGCACAAAGTAGAGCAGTCAAAAAAGCGCTTAACTTACATGAGCAAGATGAAATTGTAGGGTACTTATACATAGGTACTCCTCAAGTCGAGTGTAAAAAGTCACCTCGCCATAAACCAGAACATTATTTTAGTAATTTGTGAAATAGTATGAACTTTATGCAATTTGCATAGTCATAATTCATTAAGGTTACCAAGAGTAGTATAAAAGAGTTAGTGGTTTGGCTGTGAGAAGCGCTTGGAAGCACAAAAGTTAATAATTCTTCTTCAGTTTGTTTTTTAATCGGTTGTTTTTTGATACATTATGGAAAGTCTTAATAAAAATAACGATAAAGAAGACGAAAACAATGGGAAATTTATTTTTACAGGAAAAAGAAAACTGGCTTGCGTGGTCAATTTGGGGAATTGTTGGTGCTTTTGTAACCTTGTATGTTGCAATGAGTACAAATGCAGCGCATTTTATAGCAGGCTCTGCAATAGGTATGCTAATACTGTTAACTTTGTGGATGCAACAGTCTAAACGTTTTGACTTTGGACGGGCATTTAAAGTGTGTTGTTATGTTTTAGCGCTAAGTGTACTCCCCGCTTTTATGTTTGTAATAGTGCCAAGTGATGATTTAAATCGATTTGACTTAATTTTTCAAACTGTAACATTCGCGGCATTGAGTTTATTGGCTTGTTTAATTTGTTCTTGGATTGCTCGCAGGCCTAAACAATATTACTGAGTATTGAATTAATAAGCGTGTTGAAGTAATTAGCTTAACAAAAGAGCAATGTGACTTGTTTTTAATCGTTTAATTATTATTTACGATTAATTTATATTTAGCTCTTTACAAGTAACACGTTTAACCATATTATTCGCGCCGTACGGAGAGATGGCAGAGTGGTCGAATGCACCGGTCTTGAAAACCGGCATGGGTTTATAGCCCATCTAGGGTTCAAATCCCTATCTCTCCACCATTATTTAAAAAAACCGCCTTATAGGCGGTTTTTTGCTTTGTGGAGTTTAATTAATGACTAAAGCAACAAACCTATCAACCTCACAGCTATTAATAAAACATCTTTTATTATGGGTGGTATTTGGTTACTGCTATCAAAGTGCTATTAGCTTGTTGGCAAAAATGGCGGTCGACGCACAACCAGAATATCCATTAATTACCGCTTTTGCTTATGGTCTTGGTTTTAATATTTTGGCTGCCCATCTTATTACTAAATATGATAGACATTGGCCAGTAATTGGCTCTGCTTTTATTGGTTTAGTAGGCTTAGTTGCAGTGCCATTTTTATTGTCTGGTGAATCTGGATTATTAGCTATTCCTTTACTTGTTGGAATTTTATTCACTTTACCGCTTTGTAGTTATATTGTTGGCCTAATTAAGCTAAAACTCAGCAAAAACTAGCCCCAAACGGGGTTTATTTTGTGATAGCATATACGTGTCTTTTAACTAACAAAACGTGAAAAACACATTATGTCAGATAATTTTACTACAGATGCTGAAAAAGCAAGTTACGGTATTGGCTTACAAATGGGTGAGCAACTTAAGTCTAATCCTTTTGAAGGCTTAAACCTAAATTCAGTATTTGAAGGCATGAAAGATGCGTACGCTGGTAGCGCATTTCAAGTTGAGATCCCTGAGATTCAAGCTGCATTCGAAAAGATTAACGAAGAGATCCAAGCTCGTCGTGAAGAAGAATCTAAAGTACTTTCTGCCGAAGGTATTGCATTCTTAGAAGAAAACGCAAAACGTCCTGAAATCACAGTAACTGAGTCTGGTCTTCAATACGAAGTACTAGCGACTGGCGAAGGCGAAAAGCCAACAGCTGAGTCTACAGTACGTGTTGATTACCACGGTACACTAATTAACGGTACTGTGTTTGATAGCTCATACGAGCGCGGTCAACCAGCTGAATTTCCAGTTGGTGGCGTGATCAAAGGCTGGACTGAAGCATTACAAATGATGCCTGTAGGTACTAAATGGCGTATCTACGTTCCTCATGAGCTTGCTTATGGTGAACGTGGCGCAGGTGCTGCAATCGCACCTTTCTCAACGCTTGTATTTGACGTTGAACTACACGAAATCATTTCTTAATTTAAATAAATTTTAAAATTAAGAGTTTAAAAAGCCGTATTCAATCTGAATACGGCTTTTTTGTGTCTGTAATCTAAGTGTTTTATACCAATTCGATTAATTAAGTGATCTATTTTGCGCTAAGAAAATAGGGTTGATAACAAGGCAAAAACTTTTTTAACTAATTGTTATCACTAATTGCTCCTGCATTGCTCTGCCTTTTGCATCCATGCAGTCGTATATCATAATTTTTTACGCAGTTAGCGCAAAGTTTAATCCCTTGAATTGATCAAGTATTATTGCCGATCGATATTATATATTCTAAAAATAAAAAAACCGCATTAATAAAATGCGGTTTATAAACTAAAACTACTTTTAATTATTAAAAATAGCCACGAACACCAAAGCGGAAGTTTCTGCCTGGTAGTGGGGCTTTATCTTTAATAAATGAGCTATGTACAAAACCTAACTCATCAGTAATGTTATCAACGTTTATATACAGCTGTGCATCGACACTGCCTAAACCTAATTGGTAATTAGCTTGTGCATCAAATAACGTATAGCCATCAGTTTGAGTTTCAAAGGCAGTTACATCGTTTTGATCAAAGTAATGAGTACCCGTTAATGTTAGTTGTAAGTCACCTAAATCGTACTGTAACTCAGAGCCTAATTTATTGGCAGGGATACGTGGTAAATTACCTTCGTCGTCTTTTAGTTTTGCACGAGTTGAGTCACCAAATACTTTAACCATAGCGCTTGGTGTTACTTGGTAATGCGCGTCAAACTCAATGCCATAAAGCTCTGCGTCTTTACTTGTAAACTGATAAACCGCAACAGCATCGTCATGTGCACCAATAGCTGATTCTAAACCATCTTCTTCATCGTAAACTAAACCCGTATTTTCTTGAAAATAAAAGTTTTTGATATCGTTATAGAAAAAGTTAACGGTGTAACCAAAATCACCGCTAAAGCGTCTAAAGCTTAAATCTAAGTTTGTTGAAGTTTCCTGCTTGATATTTTCTGGCTCAAAATGCGCTTCATTATCTTCAATATTGTAACCAAGGCCTAGCTCGTACGTGCCAGTTGCAATGTGTAAACCGTTAGATAAAAGTTCTGCCGAAAGCGGTGCTCGTTCTGAATGAGAAATACTTGTAGCGATACTATGACCTGGCTTGTATTGCCAAATTGCACCAGCAGAGGCACTTAAATTGGTAAAACTTTCATTATACCCAATGGTTTCTTCGTCGCTGTGATCTATTTCTACTTCATCGTGGCTATGCTCGTGTGCCGTGATTTGGCTTTCAATTTTGTAATCTTCAACACGTGCGCCAAGTTCAATTGTAATGTCGCCAAATTCACGCTCTTCTAGTAAATATAATGCGTTAGTTGTAGTTACACTTGCGGGTGTAAAGGCTTCTTCACCAATTGCATCGTAGTCAGAATCGCTGTAGTGATAGCCCATCATTCCGTGCCAATCAGCAAACTTATGCTCTACATTTAAACGTGCTTCAGTCGTTTTATTTTTAAAAGTAGTACCAATTTCGCCATCTTCAATTTCGCTGTGCGAGTAATCTGTGTAGCCAACACGTAGGTTGATGGTTTCAATCCAGTTATTATGAAGGGCGTAACTTACAAGCCCTTGCCAGCGATCTTGCTCTAAATGTGCATAAACCGGCTCTTCAGCTGCTTCGTCTTCATGTTCTGCATGCTCTTCTTCAGTTTCACCTTCGTGATCGTGATGATGCTCATGCCCAGGAATACCGTAATCGGTATCAATGCTACCGTACGAAAAACCAATCGTTAAATGATCGCCAACATAGCTAGTACCAAAGTTAAGTGTTTCGCTATCAATAAAAGTATTTTCTACAGAATTCTCTGTTTCTACATCGCCATCATCGTCGGCAATAGTGAAGGTAGGTGTTTGGTAATCATCGCCACTGCGCTTAGTGCCATCAAAATGAAAGTTAAAGCCTTCATTACCTGTTTCTAGTTTTGCAGCTACTGTGTTTGAGTTTGACACTGTATCGTGGCTGTATTCAGCAGCACCCGTAAGCTCGTCGATATTGTCTGTAGGAATGCGGTTATCAACCACGTTTACAACACCGCCAATTGCACCAGAGCCATAAAGTAGGGTACTTGGGCCACGTAATACTTCAATTTGTTCTGCTGCTAGGCTATCGCTTGATGTCGCATGGTCTGGGCCAATACGTGATGCATCGCTGGCATCTAATCCGTTTTGTGTGATTTTAACGCGAGGGCCATCTAAACCACGAATAATTGGGCTTGATGATACAGGGCCAAAGTAACTTGCATTTACGCCTGGTAAACCTTTTAGCGTTTCACCAAGAGTTGGTTTAGATTTATTTCTTAATTCATCACCTGAGAGCACGCTTACTGGCGATATCATCTCGAGGCTATTTTTATGAAGTGCAGAGGCATAAACAACCACTGTCTCAACTGATGTTGGTTTAAGTGACACAGACAGATTATTTGAAGATTCGCTTACAGCAATACGAGAGTCTACGTAGTTGTCTTTACTAATATGTAATTGGCTATTTGCATCGATTTCTATAGCAAATTCGCCTAAATCATTACTTTTAACGCTTTGGTTTTTGCCATGCACATGAATTGAGGCATTTTTGATTGGTTGATTTTTATCATCCATTACTTTACCAGTAACAGTGGCAGCCAAAGCTGATTGAGAACATAAAACAGAAAAAATAGCAGAGGAGATTAATGTTAACTTTGTCATGGATATATTGGTTCGCGGTTATTATGTTGTGATATAATATAACACCGCAAAATCAGTGAATCAACAATGTTATAGTATAACTTTGTGTTTTGCGATGAATGATCTAAAAATGACGATTAAACCAATTTTATAAAAATTATAATAATAGGTATGTTAATAGAAATACTTATTTATTTAAGTGCGAGACTCATAGCGCTGCAGGTTTATCTGGGTATTTAAGAGCGGCTATCTATCATTATCAAATCTAGTTTATGCTGCGCTCTTGTCTGGTTTGTTATATCTATAGATTCAATCATTTCGCATTCGTCGCGGATCATCTCTGAAATAAGGCTAGGGTAGTGACGGCAGTCTTCTGGACGGTCAAGGTAAATACTGCAGGTATACATATTTTTAGCGAGAGGCTCCTTTTTAGGCGCAATTTCTAAAAATGGGCACACTTGAAGTCTTAAGCCTGTTTTTGGGTCAAACCAAATTTCGTTGTTTTTAACGTACTCATAAATTTCGGGGTTAAAGAGCTCCCATAAACCTATTTCTTCTTTCGTTGCGCTTAAGTCGCCGCCGCCATATTTAATACAGCATTTACCACACTGGTTGCACTCTTTCATAATTTGCTAATTTAGTTGGCTGTTAACACATTTAAGTTAGGTATTAGTGTAGCACCAAATTTATTATTAACGCTCTACTGAATTGCCCCAGTGTTTGCTTTTTGGGTGTGTAAAAAAGTTAGATACAATAACTTAAGTTAAAACCCCTTGTTACATTTTATATAGTACAGGCTTTATTTAATGCTTTACTATAAGGTGGCGAAAAATATTATGAAACCTGCTTGGGCAGCTTTGTAGTTATTAAATGTTGCTGAGCGGGATCCCTAAGTAGGATGTAATTATGAAAGAAGCTGTTACTAAGTTAAAAACAGAATTTAATGCAAAGTTATTATATTGGAACAACCTCAAAAGTAGTAAAGCCAAAGCGGCAATCATCTTATTATTTATAGTTGTCATTGCACTTAAAGTGTTTACGACCATCTTTACGTTGGATTGGGTTGCAAGTTTATTCAGTGTGTGAGGTTACTAAGAGTAATTGCGATAAAGTTTAATTACAGTGTGTTTAACGCCTACGCGATGTTCATTATTAATGTATTATTACGCTATACACCAAATTAAATAAATCAGTTGTTTAAATACATTTTATAATGACTGTAATGATACATTTTAGCTAAATTGAGTCAGTAAATTAGTTTAGTTGCACTAAAGGATAACCAGTGATGATGAATACAAAAATATATAAAGCGGTACATGACCTAGCAGAAGATTTAATGGCGGCGGCTAACAAAAATAACCGAGAAAAATTTGAATCTTTATTTGCTCAATTAAAAGCGATTTGTATTGAAAACGAAAATACCTCAAAAGATCACCCAGTACAATGGGAAACTTTGGCTGATTTTACCGAAGAGCTAGAAGAGGCAATCACGACTTATGAAAAAGCATTAGAAAAGTCTGTTGCGATTAATAACAAAGATCACATGTCATCAGTTTCTTTTTCAATGGCTACACTGCAGCTAGAACTTGGTCAAAAAGACGAGGCTATTAAAAATCTTCAAAATGCTAAGGTTAGTGCTAATAAAATTGAAGATAAAGAGCTTAAAGCTGAAATACACGATCTACTAGAGTCACTTATTGAAGAAGAAGGTTAAATACTTAAAATTTACTAGCTCAGACTTGATCTGACAGTTACCCATATTAAATACTATTTCTTTGGATTTAGCTTAAGTTAGTACAATTTAATGAAACGCTGATGGTTTATACCCTCAGCGTTTTTTATTTCCGCTATTTATAGCTTATCCATAAAGTTCACAATGTACTTTGCAATCTCAACTGGTTTTTCTTCAACACTAAAGTGTCCTGAATCGAGTAAATGTATTTCAGCGTTCGGTACATCTTTTAAATATGCTTTAGCGCCTGCGGCTATAAACGCAGGGTCGTTTTTACCCATACAATTAATGTTGCTGGTTGGTACTTGCGTAAATAAGCTTGCCATTTAGGGTAGTCGAGAAGGTTATTGTAGTAATCTTGTAGCAATTGTACTTGAATTACTCTATCGGATTTAGTTTGTAAAAAGTGAAGATCGTGCGTCCAGCTATTAGGGCTCATTACTTCTGGGTTACTTTGTACGTCTCGTAAATATTGCTTATTAATAATGGCTTTATTAGACGTGAACGAATAAATTTTATCACTCTGCGCTTGTGATTTGTCCTCATTCGCGGCTTTAAAAAAAGCTTGCCTCGGTAGGGTTAGCCCCTCTAAATACGCATTACCATTTTGTACAATAAGTGCATCAAGTTTATTTGGGTTATTTAACAACATTCTAAAGCCCACAGGAGCTCCAAAGTCGTGTATATAAAGGCTGTAGCGCTTTACTTTAAGTGTTGTTAGTAATCCTTCAACGTATTGAGCTAGAAATTAAAAAGTATATTTTTGAGTTTTTGGGTTTGGGCGTGCGCTATAACCAGAGCCTAAATAATCAGGTGCAATCACATGATAACGACCTGATAAGAGTGGGATCAATTCTCGGTAGCTGTGTGAAGACGACGGATACCCATGTAAAAGTACAATGGTTTGCTTATGCTGCGCGCCAGCTTCTCGGTAAAATATCTTTTTACCGTTTACATTTGCATATTTGTAAGTGGTTTTTGAAGGCCATACTGCATCAGCGGCATATACCTGAGCGGTAAGCGTAGACATTGAAACTAATAAAAATACAATAAATGAAACGATGTGAGCAGGTTTTACTTTAAGAATTTTTTGTATATCTGGGTGCATAAGTAAACTCGTTATTTTTGGTAATGACGTTTTATTAATTTACCAGACCCGTTATTTACACAATTGCATTCAGTTAATAATTGCAAGTTATTACTAATAAGGACACAGTAACAATACCTGTGTTTTTAAAGCACATTACCAAATATATAGTTGATTAGAGGGTAAGTGGTTTTTTAGCAGCTTTTTGTAATTTAAAAAAGAGATTCGTTAATTTACTTTTGTTATTATTAATTTGTTAGCTTACAGAATGTGTACAGCGTTAAGCTAGTATTTTGGAGAAAGGACGTGCTCGAACAAATAGAACAATGGATTGATGCAACAAATATTAAATATAAAACCCAAAGAATTAGCTGTGAGAAATTTGCTAGTGAGTTTGCAGGGTTTTATCCTGTCGAATTTTTAAAAAATGCCTTTTACGTTGTTGTTGATAAAATACCAAAACCTGACTTTCCAATCCTGCGAGAAATGGGTTTAGGCGATTTTGTAGATATGGATGCAGCAGGTATCACGTATAAAAATACCTATTATCTACTTCCTGAGGTTGCAAAAGATTTGAGGGTTCATTTTCATGAGCTTGTGCATGTAGCGCAGTGGCTTAAACTTGGTCCAGACGCGTTTATGATGCGTTACATTAGCGAAATCCAACATTTAGGATATAACGACGCTCCGCTTGAAAAAATGGCATATGCGCTGGATACGCAATTTGCAAGTAAAGGCAATAAAATAGACGTGCTTAGGCACGTAGCCCAAACGCTGTAACTCAATTTTAGGTTGAAAGGAGTTTATATGTACAGAATTATTGGGTGTTTACTTACTTTAGCGTGTATTAATAGTAATGCAGCATCGTTTGAAGAAGATATTGTTTCAGCTCTGCTTGAGCGTACAACTCATGATGTGACTTACGACGGCGCTTATCGCTCTATTGGCTACCCTGGTGGGGATGTACCTAAAAATATAGGTGTGTGCACCGATGTAATAATTAGAAGTTACAGAAAGTTGGGGATCGATTTACAGAAACTCGTGCATGAAGACATGCAAAAAAACTTTGCGCTGTATCCATCTAAACGTATTTGGGGCTTAACTAAGTCTGATAAAAATATAGATCACCGACGTGTTCCAAATTTACAAGCTTACTTTGAGCGCCATGCAAACGTATTGAGTAAATCCAACAAAGTGAGTGATTATAAAACCGGCGATATAGTAACGTGGATGTTACCAGGTAATTTACCTCATATAGGTATGGTGATTAATGAGTTATCTCAAGATACGGGTAACCCACTTATTGTGCATAATATAGGTCGTGGTCCGCAAAAAAGCGATATGCTTTTTGATTATAAAATTACCGGACATTACCGGTTCGTTCCACACTATTGATAAGTTTAATAAACGATGGATGTAAGTATTGATTTTTATTTCAGATCAATACTTACATTGCCATTGGGTTTACAGCAGCACAACAGTATTTCGCCTTCACGTACAAACGCAAGTGGCTCTTCGTTATACTCAACACTGCCTGATACTAAAGTTGCTCTACAAGCGCCGCAATAGCCTTCACGGCATTGGAATGCGACGTCTATTTTCATGGATTCTAAGCAGTGTAGAAGAGAAGGGCAGCCAGCGATAAATTCTATACACTGGCTGTTTTCTGCAAGCGTTATGCTTGCAGTAGACTTGTCACTCATTATAAATCAAAATCACCAAATTCTGATGCATCAACTTGAGAGTCTATTTGACCAACAAGGTATGAGCTTATTTCTGCTTCTTGTGGTGCTACTTGCACGTTATCAGACACTAACCACGAGTTTATCCACGGGATAGGATTACTGTTATTTTCAAACTGTGCTGGCAAGCCAATCGCAGTCATACGTGCATTGGTAATGTATTCAACGTACTGACATAAAATATGCTTATTTAAGCCAATCATTGAACCATCTTTAAATAAATACTCAGCCCACTCTTTTTCTTGCTCTGCAGCATCAACAAACATTTTAATCGCTTCGTCGCGGCACTGGGCAGCAACAATCGCCATTTCTGGATCGTCCTTACCGTCTTGCATAATGTTTAAAATATGCTGAGTACCAGAAAGGTGAAGTGCTTCATCGCGTGCAATTAGCTTGATGATTTTAGCGTTACCTTCCATTAGCTCGCGCTCAGCAAATGCAAACGAACATGCAAAACTTACGTAAAAGCGAATCGCTTCAAGAATATTTACCGACATCATAGCCAGGTAAAGTTTCTTTTTAAGCTCAAATAAATTAATGATAACTGTTTTACCGTTAATCTCGTGTTTGCCTTCACCGTATAAGTTGTAAAGCGATACAGAGTTAATTAAGTCATCGTAGTATTTAGTTACGGCATCAGCACGTTCGCTAATTTTATCGTTGCTAACAATGTCATCAAAAATAAGCTCAGGTGCTTGTGTTACGTTACGGATAATATGCGTGTATGAACGGCTGTGAATTGTTTCACTGAACGCCCATGTTTCTATCCATGTTTCAAGCTCTGGTAGCGATACAATTGGAAGTAGAGCCACGTTTGGCGAACGACCTTGTACACTATCAAGCAGTGTTTGGTATTTTAAGTTGCTTAAAAATATATGCTTTTCGTGATCTGGTAATGCTTGAAAGTCTAAACGGTCTTTACTTACATCTACTTCCTCAGGACGCCAAAAGAAAGACAGTTGCTTTTCAATTAACTTTTCAAAAATTGGGTATTTTTGTTGGTCGTAACGAGATACGTTTACAGTTTGGCCAAAAAACATTGGCTCTTGCATTTGGTTATTATGGTTTCGGCTAAAAGTAGTATAAGACATGTTTATCACTCAAAAAACTATCAGAAAAAGCGGGCTAAATGCCCGCTTAAAATAAAAATCAGCAGTTATATTTTACACGCGCCGCCTTCACAATCGTCATCTTCCACTTCTGGAGCATCTTCTTGTGAATCTGAGGCGCCATCGCGAGTATTGTGGTAATACAAGGTTTTAACACCTAGTTTGTACGCGCTTAGTAAGTCTTTTAATAAGACTTGCATAGGTACTTTACCGCCTTCGAACTTGTTTGGATCATAATTTGTATTTGCAGAAATTGTTTGGTCAACAAATTTTTGCATTATGCCAACAAGCTGTAAATAACCATCGTTTGATGGGATGTCCCATAGTAGCTCGTACTGATCTTTTAAACGCTCATACTCAGGAACAACTTGTTTTAAAATACCGTCTTTACTTGCTTTAACGCTAATATGTCCACGTGGTGGCTCAATACCGTTAGTTGCGTTAGAGATTTGCGACGATGTTTCTGATGGCATTAATGCACTTAGTGTTGAGTTACGCATACCGTGCTCTTTAATACTTGCACGTAGTGTATCCCAATCAAGATGAAGTGGCTCATCACAAATTTTATCTAAATCACGTTTGTACGTATCTGTTGGCATAATACCTTGTGAATACGTTGTTTCGTTAAACTTAGGACATGCGCCACGCTCTTTAGCAAGCTCGTTTGATGCTTTCATTAAGTAATATTGAATAGCTTCAAAGGTTTTATGTGTTAATGCATTTGCGCTACCATCTGAATAACGTTTACCGTTTTTAGCTAGGTAGTATGCGTAGTTAATTACGCCTATTCCTAGTGTACGACGACCCATAGTTGCATTTTTGGCAGCCGGTACAGGGTAGTCTTGGAAATCAAGTAAGTTATCAAGTGCGCGTACTGCAAGTTCAGCTAGCTCTTCAAGCTCATCAAGTGACTCTATTGCACCTAGGTTAAACGCAGAAAGTGTACAAAGGGCAATTTCGCCTTCTTCGTCATTCACGTTATTAAGTGGCTTAGTTGGCAATGCAATTTCTAAACATAAGTTAGATTGGCGAATTGGCGCAACTTTAGAAATAAATGGGCTGTGTGTATTACAGTGATCCACATTTTGTAAATAAATACGACCAGTACTTGCACGCTCTTGCGCAAACATTGAGAAAAGCTCAATGGCTTTAATGCGTTTTTTACGAATAGACTCGTCTTGTTCGTATTTAACGTAAAGTGCGTCAAACTCAGCTTGGTCTTCAAAAAATGCATCATAAAGGCCAGGCACATCTGATGGGCTAAATAACGTAATGTAGTCGTCTTTAATTAAACGAGAGTACATTAATTTATTAAACTGTACGCCGTAATCTAGGTGGCGAACGCGGTTGTCGTCTACACCACGGTTATTTTTAAGTACAAGTAGGTTCTCTACTTCTAAATGCCAAAGCGGGTAGAATAATGTTGCTGCGCCGCCACGTACACCACCTTGTGAACAACTTTTAACCGCTGTTTGAAAGTGCTTATAAAAAGGGATACAACCTGTGTGATACGCTTCGCCGTTACGAATATGGCTACCTAGCGCACGTATTCTACCTGCGTTAATACCAATTCCCGCACGTTGTGAAACGTATTTAACAATAGCTGACGACGTTGCATTGATTGAATCAAGGCTGTCGCCACATTCAATCAATACACATGAGCTAAACTGGCGAGTAGGCGTACGTACACCCGACATAATTGGCGTTGGTAGAGATATTTTAAATAATGATACCGCGTCGTAAAAACGTTTAATGTAATCAGTACGTGTTTCACGTGGGTAATCTGAAAATAAGCTTGCTGCAACTAAAATATATAAAAACTGTGCACTTTCGTATATTTCACCCGATACACGGTTTTGAACGAGATACTTACCTTCAAGTTGCTTTACAGCAGCGTAGCTAAAGTTAAGATCGCGAGAATGATCAAGGTATGCATCAAGCTCATCTAACTCTTGCTCTGTGTAATCTACTAGTAAATGAGCATCGTAGCGTTTATCGCCAACCATTTTTGTTACGTGGTCAAATAAACGTGGTGGCTCAAATTGACCGTATGCTTTTTTACGTAAATGGAATACAGCTAAACGTGCAGCTAAGTATTGGTAATCAGGCGATTCTTTTGAAATCTGATCCGCTGCTGCTTTAATGATGGTTTCGTGAATGTCTTTAGTACGAATACCGTCGTAAAACTGAATGTGCGACTTTAATTCAACTTGCGAAACCGAAACGTTGTTTAAACCTTCGGCGGCCCACTCAATAACGCGATGGATCTTATCCAGATCAAGAGGCTCTTTACGCCCGTCACGTTTGCTTACAGATAACTGTTGGTTCATTTGCCTGTATTCCTTGGGAATTATGTATTTTGACCAA
Source organism: Pseudoalteromonas sp. SG43-1 (assembly GCF_014164415.1). NCBI lineage: Bacteria > Pseudomonadati > Pseudomonadota > Gammaproteobacteria > Alteromonadales > Pseudoalteromonadaceae > Pseudoalteromonas > Pseudoalteromonas sp. SG43-1. Next base: position 310,434 of record NZ_JACJFD010000002.1, on the reverse strand, counting down.
TGCTTTATACCTCGCCGAGGCAAGGTATATACTCATTTATTATAAGTTTCGCCATATTTGCGAATTTAATTGAATAACATTTGGCCACAATATCTGGTGTTGTTCAATTTAGAGATCACAAGATAGTGTGGTCTGAGTTGTTTTGCAAGGGACATAATTGCCCCTATTTGTGGATAACTTCGGGATAACGTATTTGTGTTAGTAGATACTCACCTTCGAACAATCATTTAAGTTGAAATATGCAAAAATCAACTAATGATCTGCTAAATTTACGCATTTTAAAAATAAATTTTGACTGCTTTTTTTATCAGCAAGCTTTGCGTAAAAACTAACACAATCACAATATATAGTGTTTATTAATTAACATGGCACTATATATGGTTAAAACCATCAATTGGGCTTTGCCAGTTAAAATCAGCATTCCAGCTGTTGGCTTCATCAATACTTGGTATGTAACCCCAAAGTGCCGTTGCTGTGCGCATACCTGCGGCTTTGCCTGCTTGTATGTCTCGCTGTGCATCACCAATGTACAAACAGCGTTTTGGTTGCACTCCCATAAGCTGTGCACAGTGTAGCAGCGGTAAAGGGGATGGCTTAGCTTCAGCTAAGGTGTCGCCACTTATTACTACACTAGCATTTTTCAATGCGGGAATTGCTGCCACTAAAGGATCAGTTAAAAACCCTGGTTTGTTAGTCATGATCCCCCATTTGATCTTTTTCTGATCAAGGGCAATAAGCAACGATTCAACACCGCTGAAGCAATGTGTGTGATTTGCTATGTTTGCAGCGTATTCGTCAACTAATTGCTTAATAAGCTCGCTTTGAGGTTGTGTGTCCCATAACTCTTTAAAACCAGCCTCTAATAATGCGCCTGCGCCGTTAGATGCCGCAGGACGGTATACATCACTACTAACAGGCTCAATTTTATTATTAATGAGAACTGCATTTAAAGCCGCACCTAAATCATCAGCGGTGTCGAGTAGAGTGCCGTCTAAATCAAATAAAAATGCATCGTACTCAATAAGGGGGAGGGGGGCTTGAGAGTTAGCCATTAAGCTAACTTCTCAAAGTACAGTATGTAATTTACGCTAACGTCACTATTGAGCGTATATTGCTTTGATAGTGGGTTATAAGAAAGGCCTGTACTTGCACGAACTTTTAAACCCGCTTGCTCTGCCCATGTAATAAGCTGTGCAGGTTTTATAAACTTTTTATGGTCGTGTGTACCTTCAGGCACCATTTTTAAAAGCTTTTCAGCACCAACAATAGCGTATAAATATGCTTTAGGTGTTTTGTTTAGGGTTGAAAAAAACACGTCTGCGCCTGGTTTGGCAAGTGCAGCTACGGCATGAATGATAGATGCTGGGTCGGGAACGTGCTCAAGCATTTCCATACAGGTTATTACATCAAAGCGCTCTGGGTTTTGCGAAGCAAACTCTTCTGCTGGCACTTTTATGTAATCTACATTTACGCCAGTTTCTAAACTGTGCAACTTAGCAACAGTTAAAGGCTCTTGCCCCATGTCGATGCCAGTTACTTTTGCGCCCATGCGCGCCATGCTTTGGCTTAAAATACCGCCACCACAGCCAACATCGAGTGTTTCTTTATCGAATAAGCCTTGCGTTTTGTTTGCTATAAAGTCTAAACGTAACGGGTTAATTTCGTGAAGAGGTTTGAATTCTCCGTCTAGGTCCCACCAACGCTCGGCGATGGCTTCAAATTTTGCTATTTCTGCGTGATCTACATTTTGATGTTCGGTCATAAAATACTTCCTCGTCAATCTGAGGCCATTATATAGGGCTAAATTGATAAATCGCAAAGTTTTGCGCCTGTAAATTAAAATTAATTGTGATAGCATGGCTGTTAGAAATAATAACAATACTCTTAATACCCAATACCGGGTTGTTGAGAGCTGATACTGAAGGAATGTGATATCAAATGACTGATCTCGCCAATGAAATTCTGCCAGTCAATATTGAAGACGAGTTAAAAAACTCCTACTTAGATTACGCAATGAGCGTAATTGTAGGACGTGCATTACCAGACGTACGTGACGGCTTAAAACCTGTTCATCGCCGCGTTTTGTTTGCAATGAACGAGCTTAGTAATGACTGGAACAAGCCTTACAAAAAATCGGCCCGTGTGGTCGGTGACGTAATCGGTAAATACCACCCACACGGCGACAGTGCAGTTTATGACACGATAGTTCGTATGGCTCAGCCATTCTCACTGCGTTATATGCTAGTAGATGGCCAAGGTAACTTCGGTTCGGTTGATGGTGATTCAGCAGCGGCAATGCGTTATACAGAAGTACGTATGGCTAAAATGTCGCATGAGTTATTAGCCGATCTTGAAAAAGAAACGGTTGATTTCGTTCCTAACTACGATGGCACTGAGTTCATCCCTGATGTTTTACCAACGAAAGTTCCTAATTTATTAGTGAATGGTTCGTCAGGTATTGCAGTAGGTATGGCTACAAATATACCACCACATAACTTAACTGAAGTTGTAAATGGTTGTTTGGCACTTATTCAAAATCCAGATTTAACTATTTTAGAGTTAATGGATTATATTCCTGGTCCTGATTTCCCAACGGCTGCAATTATCAACGGTAAGAAGGGTATTGAACAAGCCTACTTAACTGGCCGTGGTAAAGTGTACATGCGTGCACGCGCCGACATCGAAACCGATGAAAAAACAGGCCGTGAAACAATCATCGTTCACGAAATTCCTTATCAAGTTAATAAAGCTCGTTTAATTGAAAAAATTGCTGAGCTGGTTAAAGATAAGAAAATTGAAGGTATTAGTGCGCTACGTGATGAATCAGATAAAGACGGTATGCGTATCGTTATTGAAATCAAACGTGGTGACGTAGGCGAAGTTATTTTAAACAACTTGTATTCACAAACTCAGTTACAAACTGTGTTTGGTATGAATATGGTTGCGCTAATTAATAACCAACCTAAATGTTTCAATTTAAAAGAAATGTTAGAAGAGTTTATTATTCACCGTCGTGAAGTAGTAACTCGTCGTACAGTATTTGATTTACGTAAAGCCCGTGACCGTGCACACACGCTTGAAGGCTTAGCGATTGCGCTTGCGAACATTGACCCAATTATCGAACTTATTCGTAAATCCCCTACACCTGCTGAAGCTAAAATTGCTTTAACAGCGCGTCCGTGGGAATTAGGTAATGTAAAAGGTATGCTTGAAAAAGCAGGTGAAGACAATGTTGCTCGTCCAGATTGGTTAGCAAGCGAACTTGGTATTCGCGATGGTCAATATTATATCTCTGAGCAACAAGCTCAAGCAATTCTTGATTTGCGTTTACATAAGCTAACAGGTCTTGAACACGAAAAAATCTTGACCGAATACCAAGCGTTATTAGAATTAATTGCTGAACTACTTTATATTTTGGCAACTCCTGAGCGTTTGATGGAAGTTATTCGTGACGAGCTAGTTGAAATTAAAGAGCAATATGGTGATGAGCGTCGCACTGAAATTAATGCAGCTGCTCACGATATCAGCCTTGAAGACTTAATTACCGAAGAAAACGTAGTCGTAACGCTTTCTCACGAAGGTTATGTGAAGTATCAAGCATTGTCTGATTACGAAGCACAGCGTCGTGGTGGTAAAGGTAAGTCAGCAACGAAGATGAAAGATGAAGATTTCATCGAGCGTCTATTAGTTGCAAATACACACGATACTATATTGTGTTTCTCTACGGCCGGTCGTTTATATTGGCTTAAAGTATATCAGTTACCATTAGCGAGTCGTGCAGCGCGCGGTAAGCCAATTGTTAACTTGTTACCACTTGAAGCTGATGAACGTATTACTGCTATATTGCCAGTACGCGAGTACGCAGAAGATAAATACATCTTTATGGCAACAGCATTTGGTACAGTTAAGAAAACACCATTAACGGCTTACAGTCGTCAACGTGCAAGCGGTATTATTGCTGTTAACTTAAATGATGGCGATAGCCTGATTGGGGTTGATATTACCGATGGTAGCAACGAAATTATGTTGTTCACTGATGCAGGTAAAGTTGTACGCTTTAAAGAAGCTGAAGAAACAACAGTTGTTGATGAAAACGGTAACCCAGTATTAGACGAAGAAGGTAACCCTGAGATTCGTTTCAAAGGCGTTCGCCCAATGGGTCGTACCGCTACAGGTGTTCGTGGTATTAAAATGGCCGATGATCAACGCGTAGTATCGTTAATTGTACCAAAAACTGACGGTGCTATTTTAACGGTAACTGAAAATGGTTACGGTAAGCGTACACAACTAGAAGATTACCCATCTAAGAGCCGTGCAACACAGGGTGTTGTATCTATCAAGGTGAGTGAGCGTAACGGTGCTGTTGTTGGCGCTGTACAAGTTGATGATAACGACGAAATCATGATTATTTCAAATCGTGGTACCTTAGTACGTACTCGCGTTAATGAAGTTTCTACGGTTGGACGTAACACCCAAGGTGTTATTTTGATCAGAACTATTGACGAAGAGCAAGTAGTTGGTTTACAACGTATAGAAGAGATTGAAGTTACAGAAAGTGACTTGATTGATATTGAAGACGTTGAAACTGTAGATACGGTTATTGATGAAGTAGCGGATGATAATCCTCCTTCAGAATAATTGATATTGAAAAAGCGGCCTTGGCCGCTTTTTTTAATGTTGTTGAAAAAAATTAATAGGGTGTGAAGTTATATTCATTCACTAAAACTCAAAGGTTTAGTGGGTGGGTATTGAGCATTCATGCTTAGTAGTTAAATTACTGGAATGAGGCAAAGGTAATGAGTAAATATAATTTTTGTGCGGGGCCAGCTATGCTTCCGCAAGCGGTTATGAAAAAAGCACAAAAAGAGTTTCTAGATTGGCAAGATTTAGGTGTGTCTGTGATGGAAATAAGCCATCGTAGCAAAGAGTTTTTAGCCCTTACAGCTAAATGTGAAGCCAGCCTTCGTCGCCTAATGAATATCAGTGATGAATTTGAAGTGCTATTTATGCATGGTGGTGGTCGTGGTCAGTTTAGTGCTGTGCCATTAAATTTACACCAAGAAGGCAAAGCTGCGGTTTATTGCGAAAACGGCGTGTGGTCAAAAAGTGCAACAGACGAGGCCAACAAGTTTACTCAAGCAACCTCTATTGATGTGCGTAATGATGCCAATGGCGAGTTTTCTATTAAACAGGTTGCTGATTGGGTGTTACCAGAAGATGCATCTTACATTCACTATTGCCCTAACGAAACGGTTGACGGCTTAGAAATTTTTGATGTACCAAGCCACCCAACTGCACCGATCGTTGCTGATATGTCGTCAACTATTTTATCACGCGAAATAGACGTTAATAAATTTGATTTAATTTACGCTGGTGCGCAAAAAAATATCGGCCCGTCGGGCATATCAATCGTTATTGTTCGTAAAACATTACTTGAGCGTGAAGGCTTACCTAAGCCAGGCATTTTAGATTACGCATTAGAAGCAAAACAAGGCAGCATGTTTAACACGCCTCCCACATTTGCTTGGTATTTAGCTGCTGAAGTATTTCAATGGCTTGAAAGTAATGGTGGCGTAAAAGCGATGGAAGTTCAAAATATTGCTAAAGCGCAGCTACTTTATGACTTTATTGATGAATCGAGCTTTTATACCAATAAAGTAGCTAAACATTGCCGTTCACGTATGAATGTTCCGTTTTGGCTTAACGATGAAAGCTTAAATGATAAGTTTGTTGCTCAGTCTAAAGATGCAGGGTTACTCGCTCTTGAAGGCCACAGAATTGTGGGCGGTATGCGCGCAAGTATTTATAACGCAATGCCTATTGAAGGTGTTCAAGCACTTGTAGACTTTATGGCTGCTTTTGCAAAGGAGCACAGCTAATGGAGCAGCTTCGTTTAGAACCTATTTCTAGAGTAAATGGCACAGTAACCCTACCAGGTTCAAAGAGTCTATCGAACAGAATTTTATTATTAGCAGCACTTGCAAGCGGTACTACCGTTGTAGAAAACTTACTTGATAGTGACGATATACGCCATATGCTGGGCGCCTTAAAGTTATTAGGTGTAAATGTAACTTTAAATGATGACCGCACTGTAGCCACCGTAGAGGGTGTTAGTGGTGTGTTTAATACACCGACTGAGCCATTGTTTTTAGGTAATGCGGGTACTGCTTATAGACCTTTAACGGCAGTACTTGCTGGCGTTGCTGGTGAATACGAGCTAATAGGCGAGCCACGTATGGAAGAGCGCCCGATAGGGCACTTGGTTGACGCGCTGCAAGCATTGGGTGGTGATGTTACTTATACAAAGCACAAAGACTACCCACCACTTAAAATTGTGGGTGGCCAAATAAAAGGCGGTGAGGTTGAAATTGACGGCAGTATTTCAAGTCAATTTTTAACCGCTCTATTAATGGCAGCGCCATTATTTAACGGTGATACAACAATAACTATTAAAGGTACTTTAGTCTCTAAACCTTATATTGATATTACACTTGATGTAATGGCACGTTTTGGAGTTAATGTTGAGCACAGTGATTATGCAACCTTTAAAGTTAAAGGTGGTCAACAGTATCAATCATTAGATCGCATAATGGTTGAAGGCGATGCATCTTCTGCCTCTTACTTTGTTGCTGCGGCTGCAATTGCAGGCGGTGAGATTGAAATTAAGGGCGTGGGTGCCAAGTCGGTGCAAGGTGATATAGGCTTTGCCAAAGTAATGGAGCAAGTAGGCGCAAAAATTGATTGGTATGATGAGCGTTTAGTTGTTCGCAAAGGCGAACTAAAAGGTGTGGATATTGACGCCAATGCAATTCCTGATGCAGCTATGACTCTTGCAACTGTTGCTCTTTTTGCCAAAGGCCCAACAGCCATTCGTAACATTTATAACTGGCGAGTAAAAGAGACAGACCGTTTATATGCAATGGCAACTGAGCTTCGTAAAGTAGGCGCACAGGTTGTAGAAGGTGAAGATTTTATAGAAATTACCCCACCTGAAACATTTAATGATGTTGCTGTTGATACTTACGACGATCACCGTATAGCCATGTGTTTTGCAATGGTTGCCGTTGGTGGAAAGCCAATAACAATTAATGATCCAAAGTGTACCTATAAAACATTTCCTACATTTTTCAATGTTTTAGCGTCAGTCAGTGAATAAGCTAATTAGAAGTAATTACAAAAGTTACACACTAATAGCAGATATATTTAAATAACTGACGTATAATGTCGCGGTTTATTTAGGTGTGCATTGCAGGAGGTTTTAAATGCAGGCGTTATTAATGCCCGTGATCACCGTTGATGGCCCAAGTGGTTCAGGTAAAGGAACTGTTTGTCGCTTGTTAGCCGACAAGTTAGGGTGGGATGTATTAGATAGCGGTGCGATTTATCGTGTTTTATCTTTAGCTGCACTTCATCACCAAATTGCATTAGACAATGAAGAAGGGCTTGTCCCGCTTGCTGCAAATTTAGATGTGCAGTTTTTGGTAGATAGCCAAACTAATGCAGGAAAAGTTATTTTAGAAGGCGAAGATGTAACCACTACTATTCGTAATGAAGAAGTAGGCGCCGCGGCTTCAAAAGTTGCAGCATTACCTCGCGTTCGTGAAGCGTTATTACGTCGCCAGCGTGCATTTCGCACTGAAAATGGCTTAATTGCCGATGGCCGTGATATGGGCACTGTGGTTTTTCAAGATGCGCCGTTAAAAATATATTTAACAGCCAGTGCAGAAGAGCGTGCTCGTAGACGCTTTGTTGAGTTGAATACGCGCGGCCTTGATGTTACACTAAGTGGTCTATTACAGGACATTCAAGCTCGTGACGAGCGCGATATGAATCGCACCGTTGCTCCGCTTGTACCTGCAGAGGATGCTATTGAGATCGATACTAGCGAACTTAATGCACAGCAAGTGTTTGATAAGGTAATAACTTTATTGGATATTGCTATCTCTGAAGGTAAGCTTCCTAAACGAAGCTAAACACATTTTATGCGCCAGCAGGATGCCAGTGCTATTTTAACAACCCCATGCAGCATGGTTGCTTATTGGTATTAATATATGAGACGTATATTCGTATGTCAGAAAATTTTGCGCAGTTATTTGAAGAAAGCTTAAAGGGTTTTGAAGCAGAGCAAGGCTCTATCGTTAAAGGTACAGTAATCTCTATCGAGAATAACATTGTACTTGTAGATGCTGGTCTTAAATCAGAAAGTGCTATCCCTGCAGAGCAGTTCAAAAATGCTGCTGGTGAACTAGAAGTTGCTGTAGGCGACGAAGTAGATGTTGCACTAGATGCAATTGAAGACGGTTTCGGTGAAACTATCCTTTCTCGTGAGAAAGCTAAGCGTCACGAAGCATGGATCCGTCTTGAGAAAGCATGTGAAGAGCAAGAGACTGTTACTGGTGTTATCAACGGTAAAGTTAAAGGCGGTTTCACAGTTGAAGTTGATTCAATCCGTGCTTTCCTACCTGGTTCACTTGTTGATGTTCGTCCAGTACGTGACACAACTCACCTTGAAGGCAAAGAGCTTGAATTTAAAGTAATCAAGCTTGACCAAAAACGTAACAACGTTGTTGTTTCACGTCGTGCAGTTATCGAATCTGAAAACTCACAAGAACGTGAAGAGCTTCTTGCTAACCTTGTTGAAGGCCAAGAAGTTAAAGGTATCGTTAAGAACCTTACTGACTACGGTGCATTCGTTGACCTTGGTGGTGTTGATGGTCTACTACACATTACTGATATGGCTTGGAAGCGTGTTAAGCACCCTTCAGAAATCGTTAATGTTGGCGACGAAATCGCAGTTAAAGTTCTAAAATTCGACAAAGATAAAACTCGTGTTTCTCTAGGCCTTAAACAGCTTGGTGAAGATCCATGGGCAGCTATCGCTGGTCGTTACCCAGAAGGTTCTAAACTTTCTGGTCGTGTTACTAACCTTACAGATTACGGCTGTTTCGTGGAAATCGAAGAAGGCGTTGAAGGTTTAGTACACGTTTCTGAAATGGATTGGACTAACAAGAACATCCATCCTTCAAAAGTTGTAAGCCTTGGCGACACTGTTGAAGTTATGGTTTTAGAAATTGACGAAGAACGTCGTCGTATTTCTCTTGGTCTTAAGCAATGTATTGCTAATCCTTGGCAGGAATTTGCTCGTCTACAAAACAAAGGCGATCAAGTTACTGGTAAGATCAAATCAATCACTGACTTCGGTATCTTTATCGGTCTTGACGGTGGTATTGACGGTCTTGTACACCTTTCAGACATTTCTTGGAATACACCTGGCGAAGAAGCTGTACGTGAATTCAAGAAAGGCGACGAAATCACTGCTATCGTATTGCAAGTTGACCCAGAGCGTGAACGTATCTCTCTAGGTGTTAAGCAAATCGAAGCTGACCCATTCAATAACTACCTTGATGCAAACAAAAAAGGTGCTATTGTTAAAGGTAAAGTGACTGAAGTTGATGCGAAAGGCGCAACTGTTGAACTGATCGAAGGCGTTGAAGGTTACATCCGTGTAGCTGATATCGCTCAAGAGCGCGTTGAAGATGCAACTACTGTTGTTTCTGTAGGCGACGAGATTGAAGTTAAATACGTTGGTGTTGATCGTAAGAACCGCACTTTAAGCTTATCTGTAAAAGCTCTTTTCGAAGCAGAAGAGAAAGAAGTACTAGAGAAGCTTAAGAAAGAAGAGCCAGTGTTTGAAAACGCAATGGCAGCTGCTTTCGCAAATGCACAAAAAGACTAATATATAATTAGTTTTTAGTTGGAAGGGCATTTTTTGCCCTTCCTATATCTCTTTTTAAGGAAACGCTATGACTAAGTCAGAATTGATAGAAATACTTGCGGAACAACACGCACACGTTCCAGTGAAAGATGTTGAGAATGCTGTAAAAGAAATTCTTGAACAAATGGCCGGCTCATTATCTACTTCAGATCGTATTGAGATCAGAGGTTTTGGTAGTTTCTCTTTGCATTTCCGCGCTCCTCGCACAGGTCGTAATCCTAAGACTGGCGATACAGTTGAGCTTGAAGGAAAGCATGTACCTCATTTTAAACCAGGCAAAGAATTACGCGACCGCGTGAATGAAAGCATTGCCTAGTTAACTTAGTGGAGTAGTTACTTGTTCAAGGTATTAAAAATTATTCTGGTTGCACTATGCCTTATCAGTGCATTTGTATTAGGGTCACAAAACCCACAGTTAGTACAAGTAAATTACATTATAGCCAGTAATACACTACCTTTAGCTGTAATAATAAGTATCTGCTTTTTATTAGGTGTTTTGATTGGTTGTTTTATTAGCTTTAAATTGTTTTCGCAATTAAAGTGGCAAAACTACCGCTTAAAAAAGCAATTAGCGCCTGAAAAAGATAAAAAAAAGCTTGCCGCGAATAAAGACACCTAACTATGATTGAGCTTTTGTTTTTACTATTACCTGTTGCCGCTGGTTACGGTTGGATTATGGGTAAAAACAGTGCTAAAAACCAAGCTCATCAACTTAATCGTCAGATCACTTCTGAATATAGCAAAGGCTTAAAATTTCTACTCGATAGAGAAGAAGATCAAGGCTTAGAGCATTTAATCAACTTACTTGAAGTTTCAGCCGACTCGGTTGAACACTATTCTACACTTGCCACCATGTTTCGCCGTAGAGGTGAATTAGACCGCGCAATAAAAATTCACGAACTTCTATTAAAACACCCAAGCTTAAATGAACAACAAGCTGCAACTAGCCGTTTAGAATTAGCCGAAGATTATATAATGGCCGGACTACTAGATAGTGCGGAAGAGCACTTAGTTTGGCTAGTTAAAGCAGGGCATGTAGAAGCGCTGGACCCTATTATCACTTTATATTCGCAAACCCGTGAGTGGGAAAAAGGGATCAACATGTTTGAAGCCCATAGCGAACTATTTTCAAAAGAACAGCAATTTAAAGCAATTGCTAATTTTTATTGTGAGTCAGCTTTAAGTGACAATACACCCCAACTAATGAGAAAAGCGATTAGCTTAAATTATAAAGCCGTGCGTCCGCTTTACGAGTTAGGGTTAGTTGCTTACGCAAAAGAAGATTACGTTAAAGCTATTTATTACTGGCGTGAACTTGTCTCTCAATTTACCTTGTTTGCTCCGTTGTTTATTGATGAGCTGGCACACAGTTATAAACAATTGAATTTGACGCATCAATTTCACGAGTTAGTCAGTGACTTGTTAGAGAAGGGCGGAGTATTAATTAAAATAAAGCATTGCCAAGCATTACTTGAGCAAGGTCACACCAAGCAAGCCTTTGAATTTTTAACTGATAGCTTAAAACGTCAACCTACTATTCGTGGTTTTAGTTTTTTACTGCAATTAATGGGTGACCAAAATAAAAATACTAAAGAAGTACTTAACGAAATTGATAAGCTTGTAACCTCTTATATTGCTACAAAACCAGATTTTCAATGCCAGCATTGTGGTTTTACAAGCTACACCATATATTGGAATTGCCCTTCTTGTAAGCATTGGGAAACCATTGTTCCAAGTCGAGGCTTAGACGGATTTTAATAACCCCATAATTTATAACTTTACTGCCATTCACTAGGATAGTTATGTCTTTCGAACACTCAAAAAAAATTCTTATTGCATTAGATTACGATGATCAAGAAGTTGCTTTAAACTTTGTTAAACAACTTTCTCCTGATACTTGCCGTCTCAAGGTCGGCAAAGAAATGTTTACCTATTTTGGACCTGCATTTGTTAAAGAGTTAATTGATTTAGGTTTTGATGTTTTCTTAGATTTAAAGTTTCATGATATTCCTAATACAGTAGCTAAAGCGGTTACTGCAGCTGCTAAAATGGGGGTGTGGATGGTAAACGTTCATGCTTCTGGTGGCTTTGAAATGATGAGCAAAGCTAAATCGGCTCTAGAGAAATTTGGTGACAAAGCGCCATTACTTATCGCTGTTACTGTGTTAACAAGTATGGATGAAACAGAGCTTAAGCGTTTAGGTGTTGATAAATCAGCTCAAGAGCAAGTTATTTATTTAGCTAAGCTTGCAAAGGAAGCTGGGCTTGATGGTGTTGTGTGTTCTGCACAAGAAGCAAAAGCTTTAAAAACAGAGTTAGGTGATAGCTTTAAGCTTGTTACGCCTGGTATACGCCCTGAAGGGAGTGATGCGGGTGATCAAAAGCGTATAATGACACCTAAGCAAGCTATAGATTCAGGAAGTGACTATTTAGTTATAGGCAGACCGATTACTCAAGCAGATAATCCAGTAAAAGTGCTTAGTGATGTTAATAACTCTATAGCTTAATTTAACAATAAGCAGTCATATAGTGCTAAAACCCCTTACCTTATGTGAGTTTTATGTTACATTAATAAAATCAAAATGTAGTAGGGGTTTGTTTTGAAGTTATTTTTTGGTTCTATAGTAATTGTTATTGCGGGTTTTTCAGTAAATAAGTACGTTTTTTCTAATAAAGCATACGATGGTGTAACAACCGTTACAGATATAATTCCAACGTACCCAGTCGATATGTTTGATTTTAAAAAAACAATGCAAGATTATGCTCACCATCTGTGTTACAAAAATGAAGATACACTCATATCTCAGCATGTAAGCGTTAGTGAATGTATATCAAAGCTTGATGATAAAAAAACAGAATGTGAAAAAAAGGTTTTTCGTTTGGCGCCGCTCAATCTTGAGTCGGAAGTTGAAGTGCTTGATTATTCAAGGCAATATACGCAATGTACATTGCCTTATAAATATATTTTAGGTTAATTACAAACAGGTATTATTAGTAATTACAGCCAATTATAATTAAGATCTTAAGCGAATGGATTTCGCTTCAATATCTATTAACTCTTGTTTAAATAAGCCACCAATTGCTTTTTTATAATTAGCCTTACTTGTAGAAAACATCTTCTTTATTGCTTCAGGATCAGACTTATCACCAAGTGGAATAACACCGCCTTCGTTTTTAAGCTTTTGCATAATAGTTTCACCAAGGTCACTTACTTTTCCCATACCTGGCTTTTCTAGTACAACGTCAATTTTTCCGTCGTCACGTACTTTTTGAATATAGCCTTTAAGCTTTTGGCCCACAAATAAGCTTTTAAATACCATATTGTAAAAAACAACACCGAAGTGCGACTCTTCAATTAATACTTTGTAGCCAATATCTGTTTTGCCAGCAACAATTAAATCCACTTCTTGTAAGTGAGTATATTGCGGCTCATCTTTTGATAGGAAACGATTAAAGTTGTTTGAGGCACAAATACGTTGGCTTGCATTATCAAGATACAGGCGTACTAAATAAGAATGGCCTTCTTGCATGCGTGGCTTTTGTTCATTAAAAGGTGCAAGCACATCTTTCTCAAGCCCCCAATCTAAAAATGCCCCAATACTATTTATTTCTTTAACGCGTAGTAGGGCATACTCGCCTACTTGAGCATGTGGTTTCTTTATTGTTGCTGTGGCTAAATTAGCATTGTCTAAAAAGATAAATACACTAATACTATCGCCTGCTTCAAGCTCATGTTTTATTTCTTGTTTTGGTAAAAATACTTCACCTAAATCATGGCCGTCTAAGTAAGCACCTTCGTTACTCACTTCTTTTACAAATAATGTTTGTGTGGTTCCTAGGTAACTCATAATTATTCCTGCTCAGGCTTTTTTTTACGGCGCATTGGTGTATCGCCATCAATGTTCATCGGTGCTTTAATTGGTGCTGTAGGCTTTTTAGGTTTAGCTTTGCGCTTAAATGCAGGCTTTTTAACAGCGGCGGCTTTTTCTTTAGATTTGTCCCACGCTGCCTCAGGTTTTTTCTCTTTTAAACCTTTAAACTTAGCTTTTAGGCTCTCTACGCTCGCAAATTTTAATTCGTCATTTAAAAATGCTTTAATAGCTAAATAACTTGCCCAATCTTTTGGGCCAACTAATGAAATTGCATTTCCTTTAAAGCCAGCACGTCCTGTACGACCTATGCGGTGTACATACTCTTCAGCGTGTTTTGGTAAATCAAAGTTAATAACGTGCGTTACGCTTAATAAATCTAAACCACGAGATGCAACGTCGGTGGTGATCAATATTTTAAAGTTTTCGCGACTAAACGAATCCATGATATCTAAACGTTTGTTTTGCGTTAAATCACCAGCAAGCGCTACAGATTTGAAGCCTTTAGCATTAAGGGCTTCACTCAAACGGCTCGTGTCAGAACGCGTTGCTGTGAAGATAATACATTGACCAACATCATCTTGGTTTAAAAAATGCTCTAATAACGCTTCTTTATGATCAAGGTGATCGGCAAGGTATAACGTTTGTTTAATATCACTATGTTGCTCATTTGCTGCACTTAGCGTAATTTGCTTTGGTTTTTTTAATAGGTTACGTGATAGTGCATCTACTTGTGCATGGTCAAGTGTTGCAGAAAACAATAACGTTTGGCGTAGACGGTGATTAGCTTGCTCGTTAATCATTTTTAACTGCTCGGTAAAGCCTAAATCTAAAATACGATCGGCTTCATCAAAAATAAGCAGTTCTAGTCCGCTCAATTGTAATGTACGTTTTGTAATGTGATCAGCTAAACGCCCTGGTGTAGCAACTACGAATTGTGGGTCGTTTCTAAGAGCTTTTATTTGGTCATTAAAGTTTTCGCCACCAAGTATTTTTACGGCCTTAATGGCTGTACCAGCAATTAATAAACGCAGCTGAGTAAATACTTGCGTAGCAAGCTCACGCGTAGGAGCAACAATAAGTACACGAGGATCGCGTTTACTGAGTGCTTTTTGTTTCATAACCCTTTGTACAGCAGGTAATAAAAACGCCAAGGTTTTGCCCGACCCAGTCTTAGACTGAGCGAAAATGTCATGCCCTGCAAGTGCGGTAGGCACTGCATGCGCTTGAATATCGGTGGGCTGGGTGATCCCTTGATGTGCTAGTTGTGTTTCAAGGCGTGTATCAATCCCAAGATCAGTAAACTGCAATGTGTGTTTCTCCAAAATGAGCAAATTAACTCTATAAATTTATCAGCGCATTATAGCTTACACAGCTAGGTCGCTAACAGTAAAAACCAATCTATAGCGCTATTTTTTGCAATTAAACTAAAAAAGCGTAAAATACGCGCCCCATATGCGCCGGATTTACGATTCGGTAAACGCCAATATTGGCTAACAAGGCAAAATAGGAAATATAATGACTGTTGTTCATAAAGATAATGTAACGGGCGATCACTTTGTAGTGTGTGCGCTGTATAAGTTTGTAGGTTTACCTGAATTTGAAGCTATCCGTAAGCCATTACTAGAAGTGATGGAAGCAAATGAAGTACGCGGTACTTTATTGCTCGCTGCCGAAGGTATAAACGGCACTGTTTCTGCAAAACGAGAAGGGATAGACAACTTATTAGCATGGCTAGATGAGCAACCAAATTTAAAAAACATCGTTACAAAAGAATCTTATGACGATGAATGTCCGTTTTACCGCACTAAAGTAAAACTAAAAAAAGAAATTGTAACGATGGGCGTTGAAGGCGTAGATCCGCTTAAAGTTGTGGGTAGCTATGTAAAGCCAAATGAGTGGAACGCACTTATATCTGACCCTGAAGTAATTTTAATTGATACACGTAATGATTACGAAATTGAAATTGGTACATTTCAAAATGCGGTCGATCCAAATACCAAAACGTTCCGCGAATTTCCACAGTGGGCAAAAGAAAACTTAGACCCTGAGAAACACAAAAAAGTGGCGATGTTTTGTACCGGCGGTATCCGCTGCGAAAAATCGACAGCCTACATGAAAGAGCAAGGTTTTGATGAAGTTTATCACCTTGAAGGCGGTATCTTAAAATACCTAGAAGAAGTGCCAAAAGAAGAAACCATGTGGGAAGGCGAGTGTTTTGTATTTGATAATCGCGTTGCGGTTGATCATGACCTACAAAAAGGCTCTTATGATCAATGCCACGCGTGTCGTATGCCAATTACAGAAGACGAAAAGTTAAAGCCTGAATACATGGAGGGCGTCTCTTGTCATCATTGTATTGAAGAAGTAACGGACGAACAACGCGCACGTTTTGCAGAGCGCCAAAAGCAAATAGAATTAGCGCAAGCGCGTGGTGAGGGCCATATTGGTAATGAAGCACAAGCTGTTTTACAGCAACGTAAAGAAGCTAAAAAAGCCCAAAAAGACGCTCAGCGCGGTAAATAAATTTATACAATAAGTATTACATTTAAAGAGTCTATTTAGGCTCTTTTTTTGTGCCTAAATTTGTACAGTAATTGTTTTCACACCCCGATGATAGTGTTAATCTGAAAAACAGATTTAGTCATTTTAATGCGCATACAGGAAGGGATTTATGCAAGCCGAACAAGTTGAAATCGCACAATTTTTAGCACAACATCCTCCTTTTGATGACTTACCTCAAAAAGCGCTTAATGAGCTAGCTCAACAAGTAGAAGTGGCTTATTTTAGAGCAAAAACAGATATCTTGAGTTTTGGACAAGACATTTCTGATTTGTATGTAATTAGAAGTGGCTCTGTAGAAATGTACCGCCGAAATGGCGAGCTGTATAATCGTTTGGCTACCGCAGGTATATTTGGTCAAATGGGTTTACTGATGAACCGTAAGGTACGTTTTCCTGCAACTGCTCTTGAAGATACGTTAGTATATTGCATAAATGTCGAGCTATTTAATCGTTACTGTGATGAGTTTGATGCATTTGCTGATTACTTCGAAACAGACGGTAACGTGCGTTTGCATCAAGCTATTGTCGAACAAGCCGATGGCAATGACCTGACAACCGCGAAGGTAAAATCATTAATTCACAGAGATGTAGTCACCGTAGATGCAACCTCTACGATACAAGATATCGCTAAATTAATGACCGAAGAGGCGGTATCGTCAGTGTTGGTAACCGATGTAAATAAACCCATAAATGATGACCCAGAAGAAGATGATGGACAAGTAGTTGGTATAATAACCGATAGGGATTTACGCACTAAAGTAGTGGCTAAAGGGCTTGCCTTTAACACGCAAGCAAAAGACATTATGTCCACTAACTTAGTACTATTAGATGCTAATGACTATATTTTCGAAGCTGTATTGGCCATGCTTAGAGATAACTTACATCATTTGCCAGTAGTACAGAAAAGACGCCCAATAGGCGTTATCTCCCTCTCTGATATTTTGCGTTATGAATCCCAAAGCAGCTTATTACTTGTACGTGGCATACTGGCTCAACAAACAATAGAGGATTTGGCGCATTATGCACGCCAATTGCCCAATGTGTTTGTTCGTATGGTGAATGAAGATGCAAACTCACACATGGTTGGTACAGCCATGGCTGTTATAGGGCGTACATTTAAACAAAGACTACTTGTATTAGCAGAAGAAAAGTTTGGGCCACCTCCTGTGCCTTACTGTTTTATTGCTCTGGGCTCAATGGCTCGAGACGAGCAACTTATTGTAACCGATCAAGACAACGCGCTTATTTTAGATGACAGTTATGACGACGAAAAACATAACGCGTATTTTCAAAATATTGCCGATTTTGTGTGTGATGGTTTAGCGCAGTGTGGTTACACCTACTGTGATGGAGAAATTATGGCGTCGTTTAAAAAATGGCGTAAAACTCGCTCACAGTGGTTCGATCAATTTGCAGATTGGATCGCGCAGCCAAAACCACAAGCATTGCTTAATAGTTCTATATTTTTTGACTTAGACGGTGTGTGGGGTAAAACCAAGTGGGCCGACGAGCTTAAAATATTTATAGCAAAACAAAGTAAAGTAAATCGCGTATTTTTAGCTAATATGGCAGCAAATGCTAGAAATAGAACACCTCCACTAGGTTTCTTTAAAGGCTTTGTTATGGAGCATAATGGCCAACATAAGCGTTCAATGAACTTAAAGCGAAGAGGGACTGCACCTCTTTCTGATGTTATTCGCGTGCACGCATTGGCTATTGGCTCACGTAAACAAAATTCGTTTGAGCGGCTAGAAGATATTATTGAAGCTAAGCTGTTACCACAGGGTAAAGCGCAAGATTTACGTGACGCACTTGAGTATATTGCCATGATGCGAATTCGCCATCAAGCGTGGCAAATAGAGAAGGGCGAAGAGCCCGATAACGACTTAGATCCACATTTACTTTCTCCGTTCGAGCAACGAAACTTAAAAGAGGCATTCGCCATTTTAGAAAAAGCACAAAGCTATTTAAAATTTAGCTACACAGCAAACTCTGGTGTGAAGTAGCCTATGAATCCGCGTAATCATAAAGCAATTGATTGGCAAGCTAGGTATAACGAGCTTGCCAATAGCACCAAAAATAAACTCCTAAAACACTTTTATGCGGGTGCTTATAATCAAAACAAAGCTGCAATAAAAGACGTGCCTTTTGTAGCAATGGATTTTGAAACAACAGGCTTAAATAGTCAAAACGACGATATAGTGAGTGTTGGTTTGGTGCCGTTCAATTTAGAGCGCATTTATTGTAAGCACAGTCGGCATTGGGTTGTGCAGCCTAGGCGAAACCTTCATGAAGAGTCTATTTTAATACATGGAATAACGCATTCTGAGGTGGACGACGCCCCCGACTTTAATCAAATTATAGAGCCTTTACTTGAAGCGCTCAGTGGTAAAGTTGTCGTGGTGCATTATGCCGCAATAGAACGTCACTTTTTAAATAATGCGTTATTGTTAAGGCTTAAAGAAGGTATTGAGTTTGCACTTGTTGATACAATGGAAATAGAAAAAAGAGCACTAAAAGCAAGGCAGGGTTTATTAGGGCGATTGTTTAACACAAAATTAGGTTCTCTTAGGCTAACAGATTGCCGTGCGCGTTATTCCCTACCAGCATATCAAAATCACAATGCGTTAACGGATGCACTTGCTACAGCAGAACTTTTACAAGCGCAACTGAGTTATCATTATCGTGTAGATACTCCAATCTCAGAGCTGTGGTTCTAGCTTTTAATGACCAAACAAAAAAACGCCGCAAAAATTGCGGCGTTTTCGTTACTAATTAAAAGTGTTACTTACTAAAAGTATTATTTAACTGGGCGAGGCTCAGTTCGTAAACCTAAAACTAAACTTAAACACATAAATAATAATACAATAGTAAATGGCAAGCCTGTAGAGACAGCGCCTGCTTGTAGTGCTTCAATTGCTTGTGTGCCACCAATCCAAAGTAAAGCAGCTGCAATTGCGCCCTCAACCGATGCCCAAAATATACGTTGTGGTACCGGTGCATCAATTTTACCGCCAGCTGTAATTGAATCAATTACTAATGAACCAGAGTCAGATGACGTAATGAAAAATACCAACACTAATAAAATTGCAATAAACGATAAAATATTAGATAAAGGTAATTCATCAAGCATTTGGAACATAGCTAAAGGTACATCAGTTAAACCATTAGTGCCTAACGCACCAACACCATTAACTACTTGATCAATCGCAATACCACCGTAAATAGACATCCATAAAACAGTAACTAGAGTAGGAATAAGTAAAACCGCAATTAAGAATTCACGAATTGTACGACCACGTGATACACGCGCGATAAACATACCTACAAACGGTGACCAGGAAATCCACCAAGCCCAGTAAAACACAGTCCAACCATGCATCCATGTTTCGTCTTCACGACCGTGAGGATTACTCAATGGAATAATATTTTCTACATAGCCCATCACGGTAGTGGGTACATTACCCATTGCTACAGCAAAGCCTACTAAACATACAAACAATAATAATGAAAACGCAATTAGCATATTTACATTACTTAGTAGTTTCACACCACCGTCAATACCACGAACCACAGAGACAATGGCTAAAAGTGTTACACCCGCAATAACTAGAATTTGAGAGCCAATGCCACCTTCTGTACCAAATACATGGTTAATGCCTGCAGAAGCTTGCTGCGCACCTAAACCTAAAGATGTTGCAAGGCCAAATAACGTAGCAAGTACAGCTAAGATATCAATGATATGACCAGGCCAACCCCAAGCTCTATCACCTAATATAGGGTAAAAAATAGAACGAATTGAAAGTGGTAAACCTTTGTTATAGGTAAAAAATGCAAGAGATAAACCAACAACAGCGTAAATAGCCCAAGGGTGAAGACCCCAATGAAACATAGTTGCGCCCATTGCTAATTTTGCAGCTTCTGGTGTATTAGCGGCCACATTAAGCGGTGTTTCGTACCAACCAGTAAAGTAAGCAACTGGTTCAGCAACGCCCCAAAACATAAGGCCGATACCCATACCGGCAGCAAATAACATAGCAAGCCATGAAACGCGAGAGTGAGAAGGTTTAGCGCCATCACCACCAAGGCGAATATTACCGTAAGGAGAAACAATAAGTGCTAAACAAAAGAGTACAAAGAAGTTAGCAGCCCACATAAATAGGGCATCAAAATTATTAATAATATCGGTCTTGATACTATCAAGCGCTGTTTTTGCAGTTTGTGGGTCGGTAACAAGTATGGCGATTAAAAAGATGACAATCAGGCCCGCACTAGTTCCAAAAACAGGGTTGTGAATATCAAACCCCCACTTTTGTACGTTGTCCTGACCTACGGTGTAATCCGTGTTGTCAATACTATATTTGTCATGATTTTCCTTCATGCAATACCTCTTTAGTTGTCCTAACAAGCCAAAATAAATTCGGCGTCATATCGAATTACATTAGTCTTTAAATATTAAGTAAAAAGTAATACCGTAATTATTTGAAGACTAACTAATTTGAAGCGTGATCATACAGCTAGTAGTGTATGAGTTAAATATTAAATGTAAATGAATTTGTATTTAAAACGCTGTTTATATGGCCAAATTCATGATTTTTTCATTTAAAAGCCCTAAATTTAAAAATTCAGTGAACGTTAAAATTTAGTTTGCTATTAAAAGTATTAATTTACTTGGTTAAGTAAAAAAAGATCATTTTTAAGTAGCTTAATTAATGCTTAAATATTAGGGCTTGTTAGTCTTTTAGGATTGAAATTTGTTAAGTCTAGTCGCGATTTAATCGCTCCTAGATTTATAGCTTAGCGGTTCGGTAACAGCTTATGCGTTATTTTTCATGCTTGCATGCACGTAAGAATAATCAAAAACCGGCTAGCGAAGAGCAAATTTCTCTTCAAGGCTATTATAAATTTATAAGCCGATAAGCACCTTTAATCAAGTTGTAATATGAATATGATTTAACACAACATTAGGGCATGTTGAATTTTGGCGATTGAATTTACAGTAGTATGTTTGGTTTTTAGGCAAGGCAGAGCCTATGTAGTGTGGTCATTCCCCATAAATAGGCGATAACGCAGCATAAATACCAAACATACACTGCCCTTTGGGTTCTTTCTAGGGACGATTAACTCTTTGTTACTCGGTTTTTACTTAGCCCACTAGGTTACAAACCTCGTGCCGCGATTTAATCGCCTCTAGATTGAACAAATTTCAATCCAAAAAGCTCAGCATGCCCTAAGCTATATTTTATAAATAGATAGGCAAAGGATTAATACTATTATGCGTGAATGCGTTACAAACAATACCAATCAAAACGAACTTGTTAAACGCTTTTGCAGCGTTAGAGGCGAAAGCCTAGCTATTATAGAACCTCTCACTGTAGAGGATTGCCAATTACAAGCTATGGCAGATGCCAGTCCAAGCAAATGGCATTTAGCACACACAACATGGTTTTTTGAAACATTTTTACTTAGTGTTCATTGTAAACAGTACGCAGTGTTTAACCCTCACTATAAAATGCTTTTTAATTCTTACTACAATGGGATTGGAGAGCAATTTAAACGGGCAAACAGAGGAAGCTTATCTAGGCCAGGTTTAGACGAAGTGCTAGCTTACAGAGAACATGTAGATAGCCGCGTGATTGAATTACTTAAGACTGACGTTAACCCGCACATTAAAGATATTATTGAACTTGGGTTACACCACGAGCAACAGCATCAAGAACTAATGCTTATGGACATCAAATATAACTTTTCAGTAAATCCATTATTTCCTCAATATAAAACATCGCTTTTAAATAGCCAAAAAAAATCAGCTGATATTAAACCCCTTAATTTTATCAATTTTGAACAAGCCATTATTAATATTGGTACAAATGCCGACGATGAATTTGCATATGATAAAGAGTGCCCCAAACACCAAGTACTAATTCATCCATTCAGTTTTGCTAATAGATTGGTCACTAATGGTGAATATTTAGACTTTATAAATGCCGGTGGATATAGCAATCCACAATATTGGTTAAGCGACGGTTGGGCGCATATTCAAAACACTCGTTTAACGCATCCATTATATTGGCATTACATAAATAACGAATGGTTTGAGTTTACACACTATGGATTGCAGCCTTTAAATTTAAGTGCTCCCATCAGCCATGTTAGTTATTTTGAGGCCAGCGCCTACGCTAATTTTGTAAAGGCTCGCTTGCCTACAGAGTTCGAGTGGGAATATGCAGCTAAAAATACACCTTCAACAGACACTAATAATAACTATCTAACACCACAACAAACAAAAGATGATACTGAAATAAACCAGTTAACGGATTCATGTTGGCAATGGACAAACAGTGCATATTTGCCATACCCCGGTTTTAAGCCTATTGAAGGAGTAGCAGGGGAATACAATGGTAAATTTATGAATAACCAAATGGTGTTACGGGGTGGGTGTGTGTTTACCCCTCAAAACCATTTACGACAAACATACCGAAATTTTTATTACCCACATCAAGCGTGGATGTGCAGCGGGATAAGACTAGCTAAGGATATAGTATGAGCCAAGTAACAGCGATTAAACAAAGTAACATAACCGACACTGAATTTTTAAACGACGTGATAAGCGGATTAACTCAACAACAAAAAACGCTTCCGTGTAAGTATTTTTACGATGATAAAGGTGCTGCATTATTCGAGCAAATAACATCCTTACAAGAGTATTATGTTACACGTACGGAGTTGTCTATTTTAGAGCAATACTCGCAGTCGATTGCTCAAATGCTACCTGAAAATCTCTCTATTATTGAGCCTGGGTGTGGTTCGGGTAAAAAGGTCGCGTATTTATTAGCGCACATGGCAAAGGTAAAAACCTTCGTACCGTTTGAAATTTCTGAGGAGATGCTCAGTTATTCACTTGCACATTTGTCACCATTATTCCCAGATTTGGCCATTTCGCCATTACTAGGAGACTTTACACATAGCCAAATGGTTAAACAGCTAACCAAAGACACCGCTTTAGATAGTCAAACCAATTTGGTGTATTTTCCAGGCTCTACTCTTGGTAATTTTGCCCCAGTTAAAGCTATAGAAATTATGAATAATTTCCATCGTTTATGTGGTGTAAACGGTTATGTATTAATTGGGGTTGATTTAGTAAAAGAGCGCCAAGTGTTACTTGATGCATATAACGATAAAGCGGGAATCACCGCCGCATTTAATAAAAATTTACTACAACGTATTAATAACGAGCTAAACGGCACATTTAATTTAGATAACTTTAGCCACGAGTCACGCTTTAACGAGCAACATAGCCGTATTGAAATGCATTTAGTAAGTAACTGTAATCAAAGCGTGGTTATAAATGATCAGCAAATAGACTTTATTGAAGGCGAAAGTATCCATACAGAAAACTCTCATAAGTACACGCTCGAATCGTTTAAGCAGCTTGCAGCGCAAGCTAATTTAAAGTTAGAGCAAACATGGCAAGACGATAGTAACTATTTTGCATTGTGCTTATTACGACCGCTATAAACGTTTACTTAATATGTTTAGGGCGTGTTGATCTTTGATAGTTGAATTTGCAGCAATATGTTTGGTTTTTAGGCAAGGTAGAGCCTATGAAGTGTGGTTATTCCACATAAATAGGCGATAACGCAGCATAAATGCCAAACATGTGCTGCCCTTCGGGTTCTGCCTAGGGGCGATAAACTCTTTGTTGCTCGATTTTTACTTAGCCCACTAGGTTACAAACCTCGCGCCGCGATTTAATCGCCCCTAGATTGAACAAATTTCAATTCGCAAAGATCAACACGCCCTAGTAAATGACAACTTTAGCATTGTTAAACTCATAGTTTAGCAATGCGCCATTATTTGATTGCTGTATAAGCTTAGCTTTATTTAAACCGTATAGTCTAAATAGCAGGGGGGCAATAACAGATACCGCAGAGCCCGTTGCACTGTCCTCATTTACTCCAAACTGGGGTGCAAAATATCTAAAATGCGCTATGGCATTTTTCTTGTCTTTATTTTTTATACTGAGTGCAATTATTGCATTTTTGTGGAGTTTACTCAAAGCTTTAAAATCAACGTGTAAGCTTTTTAAATCGTCTTTTTCAACGTCTTTACTAAACTCTTTACTAAATTCTTTATTAAATTCTTCATTAAATAATACAACCGTATAACCGTTTTTATCACCGGTACTGTAGGCTGCTTTTATTGCGGATGAAAACACACTTTTTAACTCACCTTTAGCTAATTCGCTTTTTTTAGGCTCTATACTTTTTAGTAACAACTGTGCGCGTTGTTTTTTTACTCTTATAGTAAAGCGCTCATTACTCATTGATGTAAATACTTCAGGGCAATAACCAAAATACTTTATTAAAAAATTAGCGGCCGCTAAAGTACCATGCCCACAGCGTTTAATTTCACTTGTTTGGTTGAACCAGCGAATATTACAATGGCGTTTAGTTATCTCATTTTGATTTAAAAATACGGTAGCAGGGTGGTTTGATTGTGATGCAATATATTGCATTGTTTTTGATGTTAACCCAATTTTATAAATAACAATTAAAGCACTTGAGCCTTTTAAGTTATTTGCAGGGCTATAAAAAACAGATTCGGTGGAAGTGAGTTTTATACAGCGAAGCGTAAGCCATTTGGGCTTACGCTTCGTTAAACAAAGAGTGTTATCCTTTGCTTGCATACGCGTCGTTATGAACGCCCGCAGCACGACCTGATGGATCTGCATTGTTTTGGAACGATGCGTCCCATGCAAGTGCTTCAGGAGTCGAACACGCTACCGATTTACCATGTGGTACACATTTAGCTGATGCATCACCAGGAAAGTGCGATTCAAAAATAGTACGGTAGTAGTAAGCTTCTTTTGAATCTGGCGTATTAATAGGGTATTTAAATTTAGCATTTGCAAGCTCTTGATCGCTCACTTGCTCATTTACAAACTCTTTTAACGTATCAATCCAACTGTAACCAACACCGTCTGAAAATTGCTCTTTTTGGCGCCATAAAACTTCATCAGGCAAGTAGCCATCAAAACCTTCACGTAAAATGTGTTTTTCAATTTTGCCATCTTTACACATTTTGGCTTCAGGGTTGATACGCATAGCAACATCAACAAATTCTTTATCAAGGAACGGTACACGTGCTTCAACGCCCCATGCTGCCATTGATTTATTAGCACGTAAACAGTCAAACATATGCAGTTTTGATACTTTACGGTTTAGCTCTTCATGAAACTCTTGTGCGTTAGGGGCTTTATGGAAGTATAAGTAACCACCAAATAGCTCATCAGCACCTTCGCCAGATAACACCATTTTAATGCCCATCGCTTTAATTTGGCGAGCCATTAAGTACATAGGTGTAGAGGCACGAATCGTTGTTACATCATACGTTTCAATGTGGTAAATCACTTCACGCAGAGCATCAATACCTTCTTGAATGGTAAAAATGATAGGGTGGTGAATAGTACCAATCATGTCAGCTACTTTTTGAGCAGCGGCTAAATCAGGTGAACCCTCAAGGCCTACTGAAAAAGAATGCAACTTAGGCCACCATGCATCGCTTTCATCGTTATCTTCAATACGTTTGGCAGCAAAACGCTGGGTAATAGCAGAGATAACCGATGAGTCTAAACCACCAGAAAGTAATACACCGTATGGTACATCACACATTAGCTGGCGTTTAACGGCCGCTTCTAATGCATCTTTAACGTCTTGCGCTTGTGCGCTGTTATCTTTAACTGCATCAAATGTTTCCCAATCACGCTTGTAATAAGGCGTGATTTTGCCATCTTTGCTGTACAGGTAATGCCCTGGTGGAAATTCTTCAATATGCTTACAAATTGGAGAGAGTGCTTTTAGCTCTGAAGCAACGTAAAAGTTACCGTGCTCGTCGTGACCAGTGTAAAGCGGGATAATACCAATATGGTCACGGCCAATTAAGTAAGCGTCATTTTCTTCATCGTATAAACAAAATGCAAAAATGCCATTTAGATCATCTAAAAAGTCAGATCCTTTTTGTTTATAAAGCGCTAAAATAACTTCACAGTCTGATTGAGTTTGAAAAGTAAAATCAACATCTAGCTCTGCTGCAAGTTCTTTATGATTATAAATCTCGCCATTAACCGCTAAAATATTTGTTTTTTCAGGATTGTATAAAGGCTGTGCACCGCTTGATACACCAACAATAGCTAAACGCTCATGTACTAAAATAGCTTTTTCAGATGCATATACACCAGACCAATCTGGGCCACGGTGTCTAAGCAGCTTTGACATTTCAATTGCTTGGGTACGCAATTGAGCGGGATCAGATTTAATATCTAATACCCCAAAAATTGAACACATAGTAACTCCTCATTCCTATTATGTGTGCAGCAAAGCCAATTTGCTGTGCTGCGAAACCTTGTTTTATCAGAAAAAATTACTCAAGTCACATAGCTTTTATAATTAATTAAGAATAATTTATGCACCAAGTTATATATAACCGCACCAAAGTGGTCAATGCGTGGTGCCTGCGGCTATTTTTACGTCGTTATTATTGTTCAAAGCTTGTGCAATCATCACTTTTAGCGCGTTAATAACAGTGTCTTCACACATGCTTGGTGCGCCATTGTGGTGCACAGCTTGGCTTGGTAAATAAGGAATATGCACAAAGCCACCTTTCATTACAGCGCAGTGATCATTTATGTAATGCATAAGGCCATACATAACGTGATTGCATACATACGTACCTGCCGTATTGGAAATGGCAGCAGGAATATTGCTGTTGTGCAGTGCTTGTAACATACGCTTTATGGGTAAATTAGTGAAATAGGCATCAGGGCCATTTTTTTCTATTGGTGAATCGACAGGTTGCTTACCTGCATTGTCTTTAATGCGTGCATCGTCAACGTTTATTGCAATACGCTCAATTGATATTTCGCTGCGCCCACCAGCTTGACCTATACATAAAACAACCGCCGGATTATGTGACTCAATGGCGTTTATAAGCTGACTAATAGACGTATTAAACTCACAGGCAAGTTCTAGTGTACATATTTTGTGTTTCATGATGATAGTTTCATCAAGTTTTTGCACTGCTTGCCAAGAAGGATTGATAGTTTCGCTACCAAAAGGCGCAAAGCCGGTTATTAATACACACGCCATAGAAGAAGTTGATTTAGTCATTACACACCAAGCTATACATTAAAATAATATTAACGGCGAGTAAGGTAACTGCCGTCTGAATTTGAACCTTAATTACATAGTACTTATCTTTTAAGTCAAAAAGAGTTGCAGGAAGAATATTAAATTTGCTGTCATAGGCGTCATTAACGCACTGCAATAGCCGCTATACATGCCGAGCGCAACTAATGGAGCAGGGCTTGCGCCATGACCTTCAATTAAAAATGCCATACCTACACAATACAAAAAAAACAGTATAAAACGATTATCAGGGCCAATAATTTAAGTCGAACATAGTTTTCCTATTTATTTTTAGAATATTTTTATAGGTTATTTTAAGTGCAAGGCTCAATTGATGTAGGTGTCCGTCAAGTTTCTGCTTCGCCTTCGCTGCTTCTTCAAACGTTACATATTTAAACTCAACAGTATCTATAGGTCTAAACTGTGCAAATTGACGTAAGTCGGCTTCAATAACAGTCCCTAGCAGAGGGTAGCCCCCTGTAGTTTGGCCATCATTTAGTAACACAATTGGCTCTCCACTTGGTGGGAGTTGAATACTCCCAGGGCTCACCCCTAATGATGGCAAAGAGTGCGAATGCCCCAAATTATTCTTATGCTCAAGCCTTACACCCATTCGGTTACTATTATTGCTGACTTTAAAAGCGGTAGACACAAAGTTGCTAAGTAAAGTCTCGCCTAATAAGTCGGCATGAGGACTTGGATGCAGGCGTATAAGTTTGCGCTGGGCGGGAGCAATTGCGCCTACCTTTTTAAACTCTCCATAATAAGGAGTAATAGGTATTTTATCACCAGAGGTGAGAGATCTACCTTCAAAACCACCAAAACATGCGTTTAAATCTGTAGATTTAGAACCCATAACTTCAGCATTTTGTATACCGCCTTTCACTGCTAAATAAGCTCTTAAGCCTGCTCTACCAGTAGCAAAACTTAGGACTTGTTTGTTTTTTACTGCGTATGTCCAACCAGGATAAATTGCATGTCCATCAAGGGTTGCTTGCAAATCTGCACCATGAAGCGCAATTACTGTGTCGCAGGTAAATTCCAGTTCGCACAAACCCACAGTTATTTCTAAAACGGCATCATTGTCGTTATTGTTAAGTAATCTATTAGCAATGATTTGTGCAATAGGGTCTAAGCTACCCGCTTTGCTTACACCTAAATGGCGGTAGCCCTCACGGCCAAAATCTTGAATTGTAAGTAATACACCACTTTTAAGTACTTTAATCATGATTTGCTCCTTTATTAACGTGCGGAACAAATTCAAGCGTATCTCCTGGTTGAATTAAACAAGGTTGCTCAGAGGTCGAATCAAACAAAGCAGTATCTGTATGACCTATTATATGCCAACCACCTGGGGTATCTGCGGGGTAAATGCCGGTTTGTGCAGCACCTATCGCAACAGAGCCTTTAGGAACTTTAATGCGTGGCTCATCACGTCTTGGTGTATGTAATTGCTCATTTAAGCCATGTAGGTAAGCAAAACCGGGCTGAAAGCCTAAAAATAAAACGTGGTACTTGGTTTTACTATGAATATTAATAACTTCATCGGCACTTAAATTATGATAGCGAGCCACGTAATTAATGTCCTCACCCTTGTATGTGGTTTTGATTAAGTGATGCTGCCCCTTAAAAGTACTCGTTTTAATATCATTCCACAGCGAAGGTAGCACTTGTAACCACTTATTTAAGTGTTTATCTGATTTTAAATAAAGAGTGAGCGAGTTCATGGCCGGCACCAAATCGCTAAATTCATCAGTGCTTTTACAGTGGCTAGCTAAAGCCCAAATTTTTTTTTGAATAGAGAGTATATCTGTAGCGTCTAAATGCGATGCATCAAACAGTAAACTACTGTTTGTTAATGCATAAATATGAGGAGCTGGCTTCATTAAATAAACCTATTTGTACAACATAATTTAAACGTAACACAGTTTTATTAATTTATTTACACCATTGCGACTAAGTGGTTATGTTTATTGCCCAACTTACTTTAAGAGTAGTTTTATATTCAATTAATCGTATTTAACTTATTGAAGACCAAAACTTAATACGCTTCGTACTAAATAAGTAATTAGGTTGAAATGAAAATTAGGATAAGGAGGTCTTAGTTAGCACGCACTTGTTTAAGAGGTACTTTATGAAACACCAGCATTTATTATATTTATCAGGCGCTGCTATTATATTTAGCGCAGGCAGCTTTGCTTTATCTATGGAAAAGGTTGAGCACAGTAATGTAGAAGCCACCATGCATGTAGAAACCATTGTACTTGGATCAGGTTGTTTTTGGGGAGCGGAAAAACGCTACGAAGCGCTTAATGGCGTTATTGATGCTGAATCGGGGTATGCTGACGGCAATGGCTTTAAAGCTACCTACAGAAACATTACTGATCAGTCTCGTCGTTTTGACGAGAACAATTATGCTGAAGTTGTACAAGTTATGTATAACAGCAATATAATTTCAGCAGAAGATCTCTTAAAAAACTATTTTGAAAGTCACGACCCTACGCAAAAAAATCGCCAAGGTAACGACATTGGTACGCAATACCGCTCAATTGTATTAACGACCACTGATGCGCAAGCTAAAGTAGCTGAGCAAGTTAAATCGCAATATCAGCAGCTTTTAACTGATGCGAGCTATGGCAAAATTGAAACAGTTATTAAACCGCTTCAAGGTTTTGTAACGGCAGAAGAGTATCATCAAAATTATTTAGAAAAGAACCCTAATGGCTATTGCCCAGATCACTCTACCGGTGTTGTTTTTAATAAAACACCTGTAGAAAAAGTAGATAACACGGCTTTATTATCAGGAAAGCAAATAGTGGTACTTGATTCACGTGAATACTGCCCATACTGTGAAAAGTTTAAAAAAGCAGTCGCAAATGATTACAAAGGAACAATACCAATGTCGTTTCGCCATGCTGACCAACTTGATGATTTAACTATTAAGTCAGCCACGTGGGCAACACCAACCATTTTGTTTTTAGAAAATGGCGTTGAGGTATATGGCCGTCAAGGTTACGCAACGCCTGAAGAGTTTTATAAAGCATTAGGCGCTTTTAAATTAGGTAACAGTGATGCTTATAAAGTTGCATTTGATGCACGAACAGATAGACCTTACTGTAAAGAGTACAAAGAGTTTAAAAACACACCAGACGGTACTTTTGTTGATAAATTAAGTGGCGAGCCACTATTTGATACAAGCAATAGGTTTAACTCAGGTACTGGTTGGTTGTCCTTTACTCATCCTGTAAAAAACAACGTAACACAGCACGACGATAGCAGCTGGGGCATGACACGCATTGAGCTTCGCTCTAAAAGTACAGGCATACACTTAGGGCATTTATTTCCAGGTGAAGGTCCAAGAGGTCGCGATCGTTACTGTATTAATGCAACAGTCCTTGATTTTGTACCGAGAGATA
The DNA here is from genome assembly GCF_014164415.1 of Pseudoalteromonas sp. SG43-1. Taxonomy (NCBI): domain Bacteria; kingdom Pseudomonadati; phylum Pseudomonadota; class Gammaproteobacteria; order Alteromonadales; family Pseudoalteromonadaceae; genus Pseudoalteromonas; species Pseudoalteromonas sp. SG43-1. Next base: position 279,624 of record NZ_JACJFD010000002.1, on the reverse strand, counting down.
AAAGCTAAACCCTTTCTTTGCTAAGCCTGATTTTAATCAGGCTTTTTTTTGCATAAAACAAAATAGGCTTATCATAATCTTTGCAAATTTGTTAAAATTAAAGCGTGCAGCTAATTGTCAATAATATTACTTAGGTTATTAATGAATCAATTTATAAAAATAGCAACGCAGTTAATATATTTGCCATTCGCTTTACTGCTTTTGATAAACAACGCTAAATCAGCGACTCATTACGTAGTAGGCGTAGAGAATATAGAATACCTTCCATACTACGATGGTAGTGGGGCTGATAACCGCGACTATTATGGTTTTAGTCAAAAGTTACTTACCTTGTTTGCCCAGCAGCATGACTTTAAGTTTGAGTTTTACACACTACCTATTAATCGACTTTACAAAGAATTTGTGGAACATCGCCATGTCGACTTTAAGTATCCAGATAACCCTAGCTGGAAACCAAGCTACAAAGCTTCATTTATTGATGTAAATAAAATTATTTATTCGCAGCCAACCGTTGTGACTAAAACGGGCATTGCGAGTTTAAATAAAAATATCACTATTGATGAATGCATTAGTTTTGCAACGGTAAGAGGGTTTACGCCTCAAAGCTTTAAACCGTTAATGAATAATGAAAACGTTGAGTTAATAGAAACAGCTAACGTAATTGAATTAATAGAGTTGCTTTTAAAAGAGCGAGTGGAGTGTATTTACATATCTAACGATGTATTAAATTATAACCTCCAAAAATACTTTAAATTAACCCGACCTGTTTATTTTCAAAACGAATTGCCGACAGATTTACAAGCCTTTTTATTATCGTCGATTGACTACCCTGACATAATCAAGAAATTTAATACCTTCTTGATTTCACATAAAGTGCAAATAAGTAAATTAAAAAAAGAATATCAAATTAAAAATTAACTAAAAAAGCCCCGTAAGTTATAACTTACGGGGCTTTTAAAAGTATTAAACTTATATTGCATATCATGTGGTTTGCGCCAAAAATAAAAACAGTTCAAGCCAAGTCACCACCTAACTTGAACCGCTTCTTCACACTGACAACATCTTCACACACAATATAAAGATTCTGTTTACTACGCTTTGGTAGCTTTGTATTACATATCATGTGGTTTGTGCCAAAAATAAAAACAGTTCAAGCTAAGTCACCACCTAACTTGAACCATTTTTCACACTGACAACATCTTCACACACAATATAAAGATTCTGTTTGCTACACTTAAGTAGCTTTGTATTACATATCGTATGGTTTGAGCCAAAAATAAAAACAGTTCAAGCTAAGTCACCACCTAACTTGAACCATTTTTCACACTGACAACATCTTCACACACAATATAAAGATTCTGTTTGCTACACTTTGGTAGCTTTGTATTACATATCATGTGGTTTGAGCCAAGAATAAAAACAGTTCAAGCTAAGTCACCACCTAACTTGAACCGCTTTTTCACACTGACAACATCTTACACACACAATATAAGATTCTTTTCACTGCTACGTTTGAGTTACTAGAACTCTAAAGGTTGCATTTATTGCTCTTAAGAAACAATTTAACTAAGTTGTTTTGAGCTGATAAAGCAACTTTAATATTTAACTTTATTTTCGACAAACGATAAAAACGAAACCAATGAGTGAAAAAAATTAAACTATAGACTTTAGTCTAATGTATGGCGCTAAGCTTATGTATTTAATTAAAAAATATTATTCAAATTTGCAGGGAGGTTTAGGCGAGTTCAGTAATACAACATAGAGTAGGTTGTATTACTGAACTCGCCTAATAGGGGATTATTCTTGGATTTTTCTAAACGTATTTACAACCCACTTCGCAAATAAATCAAGCGGGTGATTAGGCGTGCTTGATTCGTGCTGCACTAAATAGTATTTATCTTTAGTTGTTAAAGGCTGTTCGAATAATTTGTAAAGCCATTGCTCATCTAGCCAGCTTTGGCTAATAGGCAGTGGGATAAGCGCAATGCCCATGCCTTGCTGCGCTGCACGCGCTACACCAAACATGCTATCTATTTGAATAATCTGCGAAGGAGAAAAATCATCAATCCCTGCTTTTTCAGCCCACTGATGCCATGCCCAAGGGCGAGCTTTGTGCAGTATTAGCGGAACTTGGTTAAGCGCTTGACGATGATCGTCCCTCCACTGGTCGAGCAATTTTTTATTACATGCAGGAATATATTCAAGGTTAAACAACTCAGTCGCTAATCCTTCAGTAGGTTTACCAGAGGACAATACAATAGATAAATCGCTATGACGCGTTAACTCTTTGCGTGTTTTAAGCGTGTCCATTTGCAGGTTTATATTAGGGTGCTCTGACGTCCACTCACTTAATTTAGGCATGAGTAGTTCGCTGGCAAAAAATTCAGGCAGTGTAATCGTCAAATTTGTATTTTGCTGCATCTGACTAAACTCATTAATAGTGCTCTCTAACATTGTGATGATAGGAGACACAGCATCAAAAAAGTTTTTACCCGCTGTGGTTAAGCTAATTGAACGCGTTTTACGTTGAAAAAGCTCAATACCAAGTTGTTCTTCAAGTTGTTTTATTTGATGGCTTACCGCAGACGGCGTTAAGTACAGCTCATTAGCTGCATGCTTAAAACTTAGGCTTCTTGCGGCAAAGCAAAAAGAGCGAAGGCCACGAATAGGAGTTTGCATGTTTTCCAGAATTATTTAATTTATTGAGACGCCTTACTTAGGCAAAATTTGAACCAACTATTTAATTTTTAAATATCAGTAGGTTAAAAATAAAATTAACGCTAGTTCACAAAAAGGGTGCAGGCTATCCACAAAATAGTGCAAAGAATCTAAGCGCTTACATTTAATTTATATTTGTATTATAGATAAAATTTACTACAGATGTATGAATGACGGTAAAAATAATGACAAAAGATAAAAAAAATCCCTCGTAAGAGGGATTTTGGGTAACTCAGCGCCATTGGCACTGGGAATGAGGTCGGTACAGGGTAAAGCGTTATTTTTAAGCTAGAGCCTAAAAAACCATTTCTGGAACTTCACCGTCAACAAGTAATTTACCTGCTGTTTTACTAATGATTTCATCAACAGTAACGCCCGGAGCACGTTCTAATAGATGAAATGCGCCGTCTTTAACTTCTAATACGGCTAAATCTGTTACTATTTTTTTTACGCAATTAACGCCAGTAAGCGGTAAAGAGCAGGCTTCTAATAGTTTAGAGTCACCATGCTTACTTGCATGGGTCATAGTAACAATAATATTTTTCGCGCCAGCGACTAAATCCATCGCGCCACCCATGCCTTTAATCAGCTTTTTAGGGATCATCCACGATGCGATGTTGCCGTTCTGGTCAACTTCAAATGCACCCAGAACGGTTAAGTCTACATGACCACCCCGTATCATGGCAAAACTATCTGCACTATTAAATATGGCTGCACCTGTGGCTGCTGTCACGGTTTCTTTACCCGCGTTAATCATATCGGCGTCTAGCTCTGCTTTAGTTGGGTACGGGCCCATGCCTAAAAGGCCATTTTCGGACTGTAGCATAACTTCAATATCATCTGGTACATAGTTTGCGACGAGTGTCGGAATTCCTATGCCCAAATTTACGTAGTAACCGTCTTGTAGTTCTTGTGCAACGCGCATTGCAACTTGTTCACGTGATAATGCCATAATTTTGCTCCTGCTTAATCTCGTGTTGTTACACGTTCAATGCGTTTTTCAAAGCTGCCTTTAATAACGCGATTTACAAAAATACCCGGGGTATGAATTTGGCTTGGTTCAAGCTCACCCGGCTCTACAATTTCTTCTACTTCGGCAACGGTAATTTTGCCCGCTGTTGCCGCCATTGGATTAAAGTTCATGGCGGTGTGTCTAAACACTAAATTACCAAAGCGGTCGGCTTTCCACGCTTTAACAATAGCAAATTCACCCGTTATAGATTCTTCTAAAATATACGGGCGACCATTAAACTCTTTTACATCTTTACCCTCAGCCACAGGAGTACCGTAACCGGTTGCGGTGTAAAACGCAGGTATACCCGCGCCACCAGCACGCATTTTTTCAGCTAGTGTACCTTGAGGCGTAAGCTCTACATCAATTTCGCCACTTAATAACTGCTGCTCGAATAGGGCATTTTCGCCAACGTACGAGGCAACTACTTTTTTAATTTGTTTGTCTTGTAATAAAATACCTAAACCAAAGTCATCAACACCACAGTTATTAGATACTACGGTTAAGTTTTTTGTTTGCATGTGCTTAATTTGTTTAATTAAGCCCTCAGGAATACCACATAAACCAAAACCACCGGCAATAATGGTATCGCCGTCTTTTAATCCTTCCATTGCAGCTTCGTAACTAGAAACTACCTTATCAAAACCGGCCATGAGTCTCTCCTCATTGTGTGCTATTTGTTGTTAACAATCTTTAATCATCATTTCATAAGATAGCTATTTAACCTGAACTCTGGTTAATAGATTTACTAACATATGAATCAGGGTGATATTTAAATTTATTTTCTCTAGCCAGAGATTTTCAGTGAAAACAAGGCGAATTTACGCGTCAATAGCTGGCCTATTGCAAGTAAATTCAACGCAGTTAGTGCTGAAAATAGCTGCTCGAGATAGATTTATTATCCAGAGCTCAGGTTATTTTGTGTGCAATGCCACAGATACTTTGCTCACAGGTTGCTTACCAAGTGCTTTGGTTATCTCCCAGCCAGCGTCACTTAACCTTTGTAAATCAATTGAGTGTTCAATGCCAAGCCCTTGCAGCAAGTAAACTACATCTTCGGTGGCAACATTTCCTGACGCCCCCTTAGCATAAGGACAGCCACCAAGGCCCGCAACTGCCGCGTCAACCGTTGCAATACCTAGGCTTAAAGCTGCGTAAATATTTGTGAGCGCTTGGCCGTATGTATCATGAAAATGCACGGCCAACTTGGCTTTATCAATGTGCGTTAAAAGTAACTCGATTAATTGCGTTACTTTTTTTGCGGTGCCAACACCTATGGTATCGCCAAGGCTTACTTCGTAACAGCCTAAATCTAATAGCTTTTGCGATACACTTAGTACTGCTTGCGGGTCAATATCACCCTCATAGGGGCAACCGAGTACACAGCTTACATAACCACGTACACGAATATTATTAGCTTTAGCAAACGCCATTACTTCGCTAAAACGTTCAATACTTTGCTCAATTGAGCAGTTGATATTTTTTTGACAAAACGACTCACTCGCAGCTGTAAATATAGCAAACTCTTTAATACCAACAGCGTGCGCTGCTTGTGCACCTTTTAAGTTAGGTGTAAGGGCGCTTAAATTTACATTGGGTAAATCTAGCGCTGATATTACATCCGCTGAGTCTGCCATTTGTGGCACCCATTTAGGTGACACAAACGCGCCAGCTTCAATATCTTTTAAGCCAGCAGCACTTAGGGCGTTAATAAGCGCTACTTTATCGGCTGTGCTTACTGTTTTTTCGTTTTGTAGGCCGTCTCGCGCGCCAACTTCAACAATACGTACTTTATTTGGAAAGGCACTCATTATGCACCTTCCTCTGTTGTATCTTCGACAATAGCAAGTAAGGCTCCATGCGTTACTAATTCGCCTTCACCAAAACAGTAGCTTCTTAAAATGCCGTCGTGTGGTGCGTTAAGCGTGTATTCCATTTTCATGGCTTCGATAATAACAACCGCATCGCCTTTGGTAATTGTGCTACCAATGTCGATTAAGTGCTTAACTACTGTGCCATTAAGCGGCGCGGCAAGTGGCAGTGCTTCACTTTCGTGCGAACTAATATAATGTTTATCAACTAGTTCAAGCTTAGTTTGCAGTGCTTTATTCATAACAGTGACAATATTGCCCGCAGTACTATTACCAACCGTAGTTACGTGCGCGCTATGTTTTTCACCATTAATAAAAACAGTGCACAGATTATTATTTAATGTGCCTTGTAGTTTAAATACATGCTCGTTATGCGTAATACTATAGCCCGCTGTCGTTTTTATAGCGCTTAGCTGTAAATCGGCAAAAGGGACTTTAATTGCTTGTGGTGAATTGAGTGTAAATCCAGTTAGTTGTTGCCACGGGCTTGCACTGTTTTGCGCATTTTGGGTGTTAGTTAACGATTCTAAATACGCAAAAGCAGCAATAAGCTGGCTTGTTTGCAATAACGATTCGTCAACAGCAACTAACGAATCACCTTGCTCAGCAATAAAGTGTGTGCTTGGCGCACCTTGTTTAAACGTGGGGTGGCTTGCTAAATTATGTAAAAAGCCAATGTTAGTGCTAAAACCCGCTAAATGAAATTGCTCAAGGGCTTGTTGTAAGCGGCTCAGTGCTTGTTCGCGATTGTCGTCATGCACAATAAGTTTTGCAATCATTGGATCGTAAAACGGGCTGATTTCGTCGCCTTGTGCAATGCCTGTATCAATGCGTACAAATTCACTGTTAAACGGTGTCTGTAGTGCTTCAATAGTGCCCGAGCACGGGATAAAGTCGTTAGCTGGATCTTCTGCGTATATACGTGCTTCAAAGCTATGACCCTGCAATTGAATATCACTTTGTGTCATTGGCAATGTTTGCCCACCCGCAATATTTATTTGCCAATTGACTAAATCTACACCGGTTACCATTTCGGTCACTGGGTGTTCTACTTGAAGGCGCGTATTCATTTCCATAAAGAAAAATTCATCGCCACACAGTAAAAACTCAACCGTACCTGCGCCTCTATAATTTATAGCCAGTGCACAACGTACAGCCGCTTCGCCCATTTCTTTGCGTAGTTTGTCAGATAAACCCGGAGCAGGGGCTTCTTCAATTACTTTTTGATGACGACGTTGCAAAGAACAATCACGATCGCCTAAATAAACACAGTTACCGTAGTTATCTGCAAATACTTGCACTTCAACATGGCGAGGCTGGTTTACATAGCGCTCTAATAACACTAAGTCGTTACCAAAACCGGCAATCGCTTCACGTTGCGCACCTTGTAGTGCGCTCATAAAGTCTTGTGCTTTTTCAACCACACGCATGCCTTTACCACCGCCACCAAAGGCCGCTTTAATGAGTACAGGGTAGCCAATTTTTTCAGCTTCACTTTGTAAAAAAGCAGGGTCTTGCTTATCACCGTAATAACCAGGCACTAACGGTACATTAGCAGCTGCCATTATTTCTTTAGCGCGGGTTTTAGACCCCATTGCTTCAATGCTACTTGCTGGTGGCCCTATAAAAGCAATGTTATTAGCTTCGCAGGCTTTAGCAAATTCGCTGTTCTCAGATAAAAAACCATAGCCTGGGTGAATACAGTCAGCGCCGCAGTCTTTGGCAACTTGTAAAATTTTGTCTGCTACTAAATACGAATCTTTACTTGGCGCGGCACCAATATGGTAAGCCTCGTCAGCCATTTTTACGTGCTGGGCATGTTTGTCTGCATCAGAGTAAACCGCGACCGTGGTTAAGCCCATTTGTTTTGCGCTGCGCATTACACGGCACGCAATTTCTCCACGATTGGCAATTAGTATTTTTTGTAATCGTTGTGTCTTCATAATCAATCCTACAGTTGCCAAGCGGGTGGGCGTTTATCAAAAAAAGCACTTAGCCCTTCTTGACCTTCTTCAGATACGCGAATTTTTGCAATACGCTCTGCGGTAAGCTCAATGAGTTCATCGGTTATTGGTTTATTTGCTACATCGTTAATTAATGCTTTTGCGGCTTTTACTGCAACAGGTCCGTTATCAATCAGTGTTTGCAGCATATTATCGAGCGCGCAGTCTAAATTACCGGTTACTTGATGAATTAAACCAAGTTGCTTAGCAGTATGGGCATCAAACACTTCAGCCGTTAAAAAGTACCTGCGAGCAGCGCGCTCACCAATGGCTTTAATTACATACGGGCTAATAACCGCCGGAATAAGACCCAGCTTTACTTCACTTAAACAAAATTGCGCATCGTCTTTACTAAGGGCTATGTCGCAACAGGCTATTAAGCCCAGAGCACCACCAAAAGCGGCACCTTGCACAGCACAAATTGTAGGATGCGGGGAGCTTGCCAATACCTGCATTAATTTAGCTAATTGCATTGAATCAGCTAGGTTATCGGCGTAATTGTTATCAGCCATTGATTTCATCCAAGCTAAATCGGCACCGGCTGAAAAGTGTTTACCCTCAGTTTTTAAAACCAAAGCACGAATATCAAGCGTATTTGCATGTTCAATACACTGAATTAGCTCGTGTATTACTTCACTGTTAAATGCGTTTCTTTTTTCTTGGCGGCTTAACACAAGTACAGCCACATTAGATTTTGTTATTTGTAGTGTTACTGACATTTTGCGCTCCGGTTACATTCTAAATACGCCAAATTTCGAATCACGTTTTGGTGCGTTATTCGCAGCCGTTAACGCAAGCCCTAATACATTACGCGTATCGGCAGGGTCTATAATGCCGTCATCCCACAAGCGTGCACTTGCGTAATACGGATGACCTTGCTCTTCGTATTGATCAATAATTGGCTTTTTAAAATCACTGATTTCTTGCTCGCTCATGCATTGGCCTTTACGTGCTAAACCATCTTGTTTAACTTGCGCCATTACACCCGCAGCTTGCTCGCCGCCCATTACCGAAATACGAGCATTAGGCCACATCCACATCATGGTTGGTTCAAATGCGCGGCCACACATACCGTAGTTACCTGCGCCGTAAGAGCCGCCAATAAGTACAGTGAATTTAGGCACATCAGCACACGAAACCGCCATCACCATTTTAGCGCCGTGCTTAGCAATACCTTCGGCTTCGTATTTTTTACCCACCATAAAGCCGGTAATATTTTGTAAAAATACTAAAGGAATATTGCGCTGAGCACACAGTTGAATAAAGTGGGCGCCTTTTTGCGCCGACTCACTAAATAAAATACCGTTATTAGCCACTATGCCAACAGGATTGCCGTAAATACTGGCAAAACCGGTGACCAGCGTTTCACCAAAGTAACGTTTAAATTCATCAAATGATGAGTCGTCCACTGTGCGCGCTATTACTTCGCGTACATCAAATGGCTTTTTAAGGTCGGTGCCCACAATGCCGTAAAGCTCGTTTATATCGTAACGGGGTGGCTTTATATCCTCTAGGAGAGGGGCCGTAGGGCGTGTATAATTAATACGCTCAATACATTGGCGCGCAATAGACAGCGCATGAGCATCGTTTTCAGCGTAGTGATCGGCAACACCCGACACTTTACAGTGCACATCGGCGCCGCCTAACTCTTCGGCTGTTACTTCTTCGCCGGTTGCTGCTTTTACAAGGGGCGGACCTGCTAAAAATATAGTGCCTTGATCTTTTACAATAATACTTTCATCGGCCATTGCAGGTACGTACGCACCACCTGCGGTACATAAGCCCATTACTACAGCAATTTGTGGAATGCCTTTACCCGACATACGGGCTTGATTGTAAAAAATACGACCAAAATGCAACTTATCTGGAAATACATCATCTTGCTCTGGCAGATTTGCACCGCCCGAATCCACCAAATAAATACACGGTAAGTGGCAGCGCTCGGCGATATCTTGTGCGCGTAAATGCTTTTTAACGGTAAGCGGAAAATATGTACCGCCTTTAACCGTGGCATCGTTTGCAATAATCATGCATTCAACGCCTTTAACACGGCCAATACCGGCTACAACGCCTGCACAAGGTATTGCTTGTTCGTACACACCAAAGGCTGCAAATTGTGAAATTTCTAAAAACGGTGAGCCTTCGTCAATTAACGTACTTATACGATCGCGTACAAATAATTTACCACGGCCTTCGTGGCGCTCTTTTAATGCAGCGCCTCCGCCTTGGCTAATTGTGGCTACTTTACTGCGTAAATCGTCCACCAGCGCTGACATGTTTTTATGGTTTTGTACAAACGTTGGATCGTGAGGATTAACGCTCGATTTTAAAATCGTCATGGTTTAATCCTTAACGGCTTTCAGTGAAAAGTTCGCGGCCAATAAGCATGCGGCGTATTTCTGATGTACCTGCGCCAATTTCGTATAACTTAGCGTCACGAAGTAGGCGGCCTGTGGCGTATTCATTTATGTAGCCATTGCCACCTAAAATTTGAATCGCATCTAGCGCCATTTTAGTTGCAAGCTCTGCGGCGTATAAAATGGCACCGGCGGCATCTTTACGGGTTGTTTCACCACGGTCACAAGAGCGAGCTACCGTATACACATATGAGCGCGCAGCATTCATTTGTGTATACATGTCGGCTACTTTGCCCTGAATTAACTGAAATTGACCAATAGGGGTGTCAAACTGTTTACGCTCGTGAATATACGGTACTACTATATCCATACACGCTTGCATTATGCCAAGCGGGCCAGCTGCAAGTACTACGCGCTCGTAATCAAGGCCACTCATAAGTACTTTAACGCCTTCGTTTAAGTTACCTAAAATGTTTTCCTCTGGCACTTCGCAGTTTTCAAATACCAGCTCACAGGTGTTTGAGCCGCGCATGCCTAGTTTGTCGAGCTTTTGCGCCGTTGAAAAACCAGGAAAGTCACTTTCAACAATAAACGCGGTAATGCCTTTAGCGCCGGCATCTAAATCTGTTTTAGCGTAAATAACGAGTGTGTGTGCGTCGGGGCCGTTGGTGATCCACATTTTGTTGCCGTTTAAAATGTACTTATCGCCTTTTTTTTCGGCTTTGAGTTTCATCGATACAACGTCAGAGCCCGCATTAGGCTCGCTCATTGCAAGGGCACCAATGTGCTCGCCGCTAATAAGCTTAGGTAAGTATTTTTCTTTTTGAGCTTGTGACCCGTTACGGTTAATTTGATTAACACACAGGTTTGAATGTGCTCCATAGCTTAAGCCAATAGATGCACTAGCACGGCTTATTTCTTCCATAGCAATAACATGTTCTAAGTAACCTAATCCTGCGCCGCCAAGTTCTTCAGATACGGTCATACCCAGTACGCCCATTTCGCCCATTTGAGTCCAAAGTTGATTTGGAAAAGCGTTATCTAAGTCCGTTTTTTCAGCAAGCGGGGCAATCTCCTGACTCGCAAAACTGTTTACGTGGTCGCGGATCATATCGGCGGTTTCGCCAAGGCCAAAGTTCATTTCTTTATATAGTGAAATAGTGCTCATGATTCATTCCTGTGTGACGTGTGTGTTGTCAGTGTGTTGTTATTTTAAAAATAAACTTACTCGTCTATTTTATTAAGCGTGTCTCTGCAGCGGCGCTCGGCCGTCACCAACTCCATAAGAACAACTTTAATGTCGTCCATTTGTTGAGATAGGTCTGCTTTTTTTTCTGAAATAAGGTCAAGCATAGTAACCAACTGCTTAGCGCTTGATTTATCTGCGTCGTACAGTTCAAACAAACGACCGGTTTCGGCCAATGTAAAGCCAAGGCGCTTACCACGTAATATTAGTTTTAAACGCACTTTATCGCGTTTTGAATAAATACGGGTTTGACCATTACGTTCTGGCGTTATTAACCCTTGGTCTTCGTAAAAGCGAATAGAGCGGGTTGTAATGTCAAATTCTTTAGCGAGTTCGCTAATGCTAAATGTTTGTTCATTACTGGCCGGCATTTTGGCTGAGCTTGCAAAGTTTGTTTGATTATCTGGTTTCATAATTGTATTTACCTCATTCGAATAACTCCAATATAAGTGAAGTTTACGTAAAGGTAAAGCTTGGTGTGGTTTGAAACTATTTATAAAGGGATGTTTAAGCGAGGTATTGATTTATATTATTAATATTCAATGGGTTATTTTTATTTTATCAGTGTAGTCCAACCGATGGAAAATAATCCTTACACTTATAAAACTAAAAATTAAGCTGTTTTTAGTTGACGTTGGCGTAAACGTTAGTATTGTGTAAGGGTATTAAATAATAAATGAATACTAAATTAATAGAGCAAATATACTAACAACTATTTGCATATAAATACAATGGAGTTAGTTATGACTTTAGAATCAGTGGTAATTGTAGCAGCAAAACGCACCCCAATGGGTGGTTTTATGGGAGCGTTAAGTGATGCGCAGTCTACCGAGCTTGGCGCTACCGCCATTGCAAGTGTACTCACACAAACTGGTTTAGCTAATGATGCAATAGACGAAGTAATTATGGGCTGTGTATTACCAGCAGGCCTTGGGCAAGCACCTGCACGCCAAGCAATGTTAAAAGCAGGCCTTGCACTTAGCACTGGCGCTACAACAATTAACAAAGTATGTGGCTCTGGTTTAAAAGCAGCCATGCTTGCAAACGATTTAATTAAAGCGGGCTCAATTCAATCTGCTATTGCTGGTGGCATGGAGAGCATGACAAATGCACCGTACTTTATACCAAAAGCGCGTGGCGGTATGCGCATGGGACATGGCGAAATAAAAGATCACATGATGAGCGATGGCCTTGAAGATGCTTACGACAACAAAGCAATGGGTTGTTTTGCACAAGACACCGCCGATGAATACGGCATTGGCCGCGAGCAAATGGATGCGTTTGCATTAGGCTCATTAAGTAAAGCAAAAGCAGCAATACACAATGGTAGCTTTGATAACGAAGTTGCACCCCATACAATGCAAACACGCAAAGGCGATGTAACAGTATCGATTGATGAGCAACCAGGTAACGCCCGTCCAGAAAAAATCCCCACCTTACGTGCAGCTTTTAAAAAAGACGGCACTATTACAGCGGCTAATTCATCGTCAATTTCAGACGGTGGCGCAGCGCTTATATTAATGAGCGAATCAAAAGCAAAAGAGCAGGGCTTAACACCGCTTTGTAAAATTGTAGCGCACAGCACGCATTCTCAAAAACCAAGTGAATTTACAGTAGCGCCAGTAGGGGCTATGAACAGCGTGCTTGAAAAAGCAGGTTGGGCTGTAAACGATGTTGATCTTTGGGAAATTAACGAAGCATTTGCCATGGTAACCATGCTGGCTATTAACGAGTTAAAACTTGATGAAAGCAAAGTAAACGTTAATGGCGGTGCATGTGCACTTGGCCACCCAATTGGTGCAAGCGGCGCGCGTATTTTAGTAACGCTTATTCATGCTCTTAAAAACCGAGGCCTTAAAAAAGGCATTGCGTCTTTATGTATTGGTGGCGGTGAAGCGGTTGCTATGGCTGTAGAAGCTTACTAATTAGGTATTTAACAGCAACATGAAGAGTTAAACGAATACCTAAATTAATAACTATAAAAGCGCTGCACTAATAATACTAATAAAGCGGCGCTACCAATTTCAAAAGAGAACACACAACTCACACACTAGGATTTAATCATGCACCAAGTTCCACTACTTATTAATGGCGAATTTATTCAATCAGCGTCAAAAGAGCTTATCGATGTTATAAACCCAGCAAATCAAGAAGTACTTGCACAAGTGCCATGTACCACAGAGTCAGAAATGGACGCGGCAATTGCCTCAGCCTCAGAGACGTTTAAAACATGGAAAGACGTACCCATTACTGAACGTGCTCGCATTATGATGAAGTACGCTGCGCTATTAAAAGAACACCATGATGAGCTTGCTACCATTATTTGCCACGAATTGGGTAAAACATTTGAAGATGCAAAAGGCGATGTTTGGCGTGGTATTGAAGTAGTAGAACAAGCCGCTAACGCTCCATCATTAATGATGGGTGAAACAATGGAAAACGTAGCGCGTAAAATCGATACGTATTCTTACATGCAGCCACTTGGCGTATGTGCAGGTGTTACCCCGTTTAACTTCCCTGCAATGATCCCACTTTGGATGTTTCCGCTGGCTATTGTGTGTGGTAACACCTTTATTTTAAAACCGTCTGAGCAAGATCCACTTACACCAATGCGTTTAGCAGAGCTATTTATTGAAGCTGGTGCACCAAAAGGCGTATTACAAGTTGTTCACGGTACAAAACCACAAGTAGACCGCTTACTAGAAGACAAAGCAGTACGCGCTATTTCGTTTGTTGGCTCGTGTGGTGTAGGTGCTTATATTTATTCTAAAGGCACGCAAAACCTTAAACGTGTGCAAGCCTGTGTTGGCGCTAAAAACCACATGGTTATTATGCCTGATGCAAGTAAATCGCACGTTGTAAACAACTTAGTAGGCGCATCTGTCGGTGCTGCTGGCCAGCGTTGTATGGGTATTTCGGTTGCTGTGTTTGTAGGTCAAGCAAGTCAGTGGGTAGATGAAATAAAAGCAGGCTTTGAAAATGTACGCCCAGGCGTGTGGGATGATGCAAACGCGGCATACGGTCCACAAACATCAAAAGCAGCAAAGGCACGTATTTTATCACTCATTGCTGGTGGTAAAGAGCAAGGCGCTACCTGTTTAATTGATGGTTCTGACTTTACGGTTGAAGGGTATGAGCAAGGTAACTGGGTTGGCCCAACGTTATTTACCGATGTAACCAAAGAGATGGATTTATACAAAGAAGAAATATTTGGTCCAGTACTAGCGTGTATGTTTGTAGACACGCTTGAAGAGGCAATCGCCCTTATTAACGACAGCCCTTACGGTAACGGCACCTCATTATTTACCTCAAGCGGCGCAGTGGCTCGTAAATTCCAACACGAAATTGAAGTAGGCCAAGTAGGTATTAATGTGCCAATTCCGGTGCCACTTCCGTTCTTTTCGTTCACCGGATGGAAAGGCTCGTTTTACGGCGATACTCACACGTACGGTAAACAAGGTATTCGTTTTTACACAGAAACTAAAACGATTACCTCACGTTGGTTTGAAGACGACATTGCGTCGGGTCCAAACATGAGTATTAACTTAAAGTAATCATGATTAAAACGAATAACTAATAATAAAAAAGATGGGCGCGAAGGCTACTTCACACACAACACACACATAAGCCTTCGCCGCTCGTCACAAACTATCCCTGTAACGGGAAACGCTAACAACACAACTAACACAATTAAAGAGGTCTACCATGGACTTTAACTTATCTGAAGATCAACAAGCCTTTGCACAAACTGCACGTCAATTTGCCGAGTCAGAACTTGCGCCCCATGCCGCAAAATGGGATCGCGAACATATCTTTCCTAAAGACACGATTAAAGCTGCGGGCGAGCTTGGTTTTTGTGGTTTATACACGCCAGAGGAAGCAGGCGGCCTTGGTTTATCACGTTTAGATTCGAGCATTATTTTTGAACAACTTGCTATGGGTTGTACCGCAACAACGGCCATGTTGACCATTCATAATATGGCAACGTGGATGGTAGCAAGTTTTGGTACCGATGCCGCTAAAGACAAATACGTAGAGCAATTAGTTATGGGCGAGTTACTTGCCTCTTACTGTTTAACAGAGCCAGGCTCGGGCTCAGACGCCGCATCACTTAAAACTAAAGCAGTGCTTGAGGGTGATGAGTACGTTATTAACGGCTCAAAAATGTTTATATCGGGCGCTGGCGAAACCGAAGTATTAGTGGTAATGGCACGTACAGGCGGCGAAGGCGCTGCGGGTATTTCGGCATTTGTAGTGCCTGCCGACGCAAAAGGCGTTGAATACGGCAAAGCTGAAGAAAAAATGGGTTGGAACGCACAACCAACACGCCTAATTAGCTTTGAAGATGTACGCATTCCTGCGCATAACTTGTTAGGCGCAGAAGGCGAAGGCTTTAAATTTGCGATGCAAGGCCTTGATGGCGGCCGAATTAACATTGCCACATGTTCAATTGGTACAGCGCAAGCGGCGCTTAATACAGCCCGTGAATATTTAAAAGAACGTACACAATTTGGTAAACCATTGGCTGCGTTTCAAGCATTGCAATTTAAAATTGCCGATATGAACACCGAACTTGTAGCTGCGCGCCAAATGGTAAGGCTTGCTGCATTTAAACTTGATAATAACGACGTTGAAAAAACCACTTACTGCGCCATGGCTAAACGCTTTGCTACCGATGTTGGCTTTACTGTGTGTAACGACGCACTGCAAATTCATGGTGGTTACGGTTACATAAAAGAATACCCGCTTGAGCGCCATGTACGTGATGTACGCGTTCATCAAATTTTAGAGGGCACTAACGAAATTATGCGTGTGATTATAGCGCGCCGTATTTTGGCTGAGTCTGCAAGCGACGTTTTATAAGGAGCAATGTATGTCAGAATCTAAATCTAATCCGAGTATTGAACTTACAACGCAAGGTCATGTTGCTATTTTAACTATGTCTAACCCGCCAGCAAACACCTGGACAAAAGACACCCTAGTTGATTTAAAAAATACCGTTAACGCGCTTAATAACAATAAAAATATTTATGCATTAGTACTGACTGGTGAAGGCGAGAAGTTTTTTAGCGCGGGTGCCGACCTAAACGTATTTGCTGGTGGCGATAAAGGCGTAGCCGCCGATATGTCGCGTGTATTTGGTGAAGCGTTTGAAGCGCTTACTAATTTTAGAGGCGTGTCGGTTGCAGCCATTAACGGCTATGCAATGGGTGGCGGGCTAGAAGTTGCCCTTGCGTGCGACGTACGTATAGCGGAAGAGCAAGCACAAATGGCGCTCCCTGAGGCTAAAGTTGGGTTGTTACCGTGTGCGGGTGGCACACAAAATTTAGCATGGCTAGTTGGCGAAGGCTGGGCAAAACGCATGATTTTATGCGGCGAGCGCCTAAAAGCTGATAAAGCTCTGCAAATTGGCTTAGTAGAAGAAGTAGTTCCACAGGGTGAAAGCTTTGCGGCCGCATTAAAACTGGCCAACCAAGTAGCCGATCAAAGCCCTAGCTCGGTAGCTGCGTGTAAAACATTGATTCAAAAAGGGCGCCATCAACCAATGGCAAGTGTATTGCCTCTTGAGCGCGAGTTATTTGTTGGTTTATTTGATACCGAAGATCAACAAGAGGGCGTAAATGCCTTTTTAGAAAAACGCCGCGCTAACTGGGTAAATGGCTAATGAGTGCTTTAACATTATTAAATAGCGCCGATGAGCCCGTGGTATTTGAAACCGCAACCGCAGAAAACGGCAGTTTAATTGGGCTTATTACACTCAATGCGCCAAAAGCCTTAAATGCACTTAATTTTGAGATGATCAAATTACTTGAGCCGCAATTGCGAGCTTGGCAAGACGATGATGCTATTGCAATGGTGTTGTTAAAAGGCGCAGGCGATAAAGCATTTTGTGCAGGCGGCGATGTTGTAAGCCTTCATCATGCAATGGCGCAAGGTAAACCAACAAGCTTAGTTGAAGAGTTTTTTACGCTTGAGTACAAGCTTGATTACCTTATTCATACCTTTGATAAACCAATCCTTGTTTGGGGTAACGGTATAGTGATGGGCGGCGGTTTAGGGTTAATGGCCGGTGCTAGCCATCGCGTCGTAACCGAAACATCTCGCATTGCCATGCCAGAGCAAACCATAGGTTTATACCCAGATGTAGGCGGCAGTTACTTTTTACATAAAATGCCACAAAACGTGGGGCTATTTTTAGGGTTAACGTCGGCATCAATTAACTGCGACGACGCGCGTTCTGTATCACTTGCCGATCACTTTATCGACAGCACTAAATATGATTCCATGCTTACGCAAATTTTAACTGCAAAGTGGGGCAAAACCGCAAGTTTAAATCATGAGCGTTTAACTAAGTTATTAACCGATTTAGACAACCAATCTGCGCGTATGCCAAAAGGCAATATAAAAGCTAATTTAAAAACGATTCAAAAGCTGGGTGAATTTACAACCTTGCAGGAGCAAGTTGATTATATTTTAGGGCTAGCTACTGACGATAAATGGCTACAACGCGCCCAAAAGTCACTTAAACACGGATGCCCACTAAGTTGCGCACTCGTTAGTGAGCAATTAAAAACAAGTAAAGGCAAAAGCTTATTAGCGTGTTTTAAAATGGAGCTGGGTATGTCGGTTCGTGCTGGCGAAGTAGGCGAGTTTCAAGAAGGTGTAAGGGCGCTATTAATAGATAAAGACGGCGCACCTAATTGGCAATACAAAACATTAAGTGATGTACCACAAACAATAATAGACAGCTTTTTTGTTAATCGTTTTGGCGAAAACCACCCACTTAATGGCTTAGACACGCCAATACACAAATAAAGGAAAGACGATGACTAAACTCAATATCGGTTTTATCGGCTTAGGCAATATGGGCGGCCCAATGGCGGCTAACTTAATTAAAGCTGGACATACTGTGAGCGTGTTCGATTTAAACCAGTCGGTCGTAAATGAACTTGCAAGCAAAGGCGCAAAAGCCGCAGTTGATGCAAAGCAGTGCGCAACAAATGCTGACGTACTTATTAGCATGTTACCTGCGGGCAAACATGTTAAATCCCTATACTTGGGTAATAACGGCGACAGCGGTTTAATTAACGTGCTGAGCAAAAATACATTAGTAATTGATTGCTCAACAATAGATGCAGAATCAGCACGCACTGTAGGCAGCGCACTTGGCGAGCAGAGTATTAGCTTTGTAGATGCACCGGTATCGGGCGGCGTTGCAGGCGCAACTGCTGGCACTCTTACCTTTATTGTAGGTGGCGAAAAAGCAGCGTTTAATAAAGCAAATACAGTGCTTAGTGATATGGGCAAAAACATATTTCATGCAGGCGATATTGGCGCAGGGCAAGTAGCAAAAATATGTAATAACATGCTACTTAGCATTTTAATGGCAGGCACCAGCGAAGCACTGCAAATGGGTATAAATAACGGCCTCGATCCTAAAGTACTTAGCGACATTATGACTGCAAGCTCTGGCCGTAACTGGACGCTTGAGCTTTACAATCCTTGCCCAGGTGTAATGGATACCGCACCGGCTAGTAACGATTACAAACCAGGCTTTATGGTTGATTTAATGGCTAAAGACCTAGGACTTGCCATGGAAGCCGCGCAGCAAAGTAATTCATCAACCCCAATGGGTTCAATGGCTAAAAATTTATACACTATGCTACAGCACCAAGGTGCGGGTAGTGATGACTTTAGTGCCATTTTTAAACTGTTTTCTAAGTAGGAGCAACGCGTGGAAATTAAAAATAACACGGTAGTAATAACCGGTGGCGCACAAGGTTTAGGCTTTGCAATGGCGCAAAAGTTTGCACTTATGGGTGCCAACATTGCTTTAATAGATATGGCGCAAGACTTATTAAACAACGCATGCGAGCAATTAACGCAGCTTGAAGGTGTAACTAGCAATATTAAAGGTTATGCCGCAAACGTAACAAATGAGAGCGAAGTAGAAAACGTATTTAATACCATTAATAGCGATTTTGGCCACATTGGTGTGCTAATAAACAACGCCGGTATTTTACGCGACGGCATGTTTATAAAGGCTAAAGACGGCAAAGTCGTTAAAAAAATGTCTCTTGAGCAATTTCAATCAGTGATTGATGTAAACCTAACAGGTGTGTTTTTAGCCGGGCGGGAAGCTGCAAGCCACATGATTGAATCTGGTAAAGGCGGCGTTATAGTTAATATGTCGAGCGTAGCGCGCGCAGGTAACATAGGCCAAACAAACTACGCGGCATCAAAAGCAGGCGTAGTGGCACTTACCACCACATGGGCTAAAGAACTTGGTCGATTTGGTATACGTGTAGGCGCTATTGCACCAGGTGTAATAAGTACCGCCATGACCGACGCCATGAAGCCAGAAGCCAAACAACGTATGCTCGCGGTAACGCCAGTAGGGCGCTTAGGGGAAAGCGACGAAATTGCGCATACTGCACAATACATAATCGAAAACGACTTTTTTACCGGCCGCGTGGTTGAAATAGACGGCGGCATTCGTTTGTAAACCGAACTGGATTAAGGTTGATTAAAAGCATAGCTCTTTGGGTTATGCTTTTTTGTTTTAAATCGGGGAGTTTATAATCTTGAAAAGGACTGATAACGGCGTTGGAAATTTGTTGTGAAATTAGTTGCTCGTTTGCTCTTAATAAAACCTAATGAGAATGGCTTTTTAATCACTTCTTTAAATAAAAAGCTCAACGCATTTAAGGCTTGTGTTTGAGTGTTAGGAGCAACATTTTGTTGGTTGACTAAACGAGTTTAAAAAAGCTAAAAAAAGTTCGACTTCATTATCTCCCATCGTTGTTGGGTGCCTCATAGAGTTAAATCGAATAAACGAAGCTATCCAGTATAAATACGCTTTAATAGTACTTTTAGCATAACGCTTTAGATACATTTGTTCGGCTATCATAGTTAAAAAAGATGATTTCATGATATGAATCTCTAGTAAAAGTTAACTGTATATATAGACAGTAATTGTTGTTTTGTCCAATATTACTGATCTCCACCATTTCGTGTATTTGTGCATTGATTAAAAATAATTTCCAGTTAACTAATTGTTTACAGGTGTTTATTTGATGATTAAGATAAATGCACTGTAATATATGGACATTTGTCGGTTTATAAAACGACAAATGTCGTAGACAAAATTGTTATAATCAAAGGAGCTGTAGTGGATGGAATCAAAAGTAAAGTTAACTGGTGGCACGTTATTCGTAATAGCGTTAATTGTTCTCTTTTTGGGGAATGCACGTTCCATAGAAATTGTAGAAAAACTAGATGAGATACAGTCTGATGTTTCTAGCTTAAAGAGTGAAGTTGCATCTTACAAGCAGCAAGTTGAAATATTGAAAAATGAAAACCTTAACTTAAAAGAACAGCTTAGAAGTGGTAATTAGTTATAACAAGCTGTTAAACAAGGACAATGCTCCTGACCCGTTTTAGTGGACACCTCCTCATCACTTTGAGGAAAATAATGATTAGGATGACACCTATCCTAATCATTAGGAAAAAAGCCAACAAAAACAGTATGAAGAGTGCATTATTATAAATAATGAATCACGCAAAAAGCTGAGCTATGTAGACAAAATGAAAGTAAAAATAGACAGCCCAATCGGGCTACGATAGCTGTTTATTAAAGAATGGCAAACGACTCGGCTGTATAGAGCCCGCTTTCCTTTAAATAAAAAGCGGAATATTACAGTGAATAAAGGCATGAATAAATTGACCTTACGGGGTCAAAAAAAAGTGAATGCCTTTACTTTACACTGCGGCAACTGTATTGCCTTGTTCATAAAATAGAAAAGTTGCAAAAGACGATAAATTAAGAAAGGGAGGCCCTTTTACCCTAAATTAAAGCTACTCAACCAGCCGCAACCCCTTCCAAAACGCCAATTAAAACAATATCAAACACTTTTTTATATTCTGCGTAAAATTACAGTAATCAATTGAACGAAAATAGGAACTCAGCTATGGTTTGTTTATCAATAAAAATAAATAAAAAACGAGTTAATCTACAGATTCGTTATGTTGCTCATGAAGAATGTGGGCTATTCTACTCAAAATAAGGATTTTTTATGAGTTTATTTAAATTAGTTAGTTTATTGATCAAGTTTAGTTGTTTGTTGTTGCTTTTAAGCGCCCCAAAATATCTTCATGCTGAGGATAAAGCCTACCCTCAATTTAGCGGTTATTCACCTAAATCTAAGTTAACAATAAACTTTGAACCTGTGAACATATTATTAGAATCGAATGTTCTTGATATGGGGCCATCCAGAAGAATAAATGCTAAACTTGACAAACCTCCGATAGGTACTAGGTTAAGAAATGTTTTCCCCAGTGCTACCCATAATGAAAGTAACAGATTCACATATGAGTTGATAAAATCTCCTAAACAAAAAAGTTTAGTCAATGATGTTAAAAAATATTTAGAATCATTGCCCGAGAAAAACAACCTTAATTTATATTCAAAACAAGAGCAATTGGCCTATTGGCTTAATCTTTATAACATTACTTTAATTAACGAAATTGTTAAGCGGTATCCAATAGTTAGTTTAGAAAAAATATTAACTGGTCCTGACTCACTATTGGATAAAAAGCTAGTGAATATTGGTAGTCTTCAGTTGAGTCTCAGTGACATACAGTATGGGATTTTAGATAAAAACTATAGTAAAGAACCTTTAATTATTTATGGATTATATCAAGGGTATATCGGCAGCCCAAATATCAATAAAAAAGCCTTTTCAGGTAAAAATGTATATAAGCTATTAAAAAATAATGCAACAGATTTTGTCAATTCGAATAGAGGTACAAAAATTGATTCTCTAAATAGTTTAGAGGTCTCAAGTTATTATGCGAGAAATGCTGATTATTTTCCTAATTTTAGCAATGACCTCAAACTTCATCTGTTGCAATTTGCTGATAAAACAACCCAAGAAATAATAAATAAGTCGGATAAAATTGAACCCATTATAAATAATTGGGCAATTGCTGATCTATTTGGAAGTAAAAGAGTCTTTGGTGGGGGCATGTCTACTAACTCAGCAGCATCAATAGGAATGTCAAGAAATTATGCGTTGACCGATAAAGTCACTAAAGACGCGAACACAGGTGGAAAGTTCAGACTTTCAGCTAGAGAAATAACCAGGTTAAAGGAGTTAATGAGAGTAAGAGCTAAGAATTACGGTGAGACATCCGTAACGATAACAGACCTAGAATTACAAGATGAAAACTAAAATTTACAATATATGAACAGTAGCTCAGTATGGTGAGAAAAAAAACAAATAAAAAACGAGTTAATCTATAGGCTTGTTAGGTATACAAGGAAGTATTGAGTCTGGTGTTGATCCTTAAAGAAAAATTCAAAACTATTTTTGAGTCTACTTTCTTAATCGTTGTATTCTTACTTTGTGGGTTGGCAATTAGTGATATCCTAATTCAGCCGTTTGCAAAACTCGTATTAATATCTATATTCTTTTTAGCATGGTTTATATTGCTAATTTATGGCTTAATTTACAAAGAGTCTTATATGTTTAAGTGTTCTGTAAAAAGTAGATTATTGATATACTTAGCTGAGCAGTTTATATATTGTTCTTTGATCATAATTACAGGTATTGTTCTCTTTCGAGCAGTGTATACCTAACAACACCTCTGAGGTGGACAGCAAGCTCTAAAGCTCACTTCCCACCGCAAGCTTTAACAGTGGTGATCTCTTACTTTTCAATGCCGTTAGGTAAGTTGATTCATCTTAGGGCGTATGTAGATTTAAACCCTATTTTACTTATTTAGTTCTTTTCTTATAATTTCAGCCCCAGCGCTCAAGGCATTTAGTTTACCTCTGGCTATATGGTGAGGTAGTGGAGCCATGCCGCAGTTTGTACACGGGTAGAGTTTGTCGGCATCTACAAATTGCAGTGCTTTACGTAGCGTATTAGCTACTTCTTCTGGCGTTTCGATAGTATGATTTGCTACATCAATTGCGCCTACCATTACTTTTTTACCGCGAATGAGTTCTAGTAAATCCATTGGTACATGCGAGTTATGGCACTCTAGTGAAATAATATCGATTTTAGATTGCTGAAGTTTAGGGAATGCTTCTTCGTACTGTCGCCATTCACTTCCTAGTGTTTTTTTCCAATCTGTATTGGCTTTAATGCCGTAGCCATAGCAAATATGCACGGCTGTTTCGCATTTGAGCCCTTCAATTGCGCGCTCTAAACAGGCAATTCCCCAGTCGTTTACTTCATCAAAAAATACATTAAACGCGGGCTCGTCAAATTGAATAATATTAACGCCTGCGGCTTCTAACTCTTTTGCTTCTTGATTTAGAATTATGGCAAATTCCCACGCTAGTTTTTCGCGGCTTTTATAATGATCGTCGTAAAGCGTGTCTATCATTGTCATTGGGCCTGGCAATGCCCATTTTATTGGTTGCTTGGTTTGCTTGCGTAAAAATTTAGCGTCTTCAACAAACACAGACTTTTGACGGCTGACAGGGCCCACAACGGTGGGTACACTTGCGTCGTATCGGTCACGAATTTTTACTGTTTTGCGTTTTTCAAAATCAACACCGTTTAGGTGCTCTATAAACGTAGTTACAAAATGCTGCCTTGTTTGCTCGCCATCGCTAACAATATCAATGCCTGCTTGTTGTTGGTCGAATAATGACAATCGAAGAGCGTCGTGTTTGCCTTGAGTTAATTCATCACCTTGTAATTTCCAAGGTGACCAAAGTGTTTCTGGCTCTGCAAGCCATAAAGGCTTAGGTAAACTGCCAGCAGTAGATGTCGGTAGTAATTTTTTCATAATAAATAATGCCGTATATTTTAGTTAATTATTAAACGTAGCGTTAAGCGCGTTATTACTGGTTGTTACCATTAGTTGTTATGACAGATAGCTAGTAGAGAATTGCTCAAGGACCGTTTGGTACGGCTTGATAAAATGCTCTTGTGCAAACTTGCCTTGCTCACTGGCTAACTTGCCCCGCTCTTCTCGGTCATACACAATTTGCGTTAGTGAGTGATCCAAGTTTTTTAAGTTTGGTTTATATGATTTACCCGCTGTTGCGTTGGCATTATAAATCTCTGGTCTGTAGATTTTTTGGAACGTTTCCATCGTACTAATGGTGCTTATAAGCTCAAGATTGCTGTAATCATTAAGTAAATCACCAAAGAAAAACAATGCTAAAGGCGCGGCACTATTTGGTGGCATAAAATAACGTACCCGTAAGCCCATTTTTTTGAAGTATTGCTCGGTTAAAGACGATTCATTTGGTTCGTATTCAACGCCAAGTACCGGGTGTTGGTTTTCAGTGCGGTTGTAGGTTTTGTTATCTGACACACTTAGGCATATAACCGGTGGTTTTTTAAAGTTTTGTTTGTATGTATCCGAATTTACGAATGACTGAAATAGCTTGCCATGTAAAACTCCAAAGTCATCAGGAATACTAAATTGAGGCTTGCCTTTATTGTGCTCTTGTAGGAGTACGCTAAAGTCGTAGTCGCGCACATACGATGAAAAATTGTTTCCTACAATGCCTTCAATGCGCTTATTAGTTTTATGGTCAACAATATTTGTTTTTAATATTTCGATAGAGGGGAAGCTTTCGCCGCCGTCTTCAATACCTATCTCAACAGAGACAATTTCAAGCTCTACAGCATAACGCTCACCTTTGGTGTTATCCCAGTGGGCTAGGGCATTAAAACGGTTGTTAATCATGTTTAAGGCGTTACGCAAGTTTGCTTTGCGGTATTCACCTCTGGCTAAATTAGCAAAGTTGGTTGTGATACGCGTATTAGTTGATGGATGATAATTTTCGTCGAGTGAAACGCTCTTAATATTAAATGTAAAATCTTTTTTCATCGTGTTTATATCCAATTTTATAATTTAGACCTGATTGATGCTCTGCGCTTTATTAGCCTTGCAACTTACTTAGCTGGCTTAACTGGTTTAGGTATTCAGCGGCTTTAAGTTGTTAGTAATAGTGTTTAGCGCTAAGGGATGAGTAATTTATACGTGGATTGGCATATGAAGAAAAACGGTTTAATTTCACATAAAACATGAGTCATATTCATTACACATTATTGTTAGATGCGATTACGTAGTAATTGGCGAAAAA
Source organism: Pseudoalteromonas sp. SG43-1 (assembly GCF_014164415.1). Taxonomy (NCBI): domain Bacteria; kingdom Pseudomonadati; phylum Pseudomonadota; class Gammaproteobacteria; order Alteromonadales; family Pseudoalteromonadaceae; genus Pseudoalteromonas; species Pseudoalteromonas sp. SG43-1. Next base: position 254,301 of record NZ_JACJFD010000002.1, on the reverse strand, counting down.
AAGGCATAAATCGATAAAAATAAAGGATGGATGTTTAGCCGTTTAGACTTCCTCTGTGTTGATGTGTACTTTATTCATGTTAAACATGAGGAATATTCAAAGAGTTTTTTTGTAGCTATATCAGTGTATTAGTTTGTTTTTAGCATATTACATCGCTGTTTATAATAAATGTCGTCACGGGTAAGTTCCAGCTAGCTATATAAGTAGATACCTTAGCTAATCTAATCTCAAAAGATAAACCGACTTTTCTGAGTACGTATATAAATGCCTGTAAATTAATAAAAGGCTATAAATCATATTAATAGCCATGGCAGTACGTTAAGTAAGTTATACTCGTTTTTCATCACCTCACCTATTGAGTATTCGTGGATATCAAAGGCACTTGTATTGCATCAACTATTGATGAGCATGGCCCTGTTTATGTATATCAAACAAAAAAGAATCTTATTCTCAGCTTTGACGGAAAAATTTATCAAAGCTGTATTAAGTTAAATAATATTAACGGGTTAAGCTTAGCTTATACGCAAGCTATGATGGCTGCGCTTTTTTTTATACCAAATTTAAAAACCGCGATGATAATGGGACTTGGGGCGGGCTCTATAGCAAAAAGTCTTTATCATGCGTTTCCTGCACTAACTATACATACCGTTGAATACCGTAAAGCCGTGGCTGATATGGCTATAAAATATTTTGAACTGCCTGTGTCAGAACGTTTGTTTATTCACATTGATGATGCGGCAAACTACATGAAAAAAACGCAGATAAAAACGGATGTTATTTTTTCTGATTTATATAGCTCAGAAGGGATGGAATCAGATCAGGTGCAATCATCCTACTTACGTGATTGTAAAAATGCGCTCACTTTTGATGGTGTTTTAGTACTTAATATTTGCCATACCAAAGTTGGGCAAAGAGAAACGTTCGATCAACTACTTGATAAAGAATTTGCAGGACAGATTTTTAGTTTTATTATTGAAGGCGGCAATAAAATTGTTTTTGCTTTTAACAATAAAATGCCAGTACTTAGTGAGGATGAATTACTTGCTAAAGCTTACGCGTTACAAAAATTAATAAACGTACCAATGACGCGCTATGCCGAGCTTTTATTTAATTAAAAATGGTTAGTTTGATGTACTGTTAAATGGCGCGTTTAAATCCATCCGTCTATCTGTTGTTCATTTAAACTTGGTTAAACTAATCATACTCTGAATAAAAATAATAAAGTACGTACCCGTACGGAAACACTCATACATGGATTACTGTAAAAATATAATCTCTAAATTTATAAGCGCGATGCAAAAGCGGCCTGGATTATTGGCTGTGTTGGCGTTTTTGTCGGGCGTTGCCAGCTTTGCACTTGTAGATAGAAAAGAGTCTTTTTCGCAAGTTATTGCGATATTTTTACTTATTAGTTGGTTGTGGCTAATTATTGATAATTGGCTGCGTGACAAAGTAGAAGAAAAATTTGGTGTGGCTGTATCTCCTAATGTAATGCGTTTTGCTCTACAAATGGTGCAACAAGAAAGCCTATTTTTTGCTTTGCCGTTTTTTTTAGCGGTTACGCAGTGGGACCATCCTCAAGCATTTTTTACCTCCCTCATTGTGTTATGTGCGGTTATATCGGTGATCGACCCCTTTTATTATAAGAAGCTTGCTAAAAACCGAACGTTATTTAGTGTGTTTCATAACTTTGCTTTATTCGTTGTTTTACTTGTTACCTTACCTATTTTGTTAAACCTTACAACGAGCCAAAGTTTAGCTGCAGCCCTTGTAACGGCTGTAGTGGTTACTCTACCGAGTTTAAACAATTTAATGCCTAATGCACGCTGGTGGCGTTTTCCTATTCTTGTATTGATTTTATGTGCTTTGAGCACTGCTGTGTGGCAGTTAAGAAGCTATGTGCCTCCTGCTGCGCTGCGCTTAACCGATATTACGTTAGCTCATGAAGTTGATTTACAACATAAAAAGCCAGTAGGGAGTATTAAACAGTTAGACTCCTATACACTGCATCATCAAGGTTTATATAGTTGGACCGCTGTTAAAGCACCAAGAGGCTTAAATGAAAAAATATTTCATGTGTGGCTTCATAATAAAAAGGAAGTTGATCGGATCACGTTAAATATAAACGGTGGGAGAGAACTAGGTTATAGAGCGTGGACACACAAAGTAAACTTTCCTAAAGACTCTGTTGGTAAGTGGCAAGTAAAAGTAGTCACCGAATCAGGTCAGTTAATAGGTTTAACGAAATTTACTGTTACACCTTAATGATGGTAATAGGTTTGTAATCTAATAAATATTTGATAGGCTATTTTTACAGTGTTTATTGGATGAACGTTATGAGTTTTGCATTTGATCTGTTTATTTGGTTAATGGTAGAGACTATTTTAGGTTTTTTTATTTACTCAACAGGTTGTACTATTTTAAAAATAGTCACCTTTGGTAAGTTTAAAAGCGATATTACCGATTACGTATCGTTTAAGGCGAATAAAGCTAAAAATGTTTATTTAATTTGTGTGCTCGGGTTTAGCTTTTACGTGCTATTAATTGGCTTTGTTGCCTACATGAGTCATTAAATTATAATTACATGAATAATAATACATTATTTACAGCAGGCATTTTAAGCTTTATAGCATCACTTTTACATGTAGCCTGTGTTTTTGGAGGGCCTGATTGGTATCGCCTTTTGGGTGCTGGTGAGCAAATGGCTCAAATGGCAGAGCAGGGCAGTATGTATCCTACTTATGTAACTTTAGCTATTTCAGTTATTATTGCTATTTGGGGCTTTTATGCGCTCTCTGGTGCAGGCGCCATTTTAAAACTTCCATTTTTAAAAACTGCACTCGTATTAATAACCGCAGTGTATTTAATACGAGGTATTGCGGGTTTAATCATTCCTTTTTTAACTTCAAGCCAAATCGTTCATCAGAATTCTATTCAATTTTGGATTATAAGCTCGATAATCTGCTGCATTTATGGGTCATTTTACTTATTTGGTACCCTTAAATTGTGGCGAATAAAAAATGTATGAATGCTAGATTTCCTGATCTTTCAAATTATTAAATACTGATAGCTTATTTTTATATTGCGAAATACTATGTGCGACTATTTTTTACGCGCATATATTTTGGCTTTAGGTATCTATAAATGAATAAAACGTTATTGAGTACTTTGCTTGCAGCTCTTATTTGTGCATCTCTTTTAGCTAAAGTGCAGGCCCAAGACGTTCATGCACTTGAGCCTGAATTAGGTGTTGGCGGAAATATTAAGCTAGATGAGGCAAGTACAGCTTATGTTGATGACGGTTTTGATTTTCATGTGCATCCACTTTGGGAAAGTCGATATGTAAGTGAGGGCCGTGACAATTTAGCGGGTAAAGGTATTGCCTCAATCGCAACTGAATTCAATTATAATGAAATAGCTATTATTCCGTGGGTTGCAACGGGTGTTGATAGCGATTATACCGAGTTTAACTTAAATGCTATTTATGCAACTCAGTTATTTAATACCGTTAATATGTTTATTGGTTACAACCATTTAAGATCGCGTGAAAATACCTCTAATGCTCACGACAATGAGGTTAGCTTAGATTTTTCGTATTTTTACGATGATAAATTTCAGCTCACTAGCAGCGCATATTATTCGTTTGATTCTCAAGGCACATTTATAGAGCTTACGATAAATAAAGGCTACGAGATAAATGAAGCTGTTAATATCGATTTTCAAACGGGGCTAGGGTTTAATGCAGGTTATGTAAGTGATGGCCATAATGGTATTAACAACCTTAAGCTTACAGCTAACGTGTCGTATAAAGTTATTAAGCAGCTTGAAGTATACGCATATACTAGCTACACCATGGCAATTAATAAAAATGCTGAGCGCTTTGTGGGTGATCAAACCTTAAAAAACGTGTTTTGGAGTGGTATTGGTCTGAGCTATCTATATCGTTAAAAGTTAGCAGCACAATAAAATGGTTGTGCTGCTTATTAAGAGTTTATCAATAAAAATTAGCCCTAAATTTACATAGCTTTATTAACGTTGGTTTTTAAATCACTCTTTTCTTTTTCGTGAGTGTGGCTTTTTATAGGGGCGGAAATTCCATTATCAATTTTTTGAATCGGCTGGCTTCGTACACACATTAAATCATCAGCCATATACTGGCAGCTGCCAATATATAAATCGTTATGGCCGCCTTCGTATTTACATGATTGAGATTTTACTTTATCTGCGCAGGCTTTAACTGCAACACCATTTAATGGCCCTGCATGAGCATTTAAAAATGTGGGTGCTGCAAGTAAAGCCATACCAAACACGCTTAAACAACTACTTTTTATAAACATAACAACTCCTTTTTAATGTTTTTCAGGATCATTTCCTGGCGGTGGACCGTTGTGATCACCTGGTGGCCCACCTGCAGGCCTAACTGATTCTCCATGTAGGCACCCTATAAACATATTTTCACTAGGACTGGCTGCGTGGTAGTGATAACCCCTTACTTCATCTGTATTACCTCGGCATTCATCAAGTGACTCTTCTTTACCGCTTGTATCACGCATTGCATAAATACCATAACCGTCTATTGCATAACCTATAAGAGGTGCATGTCCACCTTCTGTAGCAGCTGAGTCAGTACAACCAGTGGTAGAGTGATAGTGATAACCTTGGTGTAAATTTATATGGCCACCACAATCATCAAATGCCGCAATGGTATAGCTCTCTAAAATTGCATTAATTGGAGCAGGCCCTGATAGCTCAGTACCGTCTAGTGCTATACCTACTGTTCTTAATCGGCCAGTATCAGATGCTGGAATAGGTGTAACAGGAATTAAATACGTTAATGAAAAACTATCTTCTAAATACGAAAGTTCACACTCAATACAATTTTGTTTATATTGCTCTTCAACATCAGGGCGAGCTGCACCAGCGCAAGACTCTTTTGTAGCTGTATATCTAATTTCATTTGTTTTAGTGTCGTAAAGTACCCACTTTTCATCGCCGTAGTATTCATCAAGCTTTAGGACAAATTGGCCTGTTAAATCAACTAAATCACCAGTACCTTCTTTACTAAACCAACTGCCAGTTACATCAGCGCCATCGGTCGATGTGCGCGGGCAAAATGGACCCGGCTCTCTACCTGCAGGTGCGCCTGATGTAATTAACTCATAACACTTAGTTTTAGTTCCTTGCGCCGTTTCGCAATCAACAATGTTAGGCTCAGATAAAAAGGCCCCTTTTTTAAACATAGATAAATTTATTGTTTGATTCGTTTTTTGTACTTCACTAAGGGAGCTACTAACTTGCTTAGTATTTTTATTAGTTGGTGAGTCGTCGCAGCCACTTAGAGTTAAAACTGTTGCGGTAATAATGATTGCAAACGCGCTGTAATTATTTGAGCCCATTACTTGTATCCTTTTCAGTATAGGTTTTGGTGTACTTATACTGTGGCATATTACTGGCTAAATGTGCAAAAAGTATGGAGAACGACAAAATAAGCACATGATAAAAAACCTTTAACAGTGTGTGGTTGCTAAAGCGCAGTTTTAAATTTAATTATTAGTGTTCAAAATTAATAAAAACGGATATGTGTAATACACATAAGCTAAAAGTGTTAGTGTTTAGATGTTATTCAAATACATATGAGGATTACATATGAAGTTTTTAGTGTTTTTAGGGACAGTGCGTAACAGCACGCCACCAAAACCTGCTCGCTTAGGTGAGAGAGTGTCTAAAGCCTGCATGGAGTGCTTAAACGAGCAATTCTCCGAACATGAGTTTGAGCTTATAGATGCACTTGATTACCCAAGTGATCAAGTTTTTAAACCACATTTTGCCTATGCTCAAGGTAAGGCGCCTTCAATGCTAAATACTTTAGCTGATAAAATTAAAGCGGCTGATGGATATGTAATGGTTAGCCCTGAATATAATCACAGTATGAGCCCAGCTCTCGCTGACTTACTTAATCACTTTGGTAGCTCACTATTTTCATATAAGCCCAGTGCTATTGTTACTTACTCTGCTGGGCAGTGGGGTGGACTCAGAGCGGCAATTAGTATGCGCTCGTTTTTATCAGAGCTTGGCTGTTTGCCTGTATCTGCAATGATCCATGTTCCAAAAGCGCAAGAAGTATTTAATGATAATGGATCTGTGCAAGTTGGTGAAGAGCAGTCATCGTGGTTTAATTATTTTCACCGTACTTTTGGGCAATTGGTTTGGTGGGCGCAAGCGGCTAAAAATCAGAGTGGCGTTGAAGATCCTGAGCAGATGCTAAAAAGCTTTAAATCAAATCCATCGCAGCGAAATGCCCCATAACGAATACTTTTAAAATATAACAAATTTAGCCCTTGATTGGGCTAAATTTGTTTCTTTTATAGAAACTTAAAATATATAAATGTTACTATTAACATCTACTTATAAAAAAGGATGTTATATCTTGAAATACCTTACTCTTTTAAGTGTATTAACACTTAGTGCTTGCAGCTCTGTACAAAACTTACCGGCGCTAGGCGAAGGGACTACTGCTAATATGAATTTAATAGCTCTTTCGGAGCAGAGCGCGCCACAAGGTGTTAGCGGTACATTTAAGTTTTATATTAAAACTACAGGCTCTCAGTAAGGTGACGTATTTTTAAATACCGAAGCTGACTATCGTGATCGACGTGCTATTACAATTTCAATTGATTCAAACGTAGCTGCTAAACTCACAGAAAAATACGGACAATCAGCCAACACATTTTTTATTGGTAAAACAATTGAAGTAACAGGTGAAGCGAAGCGGGTAACTATCGATTTTTTAAGTAAAGGCAGAAAAACCAATAAATATTACTATCAAACACATGTTGCTGTTAATTCAATAAATCAACTTCGCATTGTTGAGTAACATCAGCCAGCTTGTTGAGGCATCGGATTAATTACTAAGATACTTATTGGCTAAGGGTATGTTTTACAGTTGTACTGTTTTTATATACAGTACCCCTGTAAATCTCAATGAATACTAAAATAACAAGCTTAATGTTAGTCGCGCTGTTCTTGGCTCTATTGGATGAAAGTGGTTATCTTCAACGCCTTGTGCTGATTCGCCAGGTAAACGCGATGCATAATAGTAATCTATATCGTGGTCGGTGCTATTAAATAAGTTAAGTAATTCAAAGTTTACTTTCCAGTGAGTCTGCTCATAGCTAATTGCGCTATTTACTACTGTTAAAGGCTCCGAACGCTCGTCACCATCGCTAGTTAATGTACGTTTGCCAATATGGCGAACTCTAACTGATGACTGCCATTGCTCACTTAAGTGCCAATTTAAACCTGTACTTGCAACAACCGGAACAGCACCTTCTATATAATCATTATTGTCATTAATATCTAAACGTGAATGCGTGAACGAGGTTTCTGCGTCGATACTAAAGCTGTCGTTAATCCAATAATAAGCGCTTATTTCTAATCCGTAACGCTTAGATGCATCACTTGGTTCTGTGTTACCCGCATCGCCAACAAATAAAAGCTCTGAGTCGAGTGTTAGCCACCAAAGTGCAGCTGATAGATTAAACTTTTGCTCATCAGCAAATCGGACGCCTATTTCAGCGCCTTCACTTTTAACTAATAAGTCAACTTGCTCTGCTTGCTCACCGGTAACAGGGTCAATATTAATAGTAGATCCGCGCGCATCATTTGAATGAAAAGATTGTCCCCAATTAGCATATGCAGCTACTAAATTTGTAAAACGGTAATTTAAACTCCCTTTAAAACTTACTAAATCATCCTTTGCTTTTCCTGAATTTACGGCGGTAATACTAGTCACGTTTGTATCAAAATAGTCGTACCTAACGCCAACGGTTGCTTCAAGTTTTGGAGTAAGTAAAAGTTTAGACTCCCAAAAGCTTGAGTAGCTCGTTTGCTTTAGTTCATCTTGCCTAACCGTACTAAGTCGCTCTCTTGCTTGTGTGTTATAAAGCCCTACGTTATTTATGTCGTCGTGGCGAAGCTCAATACCTACGGTATGTTGTATGTTTATATCTGATGTTTTGGTTTCAAACTGGTAGCTTATATCTGTTCCATAAATATTTCGGCTATCTTGCTGATTAAACTGATCGCCATTAATTGGATCATTTAAAAAATAACTAAAATTTGAATACAGGTTTAAATCGTAATTAATTACATAAGCGCTGGCTTTTATATGCTCGCCCTGCCAGTTACTCGATAAGCTATAACGGCTAGAGCTACCGCCAAGTGTGGTGTCAAGAGAGCCTAATTGAGTAATTAAATTTTGTGATATAGCGCGCTGTGGAATTTGATCTGCTGAATTCCATGTATTGTCGTATGCCATGGCACTTATTGATAAGTCACCATTAAAAGCTTTACCAACATAGCGCAGTAGGGCATTCTTTTTATTTACATCTTCGTTTATATCATCCCATGGGCCGTCATAGCCTTGCCATTCTGCCGCTGCAATGAGCTTACCTGTTGCAATGTTAGTAGATCCCAGTACAACAGCGCGTCTATAATTATCTTCTCCTATACTGAGTTCAACTTGGTGATGTTTTAGGTTATCAGCAAGTTGAAATTGAGCACTACCAGCGGTTGAAAAGTCACCTTGGCTTGCGCTATATGAGCCTTTTTGATAGTTAATAGTTGAAATAGACTCAGGGATTATAAAGTTTAGGTCGGTGTAACCTTGTCCGTGGCCATGGCTGCGCATATTAATTGGCATGCCATCTATGCTGGTGGCAAAGTCGGTGCCGTGATCTAAATTAAACCCCCTAATAAAGTACTGATTAGCTTTACCAGAGCCGCTATGTTGAGTGACCGCCATACCTGGGATTAACTCTAACATTTCGGCGCTTCTTAACATTGGGCGCTGCTGAATTTCACCTTGACCAATAATACCGCTAGATGCGCTGATTGACTCACCAATTAGCCCATCTCTGTGACCATAAACGGTTAATTTTTCAATGTTTGCATAGCTATAACCACTATACAAAGTGCCTAGCGCTAAAATTGCTAATGTTCTCATGACTAAAATCCCTATCTAATGTATTTGTTATTAATGCAGCTATGTTAAATACGGCTTAGATAATTTATTGGATGCAACATTTGTTGGTTATTTGTAATTATTTAGGGGTGAGTAAAGATGGGTAACTTAAAAACTACGCCGCACGCTATTGTAATCTTATTACATAAAACTAATAATCGAGTGCTTTAAATGACTGTATAACACTAACAAGACAGAGAGCCCGTATTGAAAGCCAAAGAAATCCGCAATTTTTATATCAACGAAGAGCAATCTGTTTATTTGCTTTCGCACCGCGATGCTAAAAAACACCGCCAGTGGCTTAATATTTGTATTAAGCAGCTAACACTGCTGGGCTACAAAAACGTTGAAATGATTGGCTCGGGTGCTTTTGGTTTTGTGTTTGCAGGAGATGACGATAACGGCTTACCTTGGGTATTTAAGTTTTCGCGTATTACACTTGCCCAAAGTGTACGCGACCGCCTAGAAGACGAAGCGTATATGCTTTCGCAAATTAATAACCCCTTAGTGCCTACCTTTTATGCATTTGAGCGAATTAAAAAACAAGGGATTTTAATGATGGCTCGCGCCATTGGAGAGGACCTTGAAAAAGTATCGCTTAAAACAGGACGCTTTAGTGCCGCGCAAATAATGGCGCTAGCTGTTAGGTTACGTAATGTATTAATTGATTTACGTAGTCACAAAAACGGCGTTAGCCCACAACCTATAGTGCATGGCGATATAAAACCTTCAAACCTTGTTTGGGATGCAAACACTGATGCGCTTTCGTTAGTGGATTGGGGTAGCTCTGTGTATGCACAGCTCGATAGTGATGGTAACCCTGTTGCTAGTAACTTTATGGATTTAATGTCGGGCGATTTAAGCACAACGAATGCCCGTATGGGCGATGTGTACTTTATTGGTGAAGCGCAAATGTCGGGAGAGCAATCATCCCCACGATTTGACGAACAAGGTGTAGCCGCTACGTTGTATGCGTTAGCGTCGGCGCAGTCGTGCCGCTTTGGTGCGCAAGCCATCCCTGCAAGCAGCTTAGGGCTCCCAAAAGAGCTGGCTAAGGTGATTGATGGCATGCTGTCAAAAAGTAAGGCCATACGTGATGGTGCTGGTGATTACTTTATGCGTAACATTACAACTATGGCCAAAATGTATTTACCTGAGCTTGATAAAAAACAAAGAAAAGCAGATATTCCTTTTTGGTATGGCAACGACGAGCAGCCCGACACGGTGGTATATAGTTCACGAAAACAGTTTTTACGCCAAGCCGATCATAACCAGCAATTACTAGATATAAACGACGCGCAACTTGACCGCTATTATAAAGAGTTTTTATTTGATACAGGCGATACCGAAAAAGCATTTTTAGCATCAATAAGCCGATTAGCTAAGTACCCTGTAGTAGGTGGGCTTAGTTTTCATTGGAAGGATGAGTCAATGTTTGTTGAATCATCTTTAATTATGCATGACGAATCATTGGGTGATGCGTTTAGTGATGCGATTAATAATACGGTTATGCTTGCGCAAGCGATTAATCAAAAAGGGCTATTTAAGTGCTGTTTGTTTGATGCCCGTAAAACTATTCAACTAGAGCGAGATGGCACGGGGGCATTTAAGTTTGATAGCCTACCAGAGCTTGAATACGAAGTAGTAAGTATGAAAGCAAATGACATAACCCGCCCGCATTCATACTTTGAAGACGGTAAAGACCCTGACGAGCAACTACAGCTACCTAAAAAAGTTATTAAGTGCGTATTTGAGCTTAACCAAATTCATCATACCGGCTGTATTATTTTTGAAGCACTGCCGGACAGAATGAAAATTCACCATTACTATCGATTACTCGATTCGACCAAAGAAGTTGAGTTTAAACGCCTTCTTAATAAACTCATGCAATACGCGGTAAATATTACTGACGTTGGTGTTGCGGGCTTTATGAAACTCCCTTATAAAAACACCCGTGAGTTTAGTTTACGTGAGCAGCAACAAGAGAATTATTTTCCTAAAAATCCCAAGCTTGTATCTTTATAGAAAGAACCCTTCACTAAAGAGTGTTAAATAAGAAGACAAAGATAAAAAAGAGCACAAATTTGTTTAACTTGTACTCTTTACCACTTAATTATTTAGGTAAGTATTACTAATTATTAAACACCTTACTAAAGGGCGACGTTGGTGTTAGCTCAAATTGATGAGTTAGCTTTTGCGTTTTATTAGTCGCTGTAATTTGATAATGCTGCTTGTGCTCATTGTTACTAAATAGCTTAACGTTAAAGTTAACTTTGGTTAGTTTACTAGGCAAAGAGTAGCGCCCAGTAATGGTTACTTGGTCTATATTGTCGCTTTTATGTTTATGCGACGCTTCTGGGTTTAGCAAAAGTCCGTCAATAGTAAATTTATACTGATGATCCGCTAAATAAACGTTCTTTTTAACTCGTTTAGTTATTAGCTTTTTATGAGCGTTAAACTCAATTATTGACACTTTGCCATCCTTGTTTTCATCAACCCCTTTAAAAGCCGGCATAGGGATTGAAAGTACAATAAACACGTTATTATCAACAAAATTCAGCGTACCGTGCTCTGCAACTATTAAATGCGCGTTTGCTAATGTTGATGTGCTCAATAAGCCCAATGTGGTTACACTTAACAGATAATTTTTTATATGAGGCATAACTTACTCCTAATTAAACTTCGCCTTTAACGCAGCGTTGAAAAAACGGGTAAGTGTCTGTTGCGTAGTAGTGGTATATCCCATCAGGAAACTCAGGTGTTACGCCAACGCGGCCATTACATTCATCTAAATCACCAGAGCCTGCTACGTATTCCCAATCTTGTGCAAATGTACCTAATGGGTATATATCGGTAGAAGGGCGGTTTGCGCTTACAGATGTTATGTGTTGGTAGCTACCGGTCATTACGGTTAGCGCTGAAGTTGCATCATTTGAGTCTGCATAGCCGTAACGTGCATATATAGGAAAGCCATCTGCTGCCCAGCCTATTAGAGTCATAGTGGAGCTATTGCCACCTCGCAGTGTTACAAAGCCTTCAGGCATACCGTGATAATGATATGTGCCATCGGGTTGTACGTGTGCATTGTTGTCGTCTGTTCCAAAACTAAACGTGTCTTGGCTTAAAGCTTCTATATTCCAATTACCGCTGTTGTCGCCTAAATCACAATCGGTGCCTGAATCATCGCAACTTCCGCCTGTGCCGGCGTCTATTTTAATGCCGTTAAGTACAACACCTATCATTCCACGAGGGCCACCAAGCATGGTTGCTTGTGTTGTTTCTACAGGCTCAAGTGTGTAGCTTTCATTTACAGATTGTTCAGAAATAGTATTTGGGTTATCGGCATTAGGGAATGTACCTACTTCGTGATCAGGTATGCCATTAGCGACTAAGTCGCGTGTAGTTCCTGTGCATGACCAATCTGCAGCGCTGGTGGCTTGTACTGATTCTGACTCGTTATAGTCACTGTAACTATATTCACAAAACACGCCTTGGGTTGAGCTACTCGTACCTGTACCGTTATCTGTGATACTTTGAGATGAATCTGTAGTTGTTGAGGTATCAACTATGCCTTCTCCACCTCCACAAGCAACTAACGATGAAACAACTAGAGCCAAGGTGCTTAGCTTTATAGCATTTACCCGATTTGAGTTTTTAATATTAAGTGCGTGTAGTTTCATTGCTGCTTACCTGATCAATTAAGTTACTCAAACAATAATCAGCAATTGTGCAAATAGTGTGTAAACAATGATGACAAATTAGCAATGATGTAAATAGACGAAGTATTAAAGCTAAGTTGAGATTTAACTTTATTGGATTGTGTTTTATTTTAAAATTTCAAAAGTTAAACTAATGCAAAAATAGCTAATATAAAAGGTTACCTTAATGGCTAAAACAAAACCTGTAGTGACGTTACAAAGTCACGGTATTTACTCTAAGTGGGACAGCGAAAGTAAAGCATTGCCACAAATAGAGCAATTTACAACAAATGTAATAGCTGAGGTAGATGTTGAGTTTGGCTTAATCGTAAATATTAAAAAGGGTAAAGGCGAAAAGCTTCACTATTGTATATACCATCCAGATATTCCAGACAGTGACGGTGATGTAATGGACCCCTTTGAAGGCGACGTATACGTTAAAAACAGTGATTGGAACTTTTATTTAGGCGACACGCTTTGGTTACCAATAGAGAATAAGTTGGGTGATTGGCGTATGACGATTGAGCTAAATGGAAAAATTATTGCTGATAAAACTTTTAAGGTGGCATTAGAGGTAGAGCGTACTGAAACAGATTTTTGGAAAAACCGAGGGTATTGATTTCTATTTGTTAGCTATATGGTGTGGATGTAATAAAAATTAATAAAAGAGAGTTGTAGAGCCATTTAAAATAGCTCTACAAAATTAAATTAGCGTGTTTAGTTACCCCAAGGGTTACTAGAATTAGAGCGTTGTTTACGATCGCGAGCACGTTGCTTTGATGCTTTTTTTTCCATAATACGTTTTGCATCACTAAAACTTAACTCACATGGCACACCAGGTTTATGATCAGCTGGGATCACGCGATCACGTGGCGGTAATTCGTATTGCACATCATCAGGTCTAGGTAAGTTTTTTAGGCGATAAAGGTAAAAGTTATCTACTTTTTCTTGTGCCCATTGTGTTTTACGTAAAAATTTAACCGCTGACTTTATATCAGGATTGTTTTTAAAGCAGTTAAGTTGTAAATAAGCGTGTAGGAGCTCCCACCCGTATTGTTCAACCAGCTCTTCAACCACTTGTTCTAATTTAACGCCTTGCAGTGGATTATTACTGAAAAGTTCTTGGTTGCTCATAGGTGTTGCCTCGTTATTAAAATACAAATTGCATTATAAATTTAATAACGAGGCTTTAACAGAGTAAATAGCTTAACTTTGACAATTAACTACAACACGACCGCGAATTTTGCCTTGCATTAGTCGCTCTGCGTTATCAATTACGTGTTCTAGTGATATTTCTGTCGAAATTTTATCTAAGTAATCAGCGTTTACTAATTTTGCTAAACGATCCCACGCTTCAATTCTGTCGGCTTTAGGGCGTATTACGCTATCAATGCCTATTAGTGACACACCACGTAATATAAATGGGGCAACTGAGGCAGGTAAATCCATGCCTTGGGCAAGTCCGCAGGCGGTTACTACACCCCCATACTTTAATGATGCACAAATATTAGCAAGTGTATGGCTACCTACTGAATCTATTGCCGCTGCAAAGCGCTCTTTTTGCAAAGGCTTACCAGGATTTGAAAGCTCGTTTCTGTCAATTACCTGTTTAGCACCTAACTCTTTTAAATATTCACTTTGATCTAATCGACCCGTAGCTGCTGTTACGTTGTAGCCAAGCTGGTTTAATAAATAAATAGCAAAGCTGCCTACGCCACCATTGGCACCTGTTACAAGTATTTCGCCAGATTCAGGGTTTATTCCTTGTTTTTCAAGAGCTATAACACTTAGCATAGCGGTATAACCGGCTGTACCTATTTGCATCGCTTGTTTTGGAGAAATACCTGCAGGCAAGGGGATTAGCCAATCGCTATTAAGTGCCGCTTTTTGAGCAAGCCCGCCCCAATGTTTTTCGCCTACACCAAAGCCATTTAATATTACGTTATCGCCGTTTTTAAATTCATCGCTGGTGGAATTTGTAACCGTACCCACTAAATCGATACCTGGCACCATAGGAAAACTGCGTACAACGGGGCCTTTACCAGTAATTGCTAAACCATCTTTATAGTTAAGTGTGCTGTATAGCACGTCGATAAAGACGTTTTCGTTTGGTAAATCACTGCTTTCGATAGTCGATAATGAGGCGCTGTAGTTATTATCTTCTTTATTAATAACAATGGCTTTAATTGGGTTATTCATAGGATATCCTTTTAGACCGATCGTCTTTTAATTGGTAAATAAAAACGCATTAGGTTAGTAATGCGCGTAAAAACATTTCTGTATATAAAGTATGTGGGGTATTTGATTTTGTGAGCTTGGCGCGCATAACCGCACCTTCCCAGCCAATCCAAAAGTACTCACTCATCAATTTTGTATTTACATGGCTTGCAATAGTGCCTTGTTGCTTAGCTTGGTTTAAGCAAACCTCTACATGGTTTTGCCAAGCGGTGTAGCTTTGCATTAATCTGGTTTTAAACTCATCACTTAAATGGTTAAGCTCTTGATTTAAGTTACCTACTAAACAGCCACGTTTGTAATCGTATTTTTTCATCCCTTTAATTGCGCTTTGAGTAAAATTAACAATTCGCTCAAGTGGGGGAACATCTTCTTGCTGTAGGTAATGGGTAAGCTTTGCAATAAAGTAACTGTCGTATGCATCAACTAACGCAATACCGTAGGCTT
Source organism: Pseudoalteromonas sp. SG43-1 (assembly GCF_014164415.1). Lineage (NCBI taxonomy): Bacteria > Pseudomonadati > Pseudomonadota > Gammaproteobacteria > Alteromonadales > Pseudoalteromonadaceae > Pseudoalteromonas > Pseudoalteromonas sp. SG43-1. The sequence continues at coordinate 238,899 of NZ_JACJFD010000002.1, read as the reverse complement.
CTTTACTTTTAAAGTAATGATAAAAAGAGCCTTTAGGTACAGCCGCTTTTTTTAAAATAGTATCGAGCCCCGTGGCGCTAAAGCCAAACTCAGTTAGGGTTTCTAGACCCGTGCGAATAAGTAACGCTTTGGTATCGGCGTTCTCTCTGGCTATTTTAGGTGGGCGACCACGGCGTATTGGTGTTGATGTATTTTTGTTCATGTACATATATTAGACCGATCGACTTTAAATAATCAAGCATAAATTTAAATTGTTTAAAAATACTTCAAGTTAGGGGCGGGCTACTAATTTAAGATTAATGAAATAAAAATGTCACGATTACATTTTTGTTTGGAACTTAGTCAATATTAGTCGGTCACAAATAAAGCACATAAGTGCTTTTTAGCGATTATTGAGTCGCATTTTATTTAGCATAAAACCGGTCAAATTAAATGTTGTATGACCACTTACTTTTTTAAATGTTAATTCATTTTTGCATCAGCAGCTTAGTTAAAGTCAAACAATTTAATTGCTTTTACGATTTGAATTTTACATTTTTATTAACTATTCATTAAATGTAGATTTCACTAATGCTACACAATATATAAATAAAAAGGTGAGGATATTACCGATGAAGAGACAGAAAAGAGATCGTTTAGAAAGAGCTCATTCTCAAGGTTTTAAAGCAGGTTTAGCAGGTCGCTCAAAAGAGCTATGCCCTTATCAACAAGTAGATCCCAAATCAGAGTGGTTAGGAGGTTGGCGTGAAGCGATTGAAAACCGCAACATGTACAAAACCTAAAATCAATAATCGAATTTAAGCAAAAAGGCCTCCACGTTGGAGGCCTTTTTGTACGCATTTAAAAATTAAAACGCGCTAGTGTCTTGGAACAAGCCCACTTTTAAATCTTTTGCTTCGTAAATTACTCGGCCATCTACTTCTACAGTGCCATCTGCAACGCCCATGAACAATTTACGTTTAATTACGCGTTTCATTACAAGGCGGTAAGTTACTTTTTTATTAGTTGGTAAAATTTGGCCAGTAAATTTAACTTCACCCACACCTAGCGCACGGCCAAGACCAGGGCCACCAGACCAACCTAAGTAAAAACCAACTAGTTGCCACATAGCATCTAAGCCTAAACAACCTGGCATTACTGGGTCGCCTTTAAAATGACAATCGAAAAACCAAAGGCTAGGGTCAATATCAAGCTCAGCAACAATTTCGCCTTTCCCATGAATACCGCCATCAGCAGTAATAGAGGTAATGCGATCCATCATTAACATGTTGTCACTTGGTAAACGGCAGTTACCTTCACCAAACATTTCACCTTGACCACACAGGATCAACTCTTCTTTTGTATAGCTATTTTTAGGTTCCATAACACTTATCTTCGCTTAGAAATTGCCAAGTACTTTAGCGTACACTTGTACGCTAAACAACTCGGAGCAGTTAAAAAATCAAAATATTGCATATTAAATCATCAATCAATCAACGCGATTGGTTTTTGCACTATAAAACCGCGCAATTACAATCAGAAATCATTATAATTAACGCTGTCTTATAACCAGTCTAAAGGAAGTTTATGATCCTTTTTGTTAACTCACTAACTGTGATTGATTTTTCTTACTTATGTAACAAACGCGGCGCCGTTGGCGAGAGCTGGATTGTTGATTTAACTTTGCACGGTAAACTTAACGAAGAGTCTATGGTTTTAGACTTTGGTTTAGTTAAAAAGCAAATTAAAGGCATTATAGATGAGTGTATTGATCACCGTTTAGCAATTCCTACAGGGCTTAATGGTACTGTATCTGAATTTGACGAGCATAAAACACTCGACTGTACATTTGGTGAAAATAATCACTTAGCTATGAGCGCTCCTCATCAAGCTTATTGCATGATTAACGCAGATGAAGTAACTGTTGAATCGGTTACCAAATTTTTAATTGCGACTATTTTACCGAAGCTACCAGATAACATCGAAAAAATTGAGCTGTCTCTTAAGCCTGAACACAGCCAAAGTTTTTACTATCATTACAGCCATGGCCTTAAAAAGCATGACGGTAATTGCCAGCGTATTATTCATGGGCATCGTTCTCAAATTGGTATTAGCCTAGATGATATTTCTATGCCGCGCTTGCAAAAAGAATGGTCTCAAAAGTGGGAAGATATTTACTTAGCCACTAGTGAAGATCAAATTAACGCAGCTGATTTAAAACACATACCAGCCAAAGCGGGTGATGTATGTTTTGCTTATACATCGGCACAAGGCTATTTTGAAATGGCTATAAGCGAGTCTCGTTGCGACATTTTGCCAGTAGATACCACTGTAGAATGTATTGCTGAACATGTAGCTGGCCAAATTAAAGCCCAATACCCAGAAAAAGCAGTGAAAGTAACGGCTTATGAAGGTGTTGGAAAAGGATCGATTAGTTATGTTTAAAACACTTTTAGCAACAGCGCTTGTTGCCTCTGCTAGCTTTAGTGCTATGGCGCTTGAGTTAAAAGGACATTTAACACAAGGCGGTTTAGTTACTGGAAAGCTAGAAAACGCTAAATCAGTAAGCTTAGATGGCAAAAGCTTAAAACTTTCACCAAAGGGTGATTTTGTATTTGGTTTTGGTCGTGACGCTGAAACTACTCATACTTTAAAATGGGTAGATAACAATGGTAAATCGCATTCACAGCCAATAGCTATCACAAAGCGCGAATATAAAATTGATAAAATTACCGGTGTAGCTAAAAAATATGTCTCTCCGCCAAAAGAAGTTAGTGCGCGTATAAGCCGTGAAGCAGTTGCTGTGCGAAAAGCCAGAGAAGTAGACTCTGATTTATTGTACTTTTTAGACCCTGTGTTAAAGCCTGCAGAAGGGCGCATATCGGGTGTTTACGGTAGTCAGCGCTATTTTAATGGCGAGCCTCGTCGTCCGCACTTTGGCTTAGATATCGCGAATAAAACGGGCTCTCCTGTTTACGCGCCTATTAGTGGTACCGTGGTATTTGCTGAACCTGATTTATACTACTCTGGCGGAACATTAATTATTGATCATGGCCATGGTATTACCTCAACTTACATTCACTTAAGTAAGCTTGATGTAAAAGTGGGTGATAAAATTGAGCAAGGTAACAAAGTGGCTGAAATTGGTGCAACTGGACGTGTAACGGGTCCTCACCTAGATTGGCGTTTTAACTGGAAAGGCGAACGCCTTGATCCTGCATTACTAATGCAAGATACATTAGCAAACAAAAAGTAGAGATTATGACTGACGTAAATCGCGATGCAATAATTGCTCAGCGTATTGAAGACTCAACCACATCGGTAACTAAAACCGTGTTTCCAGGGCGTACTAATCATCACAATACTTTATTTGGTGGTGATGCACTGGCGTGGATGGATGAAGTGGCATTTATAGCCGCGACTCGTTTTTGCCGTAAGCCTTTGGTAACTATATCTTCTGATAGAGTCGACTTTAAAGAAGCCATACCAGCAGGTACTTTTGCAGAGTTAATAGCTAAAGTAGTGCATGTAGGTAACACCAGCTTAAAAGTTGACGTAGATATATTATTAGAAACTATGCACAAAGACGATAAGCATTCAGCCATTAGTGGCAGCTTTACCTTTGTTGCAGTTGATGATAACCACAGACCGACTCCGGTAGTATGCGAAAAAATGATTTATGGTTTTGATTAACTTAAAGCTTTGAATATGCGCTAAAGCAAATTTATATAAGCACCTTAATTGGTGCTTATATAAAACACCTAAAAGAACACATCATACAAAATGTTCATAAAGTATAACCTCAACAACAGAGTGAGTATTAACTAAAAAAATAATCAAACTGAAGGGAATTGATAGGGGTGAGAGTTGTTGGATTTGGATACTAAAAAGGTATGCTTTTAACATACCTTTTTGTTTTATTTAGCTTTTAATTACATTTATTAATACTTACATAAATACTTTTTAAAGTACCATTGCTGCAATCCAGCCAAATATCAGCAGCGGTATGTTAAAGTGAATAAACGTTGGAATAACAGAGTCTCTAATGTGGTCGTGCTGGCCATCGGCATTTAAACCCGATGTTGGGCCAAGCGTTGAGTCTGAAGCAGGAGAGCCTGCATCACCTAAAGCGCCCGCAGTACCAACAAGCGCAGCGGTAGCCATAACAGAAAACCCAAGATCTAAACACAAAGGAACAAACAAAGTTGCAATAATAGGCACTGTTGAAAACGAACTGCCAATTCCCATTGTAATTAATAACCCGACTAACAAAATAACACCGGCGGCCAAAGGTTTATTACCATCAAAAAGGGCGGCTGCGCTGTGTACTAAGCTTGCTACATCGCCAGTGGCTTGCATAACCGATGCAAAGCCTTGTGCAGATATCATAATAAAGCCAATCATGGCCATCATCGCAACGCCTTTACTAAATACGTCGCCGTTTTCTTCCCACTTAACTACACCAAAAACACTAAATATCATTACACCTACTAAGCCACCTAAAATCATTGAGCCACTTAGGTTTTGTGCAACAAGTGAGGCAAGTACTGCAAAAAGCCCCACAATCATTACTTTTTTAGGGTTTTCTACCTCAGCAGATTTACTCACAGTTGTTAATGGGAGCTCGGTGTATTCGCGGCGTTTTTTGTAGGTAATAAATACCGAAATAAGTAACCCAATAAACATACCTAATGCAGGAATTATCATCGCCACAGGGACTTGTGTATTTACAATGTCTAGGCCGTTATCAACTAGGTTTTTGTGCAAAATAGAATATAAGTAAATACCGCCAAAACCATAAGGAAGCACCATGTAAGACGTTGCTAATCCAAATGTTAAAATACACGCTATAGCACGCCTGTCTAATCTTAGCTGATTAAAAACAACGAGTAACGGTGGGATCAAAATAGGAATAAACGCTATGTGTACAGGTACTAAGTTTTGCGAAGAAATTGCACAACCTAAAATAATTAATAAAATGAAGTAACTTAAAAATGTTTCATTACCGCTGCCTTTTGCATTTACTTTAGCAAGTAGCTTATCAGCGAGAATACGTGTTAAACCCGACTTAGAAATAGCAACGGCAAACGCACCAAGCATGGCATAACTTAGTGCAATTTCAGCTCCAGCTGAAAGGCCAGAATTAAACGCATCAACACTTTCTTTTATGCCCAAGCCTGCAGTAAGACCTGCAACTAACGCGCTTATGATCATGGCAACAATGACGTTAACGCGAGCCAGAGATAGCCCGAGCATTAAAATAACGCCTATAACAACAGCATTCATAGTATTCTCTATTTGGAAATTTTAATTAATTTTATCAGATCTTTAGCCTGAGTTTTACGCTCTTTCGTAAAAGGTTTTTTACCATAGCGTACTTGGTTAAATAACTGCCTAAAAGTGTTTATAGATTGTGCAGAACGAGGAAGTTGATCAGCAAAAAAGTCTAACTGCTGACTCGGTGTTAAATTATCGGGTGTATTTACTTTTTGTTTTTTAGCCCATGCTTTTACTTCATAAAACTCTTTAACCATAGGCGCTAATTTAGACGGGCGTTTTGGCAAGTTTAAATAAATAAAATAACCTATAAAACAAAAACCAGCTGTTAGTAAAACCATTAATGGTACAAGCCAAATATTTTTACTACCAAAAATTGATTTTAAAAAATCATTTTGTTTTTCTTCGTCAAAACCAAGTACCCAGCTAGACCATTGATAATCGAGGTTTTCAAGTTCCAACCTTAACCAATTAATAGCGGGGAAATTACTTAAACTCACTAAACCAAAATCAAGGTTACTTTTAAATTCGTCATTCAGCTCTTCGTTTTGCGAAAGTGAGCCATTTAAACGCTCTGGTGCAACAACGGCGGTTGCATCAAAAATAACCCAACCTTCGTTTTGTAAATATACTTCTACCCAAGCGTGTGCGTCGTATTGGCGAACAGTGAGTGTATTATTATCTTGATTTAATTCGCCACCTAAATAGCCACTTACTAGTCGAGCGGGTATACCTGCGGTTCTAAAAATGTACGCAGCGGCACTGGCATAGTGGCCACAAAAGCCACGTTGATTATCAAATAAAAATTGATCTATGGTGTTATCGCCGCTCATAGGAGTGGGTGTTAATGTGTAAGTAAATCCCGTACCTGCAAAGTACTGTAATAAGCGATTATAAAAATCGCGGTCAGAGTGTGTATTTTGCTTTAAGTTTTTAGCAAGTGATGATGTTTTTACATTCTTTTTATTGGAGAGGTATTTGTAGCGTTTTTCTTCAAATTCGCCAAGCGGTAAAGTTGTGAAGTTAAAGCTATTTACATCGTATTGTAAGTTTTTAGCTTGGCGACTTTTTTTACGCAATAAACCTAGCGAATTACCTTCAACATTTGGTGAGTTACTACTGGAATACGCTAAACCATAGAGCCATTTTTGTGTAGCAGGCTCTGTAATAACTGAGTAGCTTGCAATAAGTTGCTCATCATTTTCGCTCTGCGTATTTGTTTTTACATTATTATATTTTAAAAAGTCAGACGTAAGCCACGCATTGCCATTAAATTCATCATGAACTATTGCTCGCCAATAATAAGGCGCTACAGGTTTTTCTTCGTTAAATTTAGCTCTAAATACAAGCTCGTCAGAATTTGAAAGCTTAGCAATATCGAATGGATCGACTTGTTCAGAAAGCCCTGTTTTAGCAAGCTTAGGTCCAGGAAGCTGCCAAAAGGCGGGCATTTTTGGTAAAAAAAGCAGTAAAAATATAGCTAACGGAAGCGCTAAAAGTAGCAATTTACCACTTTGCTTAGAGGCGATTTTTAAATTATGTTTGGACTCGAGTAGGCCAAGTACTGCAAAGTTTAATATGTATAAACTACTAACAGTTAAAGTCGTTAAAATGCTTTGGTTAAATAAATACACAGATGAGAGTGAAAAAAACGTAAGCGTTGTAATTACATGATAGTGTTTTTTGGTTTTAGCCTGTAGCAGCTTAAATAAACTAGCAAGTAGCAGCATGGCCACAAATAAAATAACCGTATCCGACATGCCTACTGTGTAGAGCATTAAACCGAGTGAGACACCTGCGAGTATATTTGCCAGCCAAGCATTTGGCTTTGGTTTATTACTCAGCGTTATGTAAAAGTTCCATGCACAAATAAGTGAAAGTACACCAACAAAAACAAGCGGTAAATGTGATACAAAAAATACAATCAAACATGCATATATAAAAGACAGCGAATAATTTATTACTTTTTCGTTTTTAAGTATGTCCATTACACATCACCATTAAATGAGCATAATACTTCTAAGCATTGCTGCTTATGATGCTGTCCGGTATTTGTATTTATTGTTTTATTCGGTAGCTTTAACATAAAAGGGGTGTTTTTCTCGGTTGCTTCACACACTAAAAAGCATAACTGGCTTAAGCGCTGCTCTGTATCTCCATTCATTAACGTAAAATCGAAGAGTGCATTTGCTGTTTTAAAGTCTACAAACTCTTTAACTAACAACTGCTGTGTTTTTGCGTAATGCTTCCACGACACTCTTTGCAAGCCCATCTCAGGTAAGTGTGGGATAAGAGACTCAAACTCTTCGCTACCAGATTGTGTAGAAATACCTTTATCGGCTTGCTCATCAAGCATAGAAACATGCGCGTCACAGTGAACCTGTTCAAGCGACGGGTATACAAATACATCTTGTTGTAATTGAATGTAGCTCCAAACAGTTATCAAACCAAAGGGATAGTTACTCGCTATTTTAATACGTTGCACTGAGTACTTACCGCGTGAGCTGTAGGGTAAGTTGAGTGTAAGTAACTGAGGTTTACTATCAACTTGGCCGGTATGTTTGTGAGTTTGCTCACTCCCTTGATATGTTAAATTAATAGATTGGGTTACTGAAGGGCTTTGTAATTCAAATATAATACTCGGTTTTTGAGGAGCGTAGCTGTTAAATGCATCTTTAAATTTAACTGTTAAGCCTTTAGCGTTACTGTAGCCCATTAATACAGCAATAATCATTACCACAAACATAAGATAAGACATTATTAAAATTAAATTATTTTGATAATTAATGCCCATCACAAAGTTTAAAATAGCTACAACTATAAAATACCAACCAAGGGATGATGGCAATACATAAATTGTTCTGTGTTCAAGTGTAATTGAGTTTTTTAAATGTTTATTTTTTAATAACTTATTAAATACACTTTGCTTAAATGACTTAAATAAAGAAGGGCGCTTAGCTGTTTTTTTTGGCATAAAAGTTTATACCGGAACTAATACGTTTTTTAAAATATCGTTTACTTGTGCTTCACCTGACTCATTATGCAAACCTAATCGATGCTGACACACACTTACAAATACGGCTTGAACATCTTCTGGCATTACAAAATCACGACCATCAATAAAGGCCCACGACCTAGCTGCTTTAGCCAAAGCCATACTAGCACGAGGTGATAACGATGATGCAAAAGCGTTGCTTGTGCGTGTGTAATTAACAAGCTCTATAATGTAGTCAATAACCGGGCTACTTAAAGTAATTTGGCTTATCTGGGTTTGAATTGCCGCTAACTCTTGTTGGTCAATACGCTTAGGTAACTGACTGTAATCTCGTTTTTGCATATTCAAAATTAAGCGTTTTTCGGCTTCTTTAGGAGGAAAACCCAAGCTAATGCGCATTAAAAATCGGTCTAATTGCGACTCAGGTAACGGGTAGGTACCTGATTGATAAAGCGGGTTTTGTGTTGCTATCACAAAAAATGGATTTGGCAGCGTATATTTTTTTCCATCAACTGTTACTTGTTGCTCTTCCATTGCTTCAAGCAACGCACTTTGTGTTTTGGGCCCTGCGCGGTTTATTTCATCAGCTAAAACAACTTGGCTAAAAATAGGGCCTTTATGAAACGTAAAACTGTGCTCGGTAGAGTTAAACACGTTAGTACCCAAAATATCAGCAGGGAGAAGATCACTGGTAAATTGTATACGCTGATACGATAAGCCTAACACAGCTGACAATGCATGAGAAAGAGTGGTTTTTCCCATGCCAGGCAAATCTTCAATGAGTAAATGCCCTTCGCTAAATAAGCATGTAAGTGCCAGTTTTATTTGTTGTTGTTTACCAAATATAACACTCGAAAGATCGTCTATAATCGCAGTAACAGTACTATGCATGCTAACCTTATTATTATTCTATTATTTCAAGACGCTTCATTACAGTGTCTACTTTTTTTGTATTAAAAGGTTTTGCAATAAAACCTTTAGCGCCCATTTCCCACGTGTTTTGTACGTTTTCGAGACTATTGTGGCCCGAACACATAACAACATGAGTGTGCGGGTAAGCACTATTAATGTATTCCAATATCTCTGCACCGTTAGAGTCTGGTAAATCTACATCTACAAATATAACGCCTGGCGGTTTATTGTCCATAATAGGTTTGGCAGAGCTAAAATCAGCACTTTCTAATATATCTTCAAACCCTAAGTCAGTTAAAATTTGGTTTAGATAATCACGAATTTCCTTAACGTCATCAATAATGAGGATGGGCTCTAGCGGGCGAACAAATTCCATATGTAGGTTACTTCTATTTTGAATACATCTAAGTGCTTTAATACTAAGCTAACCCCATCATAAGCTCAAGAACGTTACTTAAAAAACACCAATAAATAAACTGTTTATAGGTTTGCCCAACAACGTATTTTTAAAGGGTTATCTGCTCTCATATCTTCTACTAACTTATATTTTCATTAATTGTAATGAACAATAATGACGTATTCATAAGAAATTCCTTAATCCAATACAACATTCCATCAAAATTTGATGTAACAAATTTGCTACTTAACTTATTGATTCAAAAATATTTACATATGAATTCGATTTTTTGTAAACGTTTTGTAATAAAAAATCGTTGACCTTCTAAATTCATTCTGTGATTATGCTCAGTAGATGGGCTTATGCTCACAAGTGCAGTTTCATTAACCACTTAATGTTTTGCTCAGTCAGCCTCATCTATACACACTGAATTAATACCAATTTCATTAAATGAAAATGCAATTTAATAAAGTTGGCATCACACACCACACTAAATAAAGAGCTTATTATGTTGAATAATAAAAAGACTAAATTTGCAATTTCTCTCATAGCGGCAGCTATGGCTACATCGGCTCCAGCACAGGCTGATATTTCTGAATATTTAGATCGCGTTGACGTAGACTTTTTACTAATGCAAAACTTTCAGTCAATTCAGGCTAAAGATGGTGCATTTCGTCCAGAAGATGAAGAACAAGAATCAGGATTTGGCCGTATTAGAGCTAATCTAATGCTTAAATTTCATATTAACGAGTTCATCACTGCCGATATAGATATTGCAGAAGAGCCTAATGACTTTGGTGGCGAAGATCGTGACTTTTCATTTCACAACGATTTTGCAGGTGTTGAATTTGACTTACTAGGTCTATATGGCACACCAAAAGAAAACGCAAATTTAACACTGCGTTTGGGTAATATTGGTGGCTCACCATTTCAATTTAAAGGCTTTCAAGACGGCGCAGATAACCAAAGTAATGCACTTATTGGTAATGGTATTACCGATTACGCAACCGCAGAAAACGGCGCACAGCTAAGTTACAGCGAAACTTTCGATAGTGGTGTAGTACGTGCTTATAATGTTACAGGTCACATTACGACTTCAAGTTTCGGTGAAGCATTTCAAGAAGACAGAGGTTATAACTACCGACTTCAAGGTACTCTAGAATTTGAAGGTGGCTTTAAAGCAGGCTTAAACTTATTAAAAGCGAATCAAGGCGACCAGTTACGTTTTGAAAATGGCGTAGCAAGTCTTGATGGTGTAACCACAACAAACTATCGCTTTGGCGATGGTGAAAACTATAATTTCTCAGCGTCACCTTCAAACGAGCGTGACACTCACGTTGGCGCAATGCCAGGGCTTGAGCAATCAATCATCCAGCTTAACTTAGCTTATCAACCATCTGACGAAACTAGCTTAATTTTTATGGTTGGTAAATCGTCTGATGATTACACATTTGCAGATGCCGCTGGTAATGCAGTTGCTGGTATTACCTACTTTGGTACAAACGGCATAGCTGATGAAAATGGCACTACTTTTGATTCAAACAGTGTAATAGAAGGCGACTCATCGGTTGAGTACTTCGTGTTTGAAGCACAACAATATCTAATCCCTAAAAAGCTATATGTAGCGGCTCGTTATGCAGAAGCCGATAACACTTCCGACTTAATTGAACAAACAGACAACACAGTAGAGCGTATTCAAGTAGCCGCAGGTTACTGGTTTAACGATAAAACGCTTTTAAAAGTTGAGTATGTTAACCAAGAAGAAGGTGTTAATTCGGGCGGCCAAATCGGTAAAGGATTTGACGGCTTCACTTCTGAAATATCTGTTAAATTTTAAATCATTATCCAACTAGTCTAACTATTTAAACAAAGGACCTAAAAAGGCACTTTGCGGGCAGTTTTATGCGTTAAAACTGCCATAAATAGAATTGGTAATAGATTGAAATTTAATAGCACTTGTTAAAACATAACGTGTATGGGGAATACCCGATGAAAAATAAATTAATTATGCTCGCGTGTGGCTTTATAAGCATGGGCGCTGCGGCAAAAGAAACAATCACAATAGCGACTGTTAACAATGGTGACATGATCACCATGAAAGAATTAAGCAGTGACTTTACCAGCCAAAACCCGGATATAGATCTAAAATGGGTTACTCTAGAGGAAAACATTCTTCGCCAACGTGTCACAACCGATGTCGCAACAAAGGGCGGCCAATACGATGTTATGACCATAGGTACTTATGAAGTACCAATTTGGGGTAAGCAAAATTGGCTAAAAGAGCTGGATAATTTAGGTGAAAACTACGATTTAGACGATTTAATTCCGGCAATTCGAAGCGGTTTAACGATTAATGACAAACTTTATGCTGCCCCATTTTATGGCGAAAGCTCAATGGTTATGTACCGCACTGACTTAATGGAAAAAGCGGGGCTGACAATGCCTAAAGCCCCAACATGGGACTTTATACGCAAAGCTGCTAAAGCCATGACAGATAAAAAACAAGGTGTTTATGGCCTTTGTCTACGTGGTAAAGCAGGTTGGGGCGAAAACGTTGCGCTTATTACATCCATGGCAAATTCGTTTGGTGCGCGTTGGTTTGATGAAAATTGGAAACCTCAGTTTAATACCCCAGAGTGGGAAAATACCCTTCAGTATTATGTCGATGTGATGAAAGAATCTGGTCCTGCGGGTTCATCTGCAAACGGTTTTAATGAAAATCTTGCACTATTTCAAACCGGAAAATGTGGTATTTGGATTGATGCAACCGTTGCAGGCGCATTTGTTACTAACAAAAAAGACTCAGAAGTTGCCGATAAAGTAGGGTTTGCACTTGCGCCAGATAACGGTCTAGGTAAACGCGGTAACTGGTTATGGTCTTGGACTTTAGCCGTACCAGCAAGCAGTAAAAAACCAGATGCCGCAATGAAATTTATTAGTTGGGCAACATCTAAAGAATACACTCAACTTGTAGCCGACAAAAAAGGTTGGGCAAAAGTACCGCCAGGTACACGTAAATCACTTTACAGTAATCAAAAGTACATGGATGCAGCACCGTTTGCGCAAATTACCTTAGATTCTATTCAATCTGCAGATCCTAAAAATCCAACCGTTAAACCGGTGCCTTATGTAGGTATTCAGTTTGTTGCTATTCCTGAGTTTCAAGGAATTGGTACAGCTGTTGGGCAACAATTCTCAGCAGCATTAACTGGCCAAATGACCGTTAAGCAAGCGCTTAGTACGTCTCAGCACCTCGTTGAGCGAACAATGCGTAAAGCTCGCTATCCTAAATAGCATGTAATGGGCGGGTAAGTACTCAAACTTACCCAATATTTTATGTCAATTCTATTTACTTGTTAGTTATAAACACTATCAAGGGTTTCTGATTTTCACTTGATAGTTAACAAGTAAATAGAATTGGCTTTTTTAAGGTCACCTTTATGGCAACAACTAACTCGCGCACGCTTGCTCGGTTTATGCTTCTTCCTAGTGTAATTTTATTACTTGCTTGGATGATAGTTCCGCTGTGTATGACACTGTATTTTTCATTTATTGATTACAACTTACTCGTTCCAGGGGATAAAGAGTTTGTAGGCTTTTTAAACTATGAATTTTTCCTAACTGATCCGGCTTTTTTTGAATCATTTTTTAACACGCTTTACCTAGTAACTGGGGTTTTACTTATCACTATTTGTGGTGGTATTGGCTTAGCCATTTTACTAGACCAAGCAATATGGGGACGAAATTACGTTCGCATTATGGTACTAGCCCCATTTTTTGTAATGCCAACTGTGTCGGCATTGGTATGGAAAAACATGCTAATGAACCCAGTTAATGGCTTATTTGCACATTTCGCGATTTGGCTTGGCTTTGAACCTATCGACTTTTTTGCTCAAATGCCGTTATTTTCAATCATCATAATTGTGTCTTGGCAGTGGTTACCATTTGCAGCATTAATACTGCTAACAGCAATACAATCATTAGACCGTGAACAATTAGAAGCGGCTGATTTAGACGGAGCTGGGCCATTTAGTAAGTTTTTTTACATCGTTTTGCCGCACTTATCGCGCGCTGTAACCGCTGTTATTTTAATCGAAACTATATTTTTACTGTCAATTTTTGCCGAAATATTAGTAACAACAAGTGGTGGTCCTGGTTATTCGTCTACCAATATAACGTACTTAATTTACACGCAATCACTACTTCAATTTGATGTAGGTGGCGGTTCGGCAGGGGGCATAGTTGCAGTAATAATTGCAAATATTGTCGCTATATTTTTAATGCGCTTAATTGGCAAAAACTTGGAGGGTTAATTATGACTATAAAAGATAGCCGTCGTTCCAAACTAATTTATACCATTGCTGCATGGACAATAAGCGGCATGATTTTCTTTCCAATTTTATGGACGTTAATCACCAGCTTTAAAACGGAAGCTGAAGCAATTTCAGCAAGTCCAAGCTTATATGCATTCGATTGGACGCTCGAAAATTACCGCGATGTACTGTCGCGCTCGCCATACTTTACCCATTTTTGGAACTCTGTAGTTATATCACTAGGTTCAAGTTTACTGGGGTTATTAATTGCGGTACCTGCTGCGTGGTCTATGGCGTTTGTGCAAACTAAAAAAACAAAGCACTTATTAATGTGGATGCTTTCAACCAAAATGTTACCACCAGTTGGCGTACTTATTCCGATTTATTTATTGTTTCGCGACTTTGCATTACTCGATACAAAATTAGGTTTGGTTATTGTAATGACACTCATTAACTTACCAATAATGGTATGGATGCTTTACACCTACTTTAGAGAAATACCAAACGAAATACTTGAAGCTTCCCGTATGGATGGCGCAACAATTGGTGAAGAAATATTCCATGTTTTATTGCCAATAGCCTTACCGGGTATAGCCTCAACGCTATTACTCAATGTTATTTTGTCGTGGAACGAAGCGTTTTGGACACTTATTTTAACCGCTGCAAATGCTGCACCTTTAACGGCATTTATTGCCAGTTACTCAAGCCCTGAGGGGTTATTTTACGCTAAGTTATCGGCAGCATCTGCCATGGCCATTGTGCCAATTTTAATACTTGGTTGGTTTAGTCAAAAACAATTAGTGCGTGGATTAAGTTTCGGCGCAGTAAAATAGGAGAATACACATGGGCAGCATCACACTAAAACAAGTCACTAAAAACTTTGATGAAGTTAACGTAATTAAACCGCTCGACTTAGAAATTAAAGACGGTGAGTTTATCGTATTTGTTGGGCCATCAGGCTGTGGTAAATCTACATTACTTCGTATGATCGCAGGTCTTGAAGATACCACCAGTGGTAATATAGAAATTGACGGCATTGACGCTACAAAAACACCGCCTGCAAAAAGAGGCTTAGCGATGGTGTTTCAATCCTATGCGTTATATCCGCATATGACAGTGCGTAACAATATTGCTTTTCCTTTAAAAAGAGCCAAAGTTAGCCCTACAGAAATCGAAAGTAAAATTGCTAACGCCGCTAAAATTCTTAATTTGACCGATTATTTAGACCGAAAGCCTGGGCAATTATCGGGCGGTCAGCGCCAGCGTGTAGCGATAGGGCGCGCAATTGTTCGTCAGCCTTCGGCATTTTTATTTGACGAACCGCTTTCGAATCTTGATGCGTCATTACGTGTAAATATGCGTTTAGAAATATCTGAATTACATAAAAGTTTAGCTACAACAATGATTTATGTTACGCACGATCAGGTTGAAGCTATGACAATGGCAGATAGAATCGCGGTATTTAATGCCGGTATTATTGAACAGGTAGGCACACCTTTAGAGCTTTATAAAAACCCAGTAAACAAATTTGTAGCTGGTTTTATTGGCTCTCCAAAAATGAATTTTATAGATGCTCCACAAAATGAAAATGCGAATGTTAGTTGTATTGGTATACGACCAGAGCATATAACACTCTCTACTGAGCAAGGAACGTGGGCTGGTACTGTCGGTGTAATTGAACATTTAGGTTCGGAGAGCTTTTTACATATAAATATTGAAGGCAAAGGGACCGTAACAGTAAAAGCAGATGGTGATTGTCCGTTAAAATATGGCGACAGTATTTACCTAAGCGCACCGGATGATAAAGTATTAAAGTTTGATAATAACGGTTTAACAATTCGCTAAAGCCAATCTTTAATTACCGTAAATAGCACCTTTATAAGGGTGCTATTAACTAAATTCTAATTACATAATCCTATGAAACCTAGGTATTTTTTATTAAGGAATGGTATATTTAAAACTATAAATAACAAAAACGTTATTGATAAATAGATAATCCAAAATTAATAAAATAATTTATATAGCAGCACATATAATTAAAATTATGTGATGAAAATAAGGACTTAGTTTTCCTTCTATTTTAAGAGGTTTACGTGGTAAAGCTATCAAATACAGAAATTAGAAAGCTAGATGATGCAGCCAGAGCAGGGTGGTTATATTATGTTGGCGGTAACACACAAGATGAAATTGCCAAAAAGCTAAATATATCTCGTCAATCTGCACAAAGAATGGTCGCATTATCTGTGAGCCAAGGATTAATTAAAGTTAGACTTGACCACCCGATTGCTAAATGTATGGATTTGGCCGAAAAATTAAAAAGCCGTTTTGGGTTAGATTCGTGTGAAGTTGTACCGAGCGATCCATCTGAACCTTCATCTACATTAGGTTTGGCTCAAGCTGGCGCGGCAGAAATAGAACGTCATTTAAAATCAGAACAACCCAAAGTACTTGCTATGGGAACCGGTCGAGTTTTACGTTCATGTGTAGATGAGCTAAGAACCGTTGATTGTCCGCAACATAAAATTGTAGCAATGCTAGGCAATATGGCTTTGGATGGATCGGCTTCACCTTATGATGTTGTAGTAAGAATGGCCGAACACACCAATGCAAAACATTATCCAATGCCATTGCCAGTTTTACCAAGAAGCATTGAAGAAAAAGAACAATTACACGCACAACAAAATATTACCGGTAATTTAAAACTCGCTAAAGATGCCGATGTAACATTTGTGGGTATTGGTAGCTTAGGTGAAAAGTCGCCATTACATATAGATGGTTTTATTGATGCGCAAGAACTTAAAGAGTTACAAGATTTGGGTGCTGTTGGTGAAATGATTAGTTGGGTGTTTGATAAAAACGGTAAGCTTTTAGATTGCACAGTTAATCAGCGTGTAGCAAGTACGCCATTAAAAACAAAAGCTAACAAACAGATTTATGCGATAGCTGCTGGTGAAGAAAAAGTGTTAGCCATTTTGGGCGCAGTAAGGTCAAACATGATCAGTGGATTAATTACTAACGAATATACAGCTGAGCGTTTACTTAGTATTGATTAAACAAATTGATAAATAAAGTATCTGTATTAGTAATACTAGTTATTGTAATAAAAACACTTAATGTCCGATACCGTCTATAATATATAGTAATAGTTTTTATGTATTTTATGTATGTAAGTTGCTAATTTATCGATATATTTGACTTCTCGTACACTAGTTATATAGTATCAATCATGTATATAGTGTATGTGAGAATATAGATTGACATGTGTCAAAGTTAGAGCAACTTTAATAGAAGATAACACTTGAGTAAAAAGCCAAGTACCCATTTTACTTACAACTGAAGGTGAAATAGCTTCTGTAACTGATTACTTGCTCTTTAAGGAAGTTAATGGAGCAAGTAATTCTTCAATGATCAGTATTATTAGAGCTATATCTCTGTTACTTGATTATATGGAAGCAAATAAGGACTTATTTCATCACCCGACTATACTTTTTCAAACTTTTGCTAAACGCTTATACTCTGGAACAATAGGAGAGGATGGTTTAGATCCATCAGGCTTATATTGGTTACCTTCATCTACTATTAATGTTAATAAACATATAAATCGACTAACTGCATTTACTGATTGGCAGTCTAAGAGATTAGGTAATGCAGCAATGAACCCCTTAAGTGATGCTACCCCTCATGAGTATCGTTTAAATTATGCTTCATGGTTTCGAAAGAATCAAAGTGACTATCTCGGGCACATAAAAAATGAATCAATCAATAAAACCATTCGTAAAGCTAGGTTGATCAAAGGACGTTCAACACTAACCCATATTGATGGTGATTCACTTGCGTTTCCTGATAAGTACTTAGAACCATTTTTTAAGCATGGCTTAGGCGGAGCCACTGACGTAAGAGTAATATTAAGGGATAAATTAGTTTTATTGTTAATTCATGGAGGTGGTCTAAGGTTAAGTGAAGCAATGGCTCTATGGGTAACTGACGTTTTCGAAGACTCTAACAACCCTGATATAGCTGTTGTGAAAATTTACAATGAAGTTGATGGTAAAGCTCCATATAACTGGAAGAGTAGATCCGGAACGCAGACAAGAGAAGCATATCTAAAAGAAAATTATGGAAGGATACCTCGTATCAAAATGAGTGGTACTAATTTTCTTGGATGGAAAAGTAGAGTAGTAGACCATAAAGATAATTATATAAAAGTCCAATGGTTCCCCTCCGATTACGGTAAAGTTTTTATGTCTCTCTGGAGGAACTATCAAAAATTCCGCGCTAGTATAGATTCTTATCATCCATATGCTTTTATATCTTTTCATCACACAAGTTTAGGTTCTCCTTATACTATTAACGCCTTTAACTATAATTACTCAGTCGGATTGAAAAGAATAGGGCTAAAGCCAAATAAATCTGAGGGGATTTGTCCTCATGGGCACCGACATAATTATGGAAGGCGTCTTGAACGTTCTGGACTCAGTCCACTATTAATCCGCAGGTGTCTGCACCACAAATCCTTAGAATCTCAGGTTCCTTATACTGGTAAAAGCCATATAGACATATCAAATGAACTCCAAGAAGCAACTAATCAGTTATCGCAAACAGAATCGGTTGTTAAACCTATTGATTGGATTAATTTGGTTCAATCTGGGTTTGATGATATCGACCCCCAAGGTTACTTCACTGGTAAAAATCCTAAATTTAGAAGCTTAAAATGAATAATAAAATAGATGTAAAAAAAAGAGATAGCCGCGCGTCTGATACGACCTTCAGTTGGATGTTAACTACGTTTGGTCCTGAATGGGAGAGCTGGCAAAAATTAGCTTCAGAATGGATGAAAACACAGCAAACTGGTGTTGGTCCAAAGCAAGTGGCTCTGACGCGATTCTTTGAAACTTATCTTTATGAAAAGGTACCATACGCTGTTGATATAAAGCTTTTTTTTAGTGGCTTTAATGGACATAAATGTTCCACCGAAGAGTTTGAGAAAATCATCAGGCTAAAAGTCAATCAACCTGCAGCAATCCAAAAGTCTGTTAATGTGCCATGCGACTTTATTGATTTTGTAATAAAATCTCACTTATCTGAAAAAAATGATAATGGTATTCTAATTCCAACTGTTGTTAATCCTATAAAAAAAATAAAGATAGCCCGTTCCATTACCGAAACTGTTCGAAACCCTCTACCGTATCGTTATATTCAAGATTTGCGTCAGATTATCTGCCCACTTCCTAGCAAACAAGAAATAACAAATATTGAGGAAAGCCTAGCCTTTAATGAAAATTTAAAGCCACTTTATCACTACCGAAATTTTAGTGACTGGACTTGGTCTCATAATATACAAAAAAGTGATTGGTTCGAAGTAGATGAAGAACTTATAGACAAGTCAGATCCCGATTGTGTATGGCGAATGCAAATAAAGAAGAAAAAGGAAATCTTCCAGATCTGGTCTCCAGTTAGACATATGATACTGCTTGTAAAACTTCATTTACCATTACGCACCTATCAAATCAATATGCTTGATAGTGGAGAAGCTGACACCTGGAGGTATGAAAATAAGCAATGGAAACTAAATAAAAAGCATGATTTTAGTCTCGGAAATGAAAAACGCCCATTTAGCAAAGGTGTTTTTCGGCGTGTCTACGATTCAATTTCCGCATCCTATTCAACAGCTATATATATAAACACAAACAAATCAGCTGATAATAATAAAGAAGAACTCGAACGAGGCTACACTATTCCTTGGCAGAATGAAGAAGTCTTATATTGGTTAGAAAAATTGCGCAATTGGCAGGAAAAATACAATCCGATTCTGAATTCTGTAGATTGTACTACGTTGCTAAATAAACATACATCAGATCAAAAAAAATCTGAAGCTCAATTAAGAAGTATGGGGGATATTTCTTTCCTCTTCAGAGACGCTTCAGCATCGGGAGACGATAAATTTAAACCTACATATCCAAAAGCTATAAACCGTCTTTGGTATCAACTATTATTAAAACTAGAAGGTAATCTAGAGCGAAATGGAGATACTCTAGATAATGGCGAAAAATTGAAGTTAGTCTCTGAATGTCCTCCTGGGACCCTTTTAACTACCATGACCAGCACCTATTTTCCTCTTCATAGTCTTCGTGTGTCTCTGATTACAGCATATACTATGGACACACAGCTTCCTATTGCAGTCATTTCTAAAATGCTTGCTGGACATAGCAGATTACTGATGACGATATACTACAATAAAATTACGCCGTCTGTTTTTGCTCACAAAATGGAAGAAGCTGAATTAGAGTTAGAGAAAAACTCTACACAAAGCGTAAAGAGCTTTTTAAAAGACGCTTCGTTAGAACAAATACAATTAAAAATGTCATACCATAAAGACGATAGTATCGAAGCTGCATTGGTAAACCGCGCACCAATAGGATGGGAGGAGAGGGCTACAGGTTTATGTTTAGTTGGTGGTAACACTGTAAAATCCAATGAATCTGGTTCTTTAGGCGGCTGTTGGAACGGGGGAGAAGAACTAACTGATGCTACTCATGCCCAAAACCGCGTTTATTCAGCTGTACCTCATGGGCCTGAAAATTGTATAAGGTGTAGATGGTTTATTTCTGAAGCTCGTTACTTACCAGCCCTAAATGCGCAATTTAATCAACTCAGTTATAAAGCACATCAAGCTGCTAAATTATTCATTGAAATTGAAGGTGAATTAGATCACTTGAAAGATGAGATTTTTTTTGCTGAAGAACAAGGAAAACTATTTACTAAGCACAATGAAGTTCAAGTCCTTCAACGTCGATACGAAAAGCAAAAAGTAGAAGCTGATGAATACACTAAAGACTGGATGGCTTGTTTTGAGCTTATTAATAAAATTATTCGCATTGAAGAAACACGAGCTAAAGATGATAATCAAGATAAATTAATTGCTGTTGGTGAAGAGAGAGACGTTAGTAAAGCCCTTAGGTTTATTGAAACAAAATCTGAATTATTACATTTATCATTATTATGTGAAGATGCAGAGTTTTACCCTGATCTCAGAGATGAGCTACGAAAAACGCCTGCTATTCAAAAGCGCTCAATGGAATTAAGTCGCGTACTTATGAAAAGCGGTTTCGAACCTGTTTTAATGGAAATGGATGAAAATCAACAATTAATAGCAGCAAATGCGATGATGAGAAAAATGGCAATGATTGCTGATCCTAAGGATAAACTAGAAGGTTATCGAAAAGTTGCAAGTCATATAGAGGCTGAAGAATACCTTGTTAATAATAAACTTTTATCGGTTGGTATTTCCGTGATTACTGACAATGTAATAAGTTTAAACAAGCTACTATTACCATCGAGCTTTAGAAGCTAATGAATATCAATATTGAAGTTATTTTAGCTGACTTAAAAGATGGTAAAGAACCTAGAACTCAAAAGAACTTACAGAAACTTAACGAGATATTAAGCTTATATTCGGCTACTGGTAATCATAACTTTTCAATAACTCAAATTGGTCGTTATTCTAAAGAAAATGGTGGTCCAGCTTATGAAGCATTGAGGGCTACAAGGAATAGTCATTACCGCTCTCTTATTGAAGCTTGGGCTCAGAAAAGCAAAGGTAAAGCTGGATTACTTAACCCCGAAAAAACACCTAAACACGCTTTACCAGCTGATAACATTCTACTTCAGCGAATTACAGATCCAGCTGTTAGAGCTTTATTCGGTCAAATCATCGCTGAGAGGAATCGATACAGAAAAGAGGTTAACCTACTAAAACAGCATTCTAATATTGTTATAGATAAGCGTCCATTTACTCCTTCTTCAGCGCGTGATTTATCACAAGATGCTGAAATAAAGGAATTGACAAAATCAGAAATTAGCGCACTTAATTATGCTATATCTGAAGAGTGTATGTATAACAATGACTGGGTTTCAACAAAAGCTGGTCAAGTTAAAACTATAGAAAATAATATTGAAATATTTCCCCGTGGTTTCACTACAGCTCTAAGTAAACTATTATCTGACAGAGAGGATTAGGTTAAATTACTCTTAGAATTTCAAACTTACTATATTAAATTTAGTAAGTTTGAAAGGTTGATTTCGTATTTGAGATTAAGAGCTCTTATTACATTCCCTGATTAATAAAGCTTCTAGAATTAATTTAAAATAATGTTGCCCTTATATATTTTTTTAAGATAAAAGGGGAGTTATTCTCGTTTCTTAAGTTAAGGTTAATGGAGATTTTGAACTTATTTTTTTATGTTAAAGAGATGGAGCTGCTTATGAAACATAGGCCAGAAGGTTGGGTTGTTTTAACGTTTCAAACAATCGATAGTAAACCCTGCTATGTGTTGTTTTGTTCGTGGAGAAATGATGATGAATGGAGAGTAAGCTCAGGTTCAATGGTTCTACCTCACTTATCACCATGTGAGAATTATTTGATTTGGCCTCAAATATCAGGCTCTATATATGAGCTCCCCGTTGGTGAAGAAAATGGCTACACCTATTACACTGGTGCTGTATTAGACGATTTGTTAGCAAAAAGGTACCGCGATGGCACGCAGTTAAAACGCATAGCACTTAAAGATATTATGGAAGATACATAAGACGCTTATCTCCTTTTAATCTGTCTATTTTTTACTTTTGGAGGTAATGTGCTCTACATAACGATAGATACTAGAGGGTTTTGATGAAGCAAGCTTAAGGAGTATCATGCTGTAAATGTCCTCAGCCCTACACTATAAGCTAGTGATTAAATACACTAAAAGCTAATAAATGAATACATTAAAAGCTAACGGTGTTACTTTGAGTCAAGTATCAGAGGACACTTTCCTAGTCATAATTAAAAATTTGTTTATAGCCTTATCGTACTGTTTTATATTGTTATTTATCAATAGTATGTTTTCAGATATTTACGTTAATTTGAATAAGTCTTAACTTAATCTGTCAGGTTTGGTTTTTAGTTTTTGATCAAATCTGACAGTCGCATTTGTGCCATGAGCCGACTATAAGCCGTAACTCGTTTCTGCCCCTTAACGAGTTAGTGCAGGCCTTTAACGATTTAAATTCACTCTAAAATGATGAGTCTTGGTGAAGAAATTCTGATTCATTTTAATCTACCATGATTGGTAATCTTTTATATTTCTATATAGACTACCGAAATATTGGCCTGCGTCGAATACCCGCCGAGAGTATGATAACTACACCTACCAACGTAAAACTTTTAGTAAGTTTCTCAATTTTTTACATTATAGCTACTAACTAAGAACAGGGTTTAATTTAGATCTAGTCTATGACAAATGTAGGAGACTAAGATTAGAAGCTTGTTAAGTAAATGTTGCCCTATGTTGACAATTAACAAGTATTAATATAGGTTTTTATTTGTTGAATAATGAACATATTGTTAATTTACTAAGGACTTTATTATGACAATCTTTTATAAGCTAGCTTCTGCAATACTTTTTATTGGCACTTTTAGTGTTAATGCGGAAACAACAATTGAACCTACTAATCCAGTATCACAAATAAAAAGTAATATAACTTATAATAGTAAAACTTTGGGTTTATCTGAAAAAGCCTATAAATACGCTGCGGATCAATTCATGAGATTAAACTCAGGCTCATCTACTCCTGATATGCAAATAATTTATGAGGTTCCTGAATTTATTTCGCCGGAGAATTATTCAGAAAAAGAATTGAATCAAGCGATGAATGAACAAAAAACAAAATTTGCTAACTATTTCGGTATCTCTGTATCAAAGTTAGACCCATTCATTGCTCATATGGCTGTCGCTTTTGATTCAGATCTTTTCAGTGGAGGTATTAGTACTTTCGATACAGATGAAGATATGGAAACAATAACAATTTTTTGTGAAGAAGCATGTAGTGGTGGAACAACTTCGGGAGGAGGTATTGCGTTGGGTCTCAGTGTTTATCAAGGTGCAGTTAATGCGGGCATAAGTCAGTACACTGATTTCAAAGTTGAGTTTGTCAAGAATTCCACAAATGATAAAGTTTCTACCGAAGTGTGGAGATACAATAACTTTTCGGGCGCTTGGAGAGAGAGCGTTATTTCTAAGCCTTGTCCTACCTGTTCTTATAATTAGAGTAGCTAAATTCAAGTGTGAAAAGCTAGCATTTATGTTAGCTTTTTTTTATTGCTAAATCTTTTAATTTACTAAATTAGCAAAACGAATTAATACAGTAGGAGGAAAGGTGTTTGGCTCACGAATAGCATCATATTAAGAATTATGATTTTAATACTCTAATATGTTCTTGTCCAAAAACGAGTTTAACCGACCGTCTGCTTCTCGCTCAAAGGAGACCCCGAAAAGTTGTTCATATAGCTATCTAGGTTAACGCTATCAAAAAAAGAAGTATATTACCGATAACTATCTTTAAAGTCCTAGGAACGGAAGTTTAATTCCGGAATATACCAATACAAGCTTACAAGCCGGAAGTTTACTTCCGTTTTGTACTTTAAGATTATAAGCCGGTGTCTAGTGAAAGCTGGGAAGTCCATTTTGCTTTTAGTCCAAGTCTAGATGAGTTTGGTAATAAAGACTTAAAATTCAAAGTTGTTAAAAAGCCACAACCGAGCTTAACTACAAATGTTCTTGCTTTTATTGGTCGGAATGGAACATATTCAATATTAACTTAACTAATTCAATCACAATCTATGATAGGAATGTCTGACCAGCGGGTTGTGTAGTGGGGCGATAAAAAAGCCCTTTTCATGTTCCATGATTTTGTTAGCTTTTCACTACCTATAGATAAAGTTCCTACACCATAGCGTTTATTTATTACATCTAAGCATTCCATCATTTTAGGTTTATCCTCACTTACAGAGAACATATCGGCTTGTTGAAATGATTCACTTTCTAACTCTATTGCGCCAATACCGCAGCGATAAAAGCGCGTGTTAGCCTTAAAAATATCATCAATAACATCTGAAATAGCATTGGCTATAACACTGGTATCTGATGTAGGTATAGGAAAATCATAGAGCAAAGATTTCTTATAATACGCGTCTTCGTGTGGAGAGCTTGCAGCGAATATAACAAGTCGTTTTGCTAATGATTGTTGTTTTCTTAGCTTGCGGCCAACAATCGCTGCGTGTGTTACGAGGGCTGATTTTAATGTATTTAAGTCACTTACTCTTTCGCCAAAGCTTCTTGTAGAGTAGATTTCTTTTTTATTCTGTTTTACTTCATCCCAGCTTAAACAGGCGATGCCATTAAGCTCACTTACAGTCCTCTCAACAACAACGCTAAACATACGTCGCATTTCTTTTGGGTTTTGATTCGCTAAATCCCATGCACTTTTAATTCCTATCACCTTGAGTTTTCTACCGAGCCGAGAGCCAATCCCCCAGACGTCGGTAACATCCATACGCATAAGGACTTCCTGCCGTGAGATATCATCGTGAATAACAGCAACCCCGTTATAACCAGAGAGTTTTTTTGCCGCATGGTTGGCTGCTTTAGCTAACGTAGGCGTAATGCCAAAGCCTACACCAACAGGCAATCCTGTCTCGCGCCATACAGCTCGTCGTATTGTGTGTCCGTAATCAGCCCAGTCATTGATGATTTTAGAAAAACCAGTAAAACGTAAAAACGATTCATCAATACTATAAACATAATGGTCATCACAAAAACGATTGATGACCGTCATCATTCTCTCACTCAAATCAGCGTAGAGTTCATAATTGGAAGAGCGTACGATGACATTATGCTGCTCTAAATAGGGTTTAATTTTGAAGTAAGGTTCAAATTTCGGGATATTGAGCTTTCTAGCAATAGGACATATGGCACAAATACACCCATCGTTATTTGTCAGAACAACAACGGGTTTAAAGCGAATGGATGGGTCAAATACCTTCTCCGCACTGGCATAAAATGCCACTGCATCTACTAGGGCAAACATCGATTCACCTCAGCTTTATTTCTGTGGAGGCGGATGCTCGCAGTAACGACACCTTCGAGCTTAAAGTCATCATCATTAGAGATATAAACAGACTTATAATCTTTAGAGGCAGAGATAAGTAAGCGTTGTGATTTATCTATGATTTTACAAACAAACGAACCGTTATAGCTTGCAACAATGACATCGCCGGTACTTACATCCTCAGCTCTATCAATGACTAATAAGTCACCATCGAATATTCCTACTTCTTGCATGGATTGCCCAGAAGCTATACCAATAAAAGTGGCATTCGGGTGTTTAATGATTAGTTCATCGATTGAAATACCTAGCTCTACATATTCTGCAGCAGGAGATTCAAAGCCGGTGATACCTGCTTCTATAAAAATTGGAATAACGAACATACACACCTCAAGCACTGTTTATATGTACAGTGTAATTTAAGATTCCAATTAAGCCAAGATTCTTTTTGTGAAGACGATATTTTTATTAAGGCTGATATAAACAGTCTTCATACCTAAACATTAAAAACCCTTTTTTAACAGTTAGTAAAACCTGCCTTCGTTTGTTAAAATTTGACGAAGGAATTATGAACTTACCCAAAGTTTATTTTAAATATGGAATAATTTACTAATGACTGTAGTTAAAAACACTATTGCATCTTTTCTAATACTTAGCGTTATTACTGGCTGTTCAGCCTCTAGACATGCCATCATTGCCGGTGACTCTGAATTAACAGATGCCCAAGTGTGTCGAAACTACCTTAAAGATAAAGATATCCTCGCTAATAGTTATACCGCCGAAAATACTGATGAAGCGAACTATATCTACGCGCTTAACAAGGAAGTTAAATATAGAGCACTCACTCAATACAAATGTGAGATATTAGCTGCACAAGACAGAAAAGAAATCGCTCAAGGCGTCGTTGCTGCTGTCGTTGCGGTGGGTGTCGTCATTTTAGCTGTTGCTGCGGCAGGTGCTGGCGGGTCAAATAACTATTCTTCTGGTTATGCATGGGACCAGTTTTATGATGGTAACTACAACTTAGTCTGGCGCTGTCGAGATAAGTCTACGGGCCAATTTGCATATAACAGCGCTTGCTCTGGTCAATATCAAAATGACAATACATGGACTGGGAAGTAACTTTCCGATTAAACTTTATAAGCACAATATCTTAGTTCTACAATTAAAATTGTTAGTCACCACAAATGAGAATTAGCTTATTAACTCAGTTATAGTATGGGGCATATTTAAACCGAAATAGGTATCAAGAATCATAATGAAAGCATCCACAATTACACTGTTAGCAGCACTTATTTTCTCTGCTGTCTCTTCAGCAAATCAAGAAATCGACTCATTTAGCAAAGCTAAACGACTTCTAGAAAAGCAGGTTTATAACAATCACCGCATTACACTTTATTGTGGTGCGACGTTTGACGTTAATAAAAAAGTAACCGCACCGAAGGGCTTTTCTACAACAAAGTACGTCAAACGAGCTAAAAAAATTGAATGGGAACATGTTGTTCCAGCAGAAAACTTTGGTCGTACTTTTAGCGAGTGGCGAGATGGGCATAAGCAGTGTGTGAATAGTAAGGGGAAGTCATTTAAAGGTCGACGATGTGCAGAAAAAGTAAATACAGAATACCGTTTTATGCAAGCTGATATGTTTAACCTTTATCCGGCTATTGGGGCTGTGAATGCTCTGAGAAGTAATCATAACTTTACTGTGCTTCCTGCGGCTAAAAGCGATTTTGGACGTTGCGCGATGAAAATCGACGACAGAAAATCTGAGCCACCTGAAGTGGCTAGAGGGCAAATTGCGCGTACTTATTTGTATATGGAGAACACCTATAAACGATACAGCATGAGTAAAGCACAGCGCCAACTAATGAATGCGTGGGATAAAATGTATCCTGTAGATACTTGGGAATGCACTAGAGCTGAGAAGATTTCAAAGTTACAAAAGAATCAAAATGATATAGTTAAAAGCCGTTGTGAAAGTATAGGTCTCTAACTATGTTGTCTTGTAGTTGCTGTATGCTCAAAAAAAGCTTACAAGCTTGTACATGTTTGTATAAATATCTATATTAGAAACAATATTTAAAAGGAGTTTTTATGCGTCAAGAAATACATGAAGTAACAATTCAAGATATTGAAAACGATTTATTTCTCGTAACTGGTGACCGTGGTTTAGCTAAAGCCCAAGCCCATGCGTTTTCTATACATTATCGTGGGGAGATAATAGATTCGGTTAAGTATAAGCGAGGCTTTATCTCGGCTGATGACTTAATCTACTCACGCCATGTACGTTGGGAGCATATGAAAAAGCATGCTCAAAAGCTAGCCGCAAATATGGCCAAGGCTGGGCGCGGAGATAAACCTAAGAATACAGCGGCTCATCATATAGTGTCTTGGAATGATATGCGCGCTGCCCGTTCAAGGCTGAGGTTAGCAGCGTTCGGTATCGATATTGACCATGAGGCAAATGGTGTCTACCTACCTCGATTTCAAAAGCATGTTCCAATGGACATCCTCCCAGATGCTTATCCACATTCGAAAGTTCATACAGGCAAATATTATTTTAATATTGAATTCCTACTTAATGAAACGATTGCTGAGGGCCTAGGTCGACAAGGTATTATCGAAACATTGAAAGAGATAGGTGAAGAACTTGCCGATGGTACATTTCCAATTACTACACTATTGACTCAAGGTAATGCTTAATGGCTGATAAATTTAATAAAGTATACAGTGTGAGTGTCGAGCCTGATGAATTTCTCTTACTTAATGAAACGGGGTTCGAACAAACAATTCAATTGACCGAGGGCCAATTGTTAATGTTCGATGGTATGAGTATGAGAGATAATTGGAGAGAGTTGGGCGTTGATTGGTTGGTAGAGCCTAGTACTGCTCACCAAAACTTAAAAAAACCTGATATAGCCGGTTTGGGTGCCTCAACAATTGTAGTATCTCCTAAATATTCACCTTTATTCTTAAACGGTTTTAGTAAAAACGTTGAGCTGCTTGAATGTAATTTAGAAGGTGAGAAGTGGTTTGCATTTAATGTTGTAGGCTTTGACAAAGCCCTTAGTGAAGAGCATTCCATCCGAAATATTAAAAATGGCAAACCGAGTAGAATTAGAAAGTTCAAAAGGATGGTATTCGACAAGAGTGCGATTGAAAGTCCTGAACTCTTTAGAGTACGAGAAGCTGGACTTCGATACTTTACTACAGATGCTACAAATAGCCTATATAGCATCGTTCAAGAACATGGGATAAAAGGGTTGTACTTCCATGAAATAGAAACAGTATAACGTCAGTGTCTAAAGATTAATCGTGACTCTATGCCACAGAGTCATTGGACTTCCCAGCTTTCACTAGACACCGGCTTATAATCTTAAAGTACAAACCGGAAGTAAACTTCCGGTTTTAAGCTTATATTGCTATATTTCGGAAGCAAACTTCCGTTTCTAGGGCTTCAAAGGTCGTTATCGGAAATATATATACTTCTGTTTTTTGCAAGCGTTAACCTAGATAGCGGTATGAGCCACTTTTCGGGGTCTTTTTTGAGCGATAACCAGACACTGAAAAAAGTTAAATTTATTCCTACTTCTTTGATTAGGAGCCTAATTTTGTCCGATAACATTATTAAACGCCGTTTCGGGACAAAATAACATGCTTAATTTCTAACTGTTTTAATTACTTGTTTACAAAGGTAATTATTGGTGAAATTATCAGGGTATGTAATATACGCCGTTTTGGTGTGTTATAAACCACCAAAATGGTGTTCAATAAGCTGTTATGTGACTATTGTAGCTGAATTGTACTCTACAAAAGGAGTTGTAAATTTTGTCAGTAAAAGCAAGACGAGCCGATGTAAATGACACAGTGAAAATGAGCTTACTTTGTGAGGTTGATGGCTCTTGCCCTTTATGCAGAAGAGATCTCGTTGTTAAAAAAGAAAAGAAAAATGTGAGAGTCTTCGATGTTGCTCATATCTACCCCTTGAACGCGACCAAACATGAGCTTGCTATTTTAACAGGCGAAGAACTCCTTTCTGATGACATAGACCGTGAAGAAAATTTTATAGCCCTATGTAAAGAGTGTCATAAAATTTATGATACTCAAAAAACTGTTGGAGAATATAGGCAGCTAGTCGCAATTAAAAAAGAAATTAATAAAATAAAAGAGCTGTCTAAAGTCTGGGATAAACAAACCCTACATAAAGACATTTCAATTGTAGCTAATAAAATTGGCTTGCTCGATGGAAAGAGTATTGAAAAGACAATGCTTTCATACGATGCATTGAAACTTTCAGATAAGCGAGATGAAACGTTTGGATTCATCAATCAGACAAAAGTAAGTCAATTCATTTTGACTTTTTTTATCCCTATAAAAGAAGCGCTTAAAGATCTTGAGAAACAAGAAAAAGCCAAATCTACATTTATATGCTCACAAGTTAAAAGTTACTATGTTCTTTTATTAATGAAAGATTTTAACCAAGATGAAATATTTGAGAAAATGACTGATTGGTTCATGACGAATACAGGGATTACTGATAGATCAAAATCTGAAGTTCTGGTTTCTTTTTTTATACAGAACTGCGAGGTATATTCTAAATGCTAGTTCCAAACAAAACCGTTTCAATTAATGAAAGTTGTATTTATAGATCTTCATTGCTCTTGTCAAAACTAGATGGTGATATTTCAGTAGAAGAACTTTACAGGAATCAAAAGAAGTTGTTTATTGATATGGCTGATTACATTGATGTATTAGACTTATTATTTGTTTTAGGGAAGATTGTTTTGGATGAAAAAAATGGAGTAATTAAACATGCTTAAATCCATTAGTTGCGAAAAACTGATTAAGAGTCCGATTACTTTTGAAGCAGGGTTAAATGCTGTTGTAGGGGCTGATGATGCTCACAATTCTATTGGAAAATCATCAATCTTAATGCTAATTGACTTTGTTTTTGGCGGGAATGATTTTCCATCTAAATGTGATGATGTTGTACGTAATGTCGGTAATTTTAAAGTTGGTATTGAGTTTGAATTTGATAAAACGTATTCGTTCATCAGGGATACGGAAAATATTGACCAAATATATCGGCTAGAGTCTCAGGACTATATAACAAGTAAGGAATACAATGCTTTTCTTAAAGATAAATACCTCCCGAAAAATGAATTAGCATCTTTTAGAGAGTGTGTAAGCGGTTTTTTTAGAATTTATCAAAGAAATAATTACAATGATAAACGCCCCTTAGATATTGTTAGCAAAGAAAATTGGGATGCGATTAGAAAACGAACTCTTAAAATATTTGGTAAGTACGATGTAATTGCAAGCCTTGAGAAAGATAAAGTAATAGCAACCAAATTAAAGAATGACATTAATGGCACATTTAATTCAGGTGCGATTAAAAAGGTATCAAAAGTTCAAGCTAAAAAAAATGAACTTGAATTGGTCGGTGTTAGTGCCGAAATTGAAGCTATTAAAGCATCATTAAAAGTTAATGTTACTGACATTAAGTCCATTATCAATGAAATAAATCTCTCTCTTAAAAAAGAAAAAGATAGGCTGGTTGATTTACAGCAAGAATTAAATACAAAACTCATTAGAATTGACTCTCATTTGTCAGGAAATATTGTTAGAAATAGTAAAAGTTTTAACTCAGTAGTAGAGTTTTTTCCTGAGATTGATCAAGATAAGTTGCAGAAAGTTGAAAACTTCCATAGTGGCATCACAAAGATATTAAAAAACCAACTTCAAGAAGAAAAGTTATTAGTTCTTAACAGGATCGAGTTATCAAAAATTGACGTTAAGAAAATTGATGATGAACTTTTAGAAATAGTGGATTCAAAAGAAGAATCTGTTTACCTACTGGAAAGATTAATGGAACTTGATCGTTACGAACATAATCTTAAGCTTCAGAATGAGTTTTTCACTAAAAGCGATGATGCTAAAACTCGATTAAGTGATCTTAAAGAAGACATTGATAATGCATTAGTTGATTCAATTGATGATATGGAGTTATTGATAAATGATGGAATGAATTCATTCATTGAAAAAATATATAACGACAATCCTATTAGTCCTAAAATTTCTTTCCAAAAAAATGATTATATATTCGATCATGGAGATGACCGAGGAACAGGGAAAGGATTTGCCGATATGATTTGTTTCGACTTAACCTTTTTAGAAAAAACTATTCTCCCTTGTTTAATTCATGACAGCTTACTATTTAAAAATATGGATGTTCCTGCTGTAGAAAAATTGATCTCAATTTATAGTAGATTCAAAAAGCAAATTTTCATAGCTATAGATGAAAAGTCTAAATACAGTAACGAGACGCAAAATAAAATTAATGATGCTATGTTTTTAGAGCTTAATGAAAACAAAGTCGCTTTTAAAGTGAAGTGGAAAAAAACCACACAAAAAGGCACTTAAAATAGATTAAAACATTGACTTAAGTTTAAATTCGCTACGCATTTCAACCCACTACACTAGTCCTCTTTGTGCGGCGTAGACGTAATTAGGATGACATATATGGACGCTCCCTTGAAGGTCCGTTATTGGCACTGAGCCGAATTTCGGCATAGAGCGATAAGCAGACGGTCGATCAAACTCATTTTTGGACATTTTCGAGTTAGGACTTTTGCCTTAATGACGCCATTTCAGATTACCAAAACTATGAAAAAGCTCTAATACCTGTGGCCAGTTTTATTTGACCACTACAATGTATTACTGATTAGGATTTGGACAGAAATGAGTTTTCGATTAAGCAAATATTGAGTATTGCAAATCAAAGTGCCTGTTTATTGACATGCTCCGATGATCAATCGTTACCCAGTGATAGTAACGCAGACCTAAAAAATCGATAACCCCCTCGTTCGTGACCGTATATATCAGCCCTTTTTCTGAACGCTGGCTATAGAAGCGAATAAATTATCCACACTAGACACCGTTAGATAATGAGTAATAAACGCCTTTTTATATTAAAAAGGCGTTTTGTAAAGCAGTTTTGGGATACTTATTATCTTTTATAATGAGCTACAGCGTTATACACACTAGCCGTATCAATATTTTTAGCTATTACCATAACATTATTAACATGCATAGCTTCCAATGCAGTATTAACAGCATGTTCAATGTAATCTTGACGTTTTGAAGAATTATCATTTTTATAAACGATAATACAAATAGATGTATCAGATAACTCATTAGGTGTATAAATAATCATATTATTATGCGTCCCTATATGAAATGTTCTAGGTACATTCCTTTCAAGATCTTTATACATTCGAAGCAACGTTTTTTGCTCATCTAAATTTAGCATACATAATGAGTTCCCTAAATCAGTCCAACCTTTAAATGTACGGCTTTCTATCTGTACCAGTATATCTTTAAAAAATGGGAGCATCTCAGGTTTTGGTTTTGCACAATCAATACCTTTTTCTTTTAACTGAAAATACAGGTCAATTTCAGATGACATCCCCGTAATTGATACTTCTGTGCTTTCATCCATCATCTCATTGCTAAATGACAATCTATCTTCACAATAAAGCCCTAAGTAATCTAACTCATCTCCCAAGACATTTATTCTATTAGACAAGTTAGATCGTCTAGTTAGATAGTTTATTATTTCTATGGGGTGTTCTAAGATATCTGTAATACATTCAAAGTCGGATACTGTCATAGAGACGCATGGCTCATAGTCGTGAGGCATCCAATCGGTTTTATGGAACTTATCAATGTTTGTTTGCATCGTCCCAAAATCTTCAAGTGTAATTGACATCCTAATAATATTGTTAATGTCATCTAATGAAACTGGTAATTGTTCTCTTAAATTATCTTCAATATCTGGATTATCTTTAAGGTATAGGATCTTATCCCTTAATCTCTTTGACTGTATATTTGGCTCGATTATCATCTCATCGAACTGTCGTTTAACTGTTTTAGTTGCACCACGAAGTGCAGCTTTATTTACTTTATGAGATTTGGCCTCTATTATAATCATAAAGCTATCAATAAACGTTACTAGGTCAGTTTCATATTCTCTGCCATCTTGTGACCACTTAAGCCCACTCTTTGTTTGTGACTCTGGAAACCTTCTAAGAATAATTTCTTCAATCTTATCCTCTAAGTATTTAGCTTTAATACGCTTTACTTTCTCTTTATTTATTCCTTTTGTGAGATTTATAAAACAATCATGAGAATAAGCAAAAAACAACTGCGGGATATAACAAATCAAAGCATCATTATGACTAATTATTGGTTTGCTCCACACTGGATTATCCAAGAAGAAAAACTCTCTATTATTCCCTGTTAAAGAAGAAGTGTTAAAACTAAACTTATCGACTATTTTATGAATTATTTCATTGTTCAAACTGGTCAAAGTTGACAATTCTTCAATACTAAAAGAATAACAGTCTATTAACTTTAATTGGTGATGAGCTAATACTAGCATTTGTATTTCTTCTTTTTTCATCGATGAGATGTCAAGCTGACTGTCTGACATCATCGAAGAAATATAATCACTATCGAAACCCATTAACTTACAATAATCAGGCATTAACTCATTCTTGTTTTTTGATTTTCTTAATCCATGTATAACATCTAGCCATGAATCAATTCTGCCTTGAATCGCGTTCATTAAAGTATCAAATAGAGATATCACATCATTTGGTTTAAATTCAAAGTTATTATTGATGTCTTTCTCAAACTTAGAATATAGCTCGCTGGTTAAATTTTTCATCTTATCCTGATAACTCCAATTGCGAATTGATTGTGTTGAGGTTCGCAATAATACCTGAATACACTCAATGGCTTTTTCTTCAGTAGTCGTATCATTTAGTGATATGGGGAATCTACTAACACTAGCGTGACTTCCTAATGAAGTTATTTTTTCTATTAATTCAGAAGTTACATTTGGTGTGGGTGGGAAGTGACCAAGCTCTTCACTTGGTATACTAAGAAATATAGCCTGTAATATTTCTATATGAAATTGTTCTATTCCATGATGTTTTTCAACTAAATTCCCTTCTTTATTTACACCTGTAACTAAAGCTTGCATTGAGAGTATCGCAATTAGTGATAAAGGATTTACTTTCTTAAAAATCCCAGCAATATCATCAATTAGAACTGAGGTTTGTTCTTTGGCATCTTCTATCATTTTAGATAGAAATTCTTCTCTTTGCTCATCGGACAAATCTCTGAAATGATTAGGAATATCATAGGTTGCAAAATTGTTATTGATCTTCGTTCTTTTTATCCCATCATTATTTGGTTTTTTCTTTTTATTAAGATTTCTCTTATTTAATTTTCTTGGTTTCTTTGTGCTTTTTTTCATAGCTAAATTCCGAATTATTTATAATGAACCAATCGTAATGTGAAGATACTACTCGCATTAGGAAAACCAGGTCAAATAGCTCTTGAATGAAGTGGGATATCAAGCTGTTTGTAAATTGTTAAGGGGCAGAAACGACTTACGCTTTAATGTCCGCTCATGGCACTTTGGCGAAGGCCGCCTAGATCGATTAGCAGTCAGTCACTAGCTATGAATTAAGCTCAAGTTTATCTTAAAATTTTGCAAATTTAAGAGCACAATACTGATGGTCAAGTGACATCAGTGGAGAGCCTTATACAAAATTAAGCTTTATTAAAGACGATTTTATTGTTTGATTAAGAAAAATTGCAATTAGCTAGTAGCAGTATTATACATTTCTGATTTTTTTAGTAATATGTTAGTAGCCGAAGGAGTTTTAAATACCAAAATGGTACCAACCATTTTTAAAGGGATGTTACATGGAATTCATTTTTATAATTGCAGTTGTTATATTGATAATTTGGTTAATTACCAGTTCACGCTCAAATTCAAATAAAAAAAAGCCTAAAGTACTAGATAATCCGAGGCAAAGTATAAAAGAAACTCCTGATACGCCTGCTTCTAAGGCTTCTTTGTCTAGACCTTCGAGTGACGTGACTAGCTCGATAAATCCCATTAAAACTAATAAAGCATCAGTTAGCGTTGAGTTACACGAACAAATGAATGAATTAAAAACTGCAAAGCAGACTGATCCAAAACCACGCATCACTTCTGTTAATACGTCTACCCCAATTATAGAAAGTGCTGATAGTGCGACACATTCTGAAGATGATCTAGCCACATTTAATATTTTTGAGAGCGCGGCTCCTCAAAATATAAGCATTAAAAGCACAAGAAAAGCCCAATGGCTTGATAAGAATAAAGAAACTATTATACAAAAGCGTAAGCTAATGGGGTTGATATACATAGGTGAGCAAATGGAGTCTATGAGAAGTTATGACCCGGACCCTGCGCTAATAAACTCTATTTTACCTGCATCAACACCTTTAGGGCATCAGCTGGGTTATTACACTGATGATTCGCTTGGTTACTGGCCAAGTTATAGCAGGCTTTCTAGGCAATGTAGAGGTGCCTATCTCGACTGGTTAGCAACCGACAGAAGCGCAGCTAATACCCCAATAGGATTCGTATTTTTGTACTTTTATGGATTTGAAAGATTTGTTGTTGTGAACAACAAAGACAATAAAGTTGCAGATGAACAATTCGAGGATATTTTTAATGAAGTACTTCGTTTACACAAGGTGTTTGCTTCAAATCGCTCTTTTGCTGGTTACTCAGCAAACTTTTTAGAATTTATGTATTTACTAAAACCTGAATTTTTTAAAAGTAAAAAACACATATTACCTAAGACACGTCATTCACTACTTTTTAAATTACGTCTTTCAGAGCAAATAGTTGCCACAGAAAGAGTGAGTGATGAACTAGCACTTGAGTGGATTAAAAATACAGAACAATACAATTTAAAAACCGCAGCTAGGCGCTGCGATTTAGAGTTTGATTCACTTTTTAAACTTTACTACAAACAAAAATTCCCTGAGGGAATGCAAGTTAAGCCCAATAAAACTAAATTAAACGCTGAGTACTTCTCTGCCAGCGGTAGTCTTCCTAGCGTTAAAATTTTACTAGATAGTTTACCAGACCCGAGCATATTAAAAGCCCCTATTAAAAAGCTAATACCTATTGCTGATAAAGTCGCTGAGGAACTAGCTAGTTATAGCCGTTACTTAGGTAAGGCAGGCACTAGTAGAGATGACTTAGCTGCACTGATGTTACTGCCTCGCGCTATTGCTACTAGTCAACCATCACCATTAATTGAAAAGTTTAAGAGGTGGGCTCAGGCTATTATTTTAGAAAATGGTGGGGTAACAAATGTATCTGAATTTTGGTTGCAAACAGACTTACCAGTACCAAAAGCAATAAATAAAAAGGAAAGTGATCTCATTTATAACTTAGCGAGCCTTGCTGATATAGGTATTGCGCCTGACTTACGTTACCACCATGCAAAACCTAGATTAGATGGCAAACTTGTATTATTTACTCCTGGTCATGGGGAGGAGTTCACCCCTAGTAATATATTTAACCAAGTGGGTGTCGCACTGCGTTTAGGTGCTATGGTGGCAAATATAGATGGGGTTGTGGATGAATCAGAAAATTCTGAGCTAGAAAAGCTATTTACTCATGATGAAAAATTAACGGATACAGAAAAGCGATCTCTAAAGGCTTATCTTACATGGCGATTAGTTACCCCATCGGATAATGCGGGTTTAAAAAATAGACTTAATAATTTAGGTGTAAAAGAAATAGAATTTGTGAAGCAGTTTATTCTGTCTATTGCGCTCGCTGATGGTAACGTCGATAACAAAGAAGTAAAACAAATCGAGAAACTCTACACGAATTTAGGGTTGAATAAAGAGTCTGTCACGAGTGATATTCATCAGCTTACTACAAGTAGTCACCAGGTTGCGCCAAAAAGTCAAAACTCATCAGAATTTAGCTTAGATGAAACAATCTTAGCCCTTCATGAAAGCCAAACAACAGAAGCTAAAAATATGCTGGAAAAGATCTTTACCTCAGATGAAGATGAAAGCGATTATATTGAAGTCTCAGAGCTGACAAACGAAGTTGATGGATTAGATCAGGCTCATAGCCAGTTGTTTGAAAAGCTATGTGCTAAAGCGCAATGGGGTCGCGAAGAGGTAGCTCAAATGTGTAGTGAGCTAAAATTAATGGTCGATGGTGCTATAGAAACCATTAATGACTGGTCATTTGATTTAGTGGATGCACCAGTAATTGATGATGACGGTGATATATACATTGATGAAGAAATAGTCGAAGAGATAAGGGAGTTATAACAATGGCAGCAAAAAAAATTAGATCAAAAGAGCGCGATGCAATTATACAGTCTCTTAAATCGGGTGTTACCCCAAAAGTCGGCATACAGCATATACAAGTAGGTCGTGGTAATGAGCTTAAAGCACTCATTAAAGATATCGACAGAGTGACAGAGGGTGGCTCTGCTTTTCGGTTAATTATTGGCGAATACGGCTCAGGTAAAACATTCTTTTTAAGTGTTGTAAGAGCGATAGCATTAGAGCGCAAGTTAGTTACTGTTAATGCAGATCTATCTCCTGACCGTCGTATTCATGCATCATCTGGACAAGCCAGAAACTTGTATTCTGAGTTAATGAGAAACATGTCTACTCGTAATAAGCCTGATGGTAATGCATTGACCAGTGTGGTTGAAAAGTTTATTACCGAGGCACGAAAAGAAGCAGATAATACAAGCAAAGAAATAACCACAGTGATCCACGAAAGGCTCGCGTCTCTC
This sequence comes from Pseudoalteromonas sp. SG43-1, assembly GCF_014164415.1. NCBI lineage: Bacteria > Pseudomonadati > Pseudomonadota > Gammaproteobacteria > Alteromonadales > Pseudoalteromonadaceae > Pseudoalteromonas > Pseudoalteromonas sp. SG43-1. The sequence goes on along the minus strand of NZ_JACJFD010000002.1, from coordinate 200,415 downwards.
TCTGAGCTTGTAGGTGGTTACGACTTTGCAAAAGTTATAGAAGCATACTGGACTGGCCATGAAACAGATAACGAGCAACTTAAGAACAACGCTGTAAAATGGTTAAGAGCAGAATATGCAACAAAAACAGATGCTCGCAAAGATCTTGGTATAAGAAGTATTATCTCAGATGCGTCGTTTTATGACTCTCTAAAGCTTATGAGTTTATTTGTAAGGCAAGCTGGCTACGAAGGGTTATTAGTTAACCTCGATGAAATGGTAAATTTATACAAACTAAATAGCACCCAAGCACGATTATCGAATTACGAGCAAATTCTAAGAATACTCAACGACTGCTTACAAGGATCGGCTGAGTACTTAGGGTTTTTACTCGGTGGTACACCCGAGTTTTTACTTGATCCAAGAAAAGGGTTATATAGCTATGAGGCGCTGCAATCTCGCCTAGCTGGCAACACATTTGCAAAACAAGCCGGTGTTATTGATTACTCATCCCCTGCATTACACTTGGCAAGTTTAACGGCAGAAGAGTTATTTATACTACTTAAAAACCTGAGACATGTTTTCGCATCAGGTGATGAATCGTTATATTTAGTACCTGACGAGTCCCTCAAAGCATTTTTAGTCCATTGCAGTAAAACAATTGGAGACGCTTACTTTAGAACGCCAAGAAATACGATCAAAGCGTTTTTAGATATGCTTGCCGTGATTGATCAAAATCCAAACATTTCGTGGGACAGTTTAATAAAAAATGTTGATATTGCAGAGGAAAAACCTTCCGATGTAGAGCTAGACATTGAACCTGAAGACGATGAGTTAGCTGACTTCAAATTATGATTGACGCACACGAAAAGCTCGATTTTCGCATTCAGCAGTGGATTTTTAAACAAGGTTGGGATCGGCTCAGAGAGATACAATGTTTAGCGATTGACCCTATTCTTTCAGGCAATACTGATGTGCTTATTAGTGCCTCTACTGCCGCAGGTAAAACCGAAGCATTTTTTTTACCTGCAATAAGTAGCATCGCAGATGAAGTAAGCGGTGTGGGTATTTTATATATCAGCCCGCTAAAGGCGTTAATAAACGATCAAGACCGAAGGCTAGAAAGCTTGTCAGATTTGTTAGACATACAAGTTACCCCCTGGCATGGTGATAGCTCTCAAGGTCGAAAAAATAAGCTGAAACGAAATCCATCTGGCATCATTTTAATAACACCAGAGTCCCTAGAGTCATTATTAATAAGAGACAGTGGCTGGGTAAAGTCTGCTTTTCAGAATTTAAAGCATATAGTTATAGATGAATTTCACGCATTTATTGGTACTGAGCGTGGCCATCACTTATTGAGCTTACTGCACCGCTTAGAGCATCTGCTTGGCCGTGTAAACGCACCAATACCCAGAACCGCTTTAAGTGCCACTTTAGGTGACTTAAAAAGTGTCCCGGCATCTTTAAGACCCAATAAATCACTGTCTTGTAAAATAATAAAGCAAACGCAGTCTTCATCAACGTTAAAAATGCAAGTGAAGGGATATATTGAAAGCGCTGTAGTAACAGATGAGGCGGTTACTGCGGAGCAAAGTGTATGTAACGATTTATATGGCCTTTGCCGTGGTGGAAACCACTTAGTGTTTGCAAACAGTAGAAGTCGCACCGAAAGCATTGCGACCACTCTTGCTGAGATGTGTGAGAGTAACACTGTGCCTAACGAGTTTTTTCCACATCACGGCTCGTTAGCCAAAGAAATGCGAGAAACACTTGAAGCTCGGCTTCAGCAAGATCAAATGCCCACTACAGCAGTGTGTACTATGACTTTGGAGTTAGGCATTGATATAGGCAAGGTTAACTCTGTCGTGCAAGTTACTGCGCCGCATTCTATTGCAAGTTTACGGCAGCGCATGGGTCGTTCAGGTAGGCGTGGTGGCGCTAGTATTTTGCGAATGCTGATAACTGAGGCTGAACTTACAGAGCAATCAAGTATTGTAGATAAACTGCGGCTTGAATTGGTTCAATCGCTAGCGATGATACGGTTATTGGTTGCAAGTAAGTGGTACGAACCAGCAGACACTTCGCTCTATCACTTTTCAACATTACTTCATCAAGTCTTAGCGCTCATCGCGCAATGGGGGGGTATAAGAGCAGATCAAATCTACGTATTACTTTGTAAAGACGGGCCATTCCAACAAGTTACTGTTACACATTTTAAAGATTTGCTATCTCACATGGCTAAGGTAGATCTTATTACCCAGTTAGGAAGTGGTGAACTGGTTTTAGGTTTTATGGGTGAAAAAGTAACAAATCATTATACGTTTTATGCAGTCTTTAAAACCCCTGAAGAATTTAGAATTGTAACGGGTAGTAAAACACTAGGGACATTACCCGTAGATAGCCTTATTTTAGAAGGCCAACATATTGTATTTGCGGGTAAACGTTGGGTGGTTGAGTTAGTCGATACAGACAAAAAAGTGATTTCAGTACAGCATGCAAAAGGAGGGAAACCACCTAAATTTGGTGGTTCAGGGATGGTTGTACATGATGTAGTGAGACAAGAAATGCTAAAAATTCTGGAAGAAGGTGACTACAGAATTAAAGTTGGTGAGCAAAAAATTGAATTTGGTGATGCAGTTGCCCAATCACTTTTCGAAGAAGGAGCCAATTTTTTCAAAACTGCAAAACTTGAAAGTACGCATTTCTTACAGCATGGCAATACAGCCGTTTTTTTGCCCTGGGCCGGCGATAAAGTTGTAAATACACTCGTTGCAGTACTTATACACAAAGGGTTTGGAGCAGGTGCATTTGCAGGAATTATAGAAGTTGAGAATACCTTAATTGATGATGTTATCGGGGCTCTTAAAAGCTTTCGAGATGATCAAACCATATCAGCAATTGATTTAGCTGATGCTATTGCAGAAAAAGCCATAGATAAGTTTGATGAGTATTTACCTGAAGAAATTCTTGCAAAAGGGTATGCTGCTAGAGCATTTGATGTAGAGAAGGCCAAAGTATTAGTCAAAGAATTGCTCTTTGGCAAGATTTAATTAAACAAGCCATAGAGATTAAATCATGACTTCATTAGCTGAGCCCATTAGCTCTCAGAAGAAAACTTAATCTAAAACTGAGTTGTGTTAGAGCTTTCTAAATTAGGTATGGTAATTAAAATCTCGATTTCAAACATTATTAGTTTTGATGATTGAAAAAAAGAGATGAGTCAAAAGCTGCATGTCCAAAGTTTATAACAATATCAAGCATTACTCTTTTTAGTTTCAAACCCTAACCATAGATATATACAGTTGCAGGTAAAAGGATGTTATTAGAATTCGTACAAAAAGATGGTAAAAAGCTAGAGCTTACCGAGCACGCGCTTGAACATGTGTTGAAGGGCGATTTCGTTCTTCGCCCTATAAAAGGTAGGGAGAATATGAAAGTTCTCAGCGGTGGACTCCACACATGTGAAGCGTGGATTGATTTTAGAAATTGCTATGAAGATGAGTTAGAACATCTTCATTTCTACAATAATGAGCAGCATAAATTTTGGTACTATGGTAGGGAATTGGGGAATGGGGTAGTAACCCTAAGACTTCCAAGAGAGTTGTTTGCGGGGAAAGCAGCAAAGATAACCATGTACCCTGATGACTACTATAAATCAGGGTACCTTTGGAAGACTTTATTTCCTGTAGGCTTTGATCGTGAAAAAATAATAAAGGTTATAGAAGAAGCTTTAGCGAATGAAGATATAGCACAAAGGAAGCAAGGTCAAATTGTTGGTTACATTAACACAGATGAACCTCTTTCTATGATGAAAGTAGTTATTCAACATCGTGGTAAGGAAATAAAGTCCGTTTTTCCTGCTTGGACTCAACCAAACACCGGTAACAATGGGAAGCCTTACAGTCATTATGAAAACATCGGCTTCGTGATTGCGCAATCAACACAGTATTTTAACGATAGGAAAAAATTGAAGCTGTCTAGTTGTTTTAACTTTGCAGGGGAAAGCTTTGAGGTAGAGAAGCTACACCTATACACTCCAGAGTTATTTAAAGCTCGCAAGAATCCAAGGCTTGGTCAATCTTTGTCAGATTGGAAAGGTGCTAGGATAAACGAGTTGAAGAAATTTGAATTGGATAGTGAGCAAAATGATCTCGTTTACAACTATCTAAATGACTTTTCACTGATTAAATTTCACCCAGAAATTGTGTCATGTGCCTATACGCATGTATGGGAGGCAATCGCATCTGATACGTCATTCTATAATAGCTTTCAAATTATTCAGAATATAGTCGATGGGCTACATTACCTATATGTAACAAAGCAAAAAGACCGTTTAGTGACAACAATTGAGTACATATTGGCTAATATGGTTTCTCATACACTTTTCGATTTAATGTCAAAAAAGAGGATTCTGTCGGCAATAGTAAAGGTTGTTGTTGCCTCAAAACGTCCTGAATTATCGTATAAATTTTTATTGGGTCTTTCACAGTCTCCAGTAAGAAGAGAAGCATATATTGAGTATAATTTAGACTCATTAAGTAAAAAAAAGCTATTATCATCACTTCCTATGAGTGATTTCCCTGATGAACTATGTATGGTTAAAAATCCTTCTTTAGAGTTGGAGTTGGACTTTGATGATTTTATTGAAATTCTAAAAGAAGCGCTAGGTGAGACCTATACACTAAATTTCAAGAGTGAGGCTTTAAACACGCTACTAAATGATCTTATTGAAGAGCAGGGGCCGAACTTCAAAAAGTTGATAATAGAATCATTACGCTACTTTAATGGTGAAGACTTTACATCTTTGTCAGCACATATAAAAGCAATACTAGAAACTGCGGAATGTTTCGAGGATTTGGATAGAGAGCTACTATCCAAATCTGTGGGTCTCATACTAAGAGATTATTGTAGAATTCAGTTCGCACACAGGCAAAGGATTAACGCTAGATATATTGACTATAATGATTACGACGGTGAGCTGTATCTTCCTTTAGACAGTAATTTGTTGTTTGGTATCATATTGAAGCATGAGCGTTGGACTAACTCAATGAATTTAGAAATGCTTGTAGATGCAGTTATCGAGTTTTCCGAGCGCAATGAATTTAATGACTTAAAGAATGACGCCAATAACTTTAAGTCAAAAATTGGCAAGGAAAAACCTCCTTTACCAGAGAGGTAAGCTATAAGTTAATAAATCTAGAGTATCTACTTCAATTCACTTAAACCTAAAGCAATAGCCTCCTGCTGAAAGCGGCCCGAAATATTGATTATTCGCTCATATTCACCAGTTAAGAAGTGATTGTCAGTTGTTTCAGACCTATCGCTATTTACAGGTAGTTCAAAGGCATCTGTAAAATTATCAAAACCAAGCAGAGCTTGGGAAGGTTTCATATTTTTTTCATTAAAAATAACTTCATTTAGATCCTTATGATTACTATGTTCTTCGACAGTAGCTTTCATATTTTCAAACTTTACTACATCAGCTTCAAATGGGACATCTTGATTAATTCTATATGCATACTCTAAGAGCTTACTTTCAGCAAGTATGTACATAATTGCATCTTGATTTTCGGAGCTTGTTACCCTCATTATCCGACCAAGTACTTGTCTAAAATGCATTTCTGTTTTTATATTTGTAAGATGGCAACAAACCTGCAAACGGGGAATGTTTGTTCCTTCGCTAACCATACCAACTGAAATAATCCATTTATTGTTTGCATGCCTAAATTCTTGAATAATACCTGCAGGATTACTTTCACGGTAGGTCACCACAACGGTATCTTCGTTAAAGTAGGTCTGCATTAGCACGGAAATTTGATGAGCATGTCCGACAGATGTCGCAACAATAAGCCCTGCCGCATCAGGGTTTTTTAAACGTATTGATGCCAGTTTTTTTTGGGCAGAACAAATTAAATATTTTATCACTACTTCATTTTCAATAAGTTCTTGATAAGAAACGCTAGAGTCGTTTAATAATGATTTAAAACAATTAAATGTTTTAGATTCACCGTCATCCACAACTTTAATATTGTTGTTATCAATAGCCACTATTTGCGGAATCCGACAAACATTATCTACCATCGCCTCAGAAAGCCCGTAAACAAAATCACAAACAATTTTATTGTTAGGCTGTTTATAAGACGAAAGAACAATAGGAGAAGTATCAGATCGCCAAGGTGTGCCTGTTAAAGCTAATGTATATTGTGCTCTATCTTGAATGTTAAGTATTATCTTTTCCCCCCATGTATTAGCATTGTCGATATTTGAGCCAGCACAGTGATGAATCTCATCAAATATTACAAAAACACGATACCGGTTAAATAGCTGCCAAAAGTACACATCTAAGTACTGTAAACTTTGATATGTCAAAGCTCTTCCTTTAGAGCCCATAAGCCCATCAAATCGTTCATTCGTTTTTAACTGTAAGCATTCTTTAAAATCCTGAGATACAATCGATGACGGCGAAAAACAAATAATCAAATCAACCAAATTTTTTCTTAGTAACTGGCTTGCTAATTCCGAAGCCATCATAGTTTTACCCGCCCCAGGAGTTGCTAACGTTAAAAAGTGGCTATTCCTATTTTGGTATTGTGCGAGCGCTAATTTTATACATTCGGCTTGCCATTGTCTTAGTTTCATAATTTATCTAATCTTCGCCCTGCTTCAATAGGCCTCCAATAGGCCTTCAATTGCTTTAATCTTGCCGAGTATTCTGGTGCTGTTGTCTCTAGCTCTGTTGTATTGTGGCTGTAGCTCCTCTACTAATTCGGGTGACTCCATGTAAAGCTCTTTATATGCCTCTGATTCCCCTATATTCAATAATAGCTCTGCTTTGTAATGGTTTAACTTACGAAGTAAAAATGTGTATTTAGCATCAGTATTTTCTGAAGTAGCTTTAGGGGAGATGTTAGCTAGCCTAGAAATAAACTCAACATCAAAGAACTCTGTTTTATTGAATCGGGTAAGTCCTCTTTTATTCGATACAATTTTTTTTAACCATCCTTTTTTAACAAGTTTGAGCAATTCGGCATATATGATTCGTCTAACTTCTGTTGGTACTAAGAAGTCATCATTTTTTATTGCTAGGTACGCCGAGCGTACATCACTTGTTGTAAAGTTATCAAAATTTGTAGCTACAACAATTTGAGCAACGAGAGGATCAAATTTCAATGTAAATCCTAATAAACTTCATATAATAATGGGTATTATAGGGCGTGGTAGTTAAACGCTCAACATGAAATTCTAATCATTTACCTTGAGGGCAATTAGGTGAGTGATTTAGTTAGAAATTTTGGTAAAAATCTACGAGATAAACGCAAGGATACAGGTCTATCACAAGAGAGTTTTGCGGCATATGTAGGTATAGAGCGCGGTAATTACGGAAAGATGGAAAGAGGGAATGTTAATATAAAGCTCGAAACCCTTTATAAGCTGGTAAATGCACTGGATTGTGAATTTGAAGATCTTTTACCGTCTAGGAAAAAATACAAAGTTGATCTAGATTAGTCAAAATTTGTGTATAGGGTTACAAAATCATTCCTAAAAGAGGATGAAGAACCGGAATAAAGCTAAACTACTAAATAATTAAGCAAGTTACATAACTCTAAATTATTTATAATTTAGATGATTAAATTAGGTGGAGTTAATTGGCTTAAAGCTGATTAAGATATAAAAGACTAAAAAGTGCTTTCATATTAAAAATACTTCTTCGCTGATGCAGAAGTGAATGTATAACAAGAGCAATTTTCAATTAGCGGCTAAACTTTTAGTTGCTATACACACTAAGTAGAGCCTATGCCGCTGGAACAGGTTTAGTTTTAATGAATTTTTTCACCAATAAATCTTAGTGCGCGTAGTTAAATTATAAAAGAGTTAAGGTCGTCAAATGAGCCAGATCATTTTTATAGATAAAAAAAAGAATATCTCTGATGCAATCTCAGGTACTTGTGCCACAACGTTCACTAGTAATAAACATTACTATCTGAAACTAATGCATTTGAACGGGTTATGGCTTAAATGTGGTTGTGTCAATCATGGAGCAATTTCTTTTGTTCGTCAGAGAGGAAACACTTACTCGTTAGTAAATAAGGGTGCTGAAGGTCAACATTCACAAAATTGTCTTTTATGGAGTTTAGTCAATCAAGGGCAGGGTGAACCATTAGCACCTAGTAAAGGCAGGAAAATAAATAAGTTTAATCCGGTACGTATTGGTGATAGTGCTTCTACTGGGGGAAATGGTAATAGCACTGGGAGAGGAAATACAAAACAAATACAGCATACTATACATGCTCTACTGTGTAATCTTTTAGCTGGAAAGTCTATAAATAGAGTAATGACATTAAATAAATATTATGCTGGAAAATCTTATAATTTAAAGGATGTATCTTTTAGTAGAGCCGCATCTGCTGTCGTTTGCAATGAGTTAAAAGTTAAAGACTTACTATTTATCCCTCCTAAGACTGAGCATTCAATTTCAAAAAAAGAAGTAGAAAAGATAGCAGATAAGTTCGATAAAAATACAGCCCTCCAATTTTATACTATCTTGCTTGTAGATGATTTAGATTATGATAAGGAGAAAAACACAACAGAGATAAGTATAGGTAATAAATCGAGGAAACTAACCTTTAATAAAACGACTCATAGCTATGTGAGAACAACCGGGCCACGTGTTTGCTTTATTGTCCAAGCTATTATTGATGGAAAGTGGACCAACCAAATCATTTATACCCATCCAATTGTACAATGCAAATATCCGATATTGGTGGACTCGGATCTAGAAAGACAGTTTTTCCATAAACTAGTTGAAAATTTGCCTCAGAAGGCAGTTATTACTAAGCCATACTTCAGTGATGACTACAAAGGTCGAGTACTAAAACCGGACTTTATCGTATCAGATGGCGAGAAAGATATTAAGAAACGCAAATCAGTAGTTGTCGAGGTTATGGGGCTCATTGATGACCCTGACTACCAAGCGCGTAAAAAAGAGCTTATCCCAATGATGAAAAGTCGTTATAAATCTGAAGTAATAGAAGTTCTTCCTAAATCTCAAGATGACTCTATTAGAAGTATAATCCAAAGCATTTCATAAATAATTATAATCATCAAACAAATCACATCATAAGTTAACAAGATGTGTAACTTTGCATCTTGCTATTTATGATCAGTGTCATGAGTAAAGATTTCATAAAAATCTACTTGAAAACAGATATAGTTTCTAGAAATTGGTTTAACCAGCCTAAAGTCCGATACCGTCTAGTATCGGACTAATTGTTTATTAATCTTATAAATAGATAAATATATATACATGGTGTGTTTATTCTATTAAATATTTTTAATGATAATAATCAACATTTTAATAGTCTTTTTTTATAAAATACATGTTTTAACTATATACTCCCTCTAGTATTGGACATAGCAAGGGCGCATTTAGGCGCTCTTTCTATATATACATTAACTACCTATAATTTATATTATGTTAAATTGCATAAATAAATACATAACTAAGTTACTCACCTTCATTAATTAACGTATAAACGCGAAATTTTGACTATTTAATAAGCATTAACCTACTTATCTTAATAGTTAATGTTTTTCCCATTTACGCTATTAGCTTCTTGAACATATAAAAATACCGCTTGGTTATTAATATATCCAAGCGGTATGAACAATAACTTCCTAGTAGATATTTCATCCAGTAAAATTCAAGATGTTGAATTTAATGGATTTTTAACTATCATACTGATGTACTTGCTGAGACTTTAGAATTTTTTATCATTCATAAATTCACTAATAAGCTCAGATACTTTATCTGGATACTCATCAACAACCCAATGTGCGGCTTTATCTATCCAAACCAATGAAGAATTTGGAATTGCTTCTTCTAACATTGGCGCATATTTTGGCTTTTGAAATTTGTCTTCTTCACCCCATAATATGAGTGTTTCATGAGGTAAGCTTTTAAGATCGCCTGCAATAGCTTGTGTATATTCTTTATTGAGTCTGCGCATGTTGCTAAATAAAGCGGCTTTTCCTTGCTCATTGCTCCATGGTTTTAAGTATATTTCCATTAACTCTTCAGTCATTACGCTAGAATCGTATACACCTTTAGGCATGAAATCTCTTAATGTATCAACAAATTCAGCTACACTTGTCTTTTCTTCTACACCAGGTTCTAGCAAAGGTTCAAATTCTGGTATTGGCCAAGAATCAAAACATACACTATCTATTAAAACCAATCCGTTTACTTTATCAGGATGATTTACCGCCATTAATTGAGCAACACCACCACCAATGTCATGTGCAGCAATATTAACTTTAGAAATACCGAGTTCTTCCATAAACTTACACATTATTCTACATTGCGCATTTATAGATACATCGGTGTTAACTGGCATATCTGATTCACCAAAGTTTAGTAAATCAGGCGCTATTACTCGATGTTCTGATGCGAGTTTGGGCATCACATTTCGCCATAGAAATTTGTTGGTTGGTATGCCATGTATTAATAATAAAGGTGTGCCTTGTCCCATTTCTTGATAAGCAATTTGATGACCTTCTACTGTAACGTACTGTGTTTTGCTCATAATTTTGCCTCGTTAACTTTAAAAATTATAATGTTTAATAAACTATAAAATTAGAATATAACCTTATAAAGCAAATTCCATCCCAAGATGAGTATCTATTAGTTATTAAAAAATATTAATGTTTTAAAAGTTAAACCCTTGTGATAGGTGGGCTCTAGGCTAAATAAATTTACTAACTTTATAATATTACAGCGTTTAATAATTGAGATTATTAAACCGCTTTAAAAAGTGTGAAACGATGACTCGTATACATGCAACAATTACAAAAGCGTAGTTTGTAATAATTTGAAGTAATTATTCTAATTAAAGGATTTTTACAAATTTAAATAAATTAAAGGTTCATATACACAAAAGCACTAAATAAATATTAGTCTTTAAAAAATTATAATTTAATTTTTTAATAAGCTATAAATAAAAATAGTTAACCGCCCTACTGTTTCTATTTATCATTCCAAGAAAGTTCTAATATTTTCAATTAATACGCTTTGCTTAACTGGCTTTAACAAAAGACCGTTAAACCCAAGCTTTACGTACTTATTATCACTATTTTCGTTTTCACTAAATGTATGAGCTATAATTTTTGTTGCTGATGCGTCAGCATGCTTCCTGATTTTTAGCATTGCATCAGTGCCTGTAAATTGCGGCATTACTATATCCATTAAAATAATATCGTAAATATTTTGAGAAACCATCAATAGCGCCTCTATAGCACTTGATGCGAAATCTATTAAAATATTTTCTTCATTAAGCATTTTTCTTATTACTATTTCTATTAGTAAGTCATCATCTACTAAAAGTAGTCGTTTAGTTTTATTTATTGGCGTTACTTTAAACTCGATAACTTCTGCCATATTTTCATTAATGTTTTTCATTTATTACCCCAGCGGCTTATCTTTTTAAAATACGTGTTATTTGGTTTATTAAAACACCTTGTTTCACTGGCTTTAATAACACGTCATCAAAGCCCTGATTTACATATTTAGATTCTGTATCGGGTGTCGATGTATGCGCAATTATTTTAGTTTTAGAATTATCACTGTGTTTTTTAATTTTTAACATAGCGTCAGTTCCCGACAATTCTGGCATTACTATATCCATTAGAATAATGTCGTAACTATTTTGCGAAACCATCAACATAGCCTCTATCGCACTGCATGCGTAATCTATTATGATATTCTGATCTTTTAGCATTGCCCTAATCACAATTTCTACAAGTGGATCGTCATCAACAAGTAGTAGCGTGTTTTGTTGCTTATTAGTCACTAAACTCGCTTTTACTAAATGAGTATTTAATGAGCTACTTGGTACTTTTTGCACATTGTCTTTATCTTGCTTCGTTACTTTTTTTACCAGCATAGAAAGCGTTATCGTTGATTTATTCGCGTTACTACTTACAGTTATCGCTTTACCACCTAACATTTTAAATATTGAGATAAAAAACTTTAACTCTAATGACACGTATTTATCATCTATGAGGCGTGCTATATCATCACCCGATATACTTTTAAGCTCAGCTATAAAGTAACTACTGTCGATTAAATTGCTTAATGAAAAGTCTAGGTGTAAGTAATTACGGTTACTTTCATTTTTAATCTGAGCGTTAATAGATAGCGTTGTATTATTTGACGAATCCAAAACCTCTGTCACTAACTGAATAACCAATTGAGAAATTAACTTTTCATCGCTTACTACGGTTAACTCAGGCGTAATATTATTTTTAAGAACTATTTTTTTGTTTTCAGCTTCTTTAGTTAAAATCGAAATATTATTATTGATCATATGATTCAGGTTAACGTTTTTGGCCTGTAGTTTTAACTTACCTATTTCAGATTTATTTATATTTACGAGTTGTTGAATTACACTTTCGAGCTGGTCGCATGCATCAGAAATATTCCCCACATTGTTTTTAAATTCGTTAAAGCTTATTGGATCTTTAGATATTTCAACTAATGACTTTAAAGATGAGAAAGGCGTTTTTAACTGACGGCTAAGCCTTGTAACAAATTTTTCTTTTAATTGATTTGTCTGTTTTGATTTTTCAAGAACATCAGCGAGTAAACATTCTTTTTGATGTGCATCTGTATCATCTCTAAAGTAGCAAACGAAACCATTAAAATCTGTATGTCTTTGTAATACAGTTATCCACTTCCCGTCGGTAAAACCTATATCTATTAATTGGTTACGATCATCATCAAGCTTATGATGTTCATGGTAGTGATTTATAATATTATTCTGCTGCGCAATACTTATTAGCTGGCTATACGATAGCTGACTATTTTGTTTATTCACTTGTGCAAATAAAAGGTTAAATGCATTGTTGGTGATCACAGGAAATTCGTGGCTATTAAAAATAGCAAACCCATGCGGCAGTGCATCAAGAGAACTTGAAAAAAGCTCTTCTCTATTGAGTATTAACTGATTTTTTTGTTTTATTTCGTTGTGTAAACGTCTTGGCAAACGTAAAAAATAATACACAAAGGCAAATACACAAAAAGAGATTAACCCTAATCTAATTAAACTATATTTAGTTATTTGTGGGCGTACTATTTTATTCATAGGTTGCACATGTAAGCGCCATGTAGGTGGAAAACGACTACTTAAAGCGCTAATACTATTTTTAATTATACTCGGGCTAACTTCTCCTTGTTTTCCTAAAGTAAACTGTGGTGTTGCTATAAAAACGTTATAATTTTCAGTGTTTAATTTGCCAATAACGGCTTTTAAAAACTTACTTAAATCAAATGCTGTAAGTGTATAAATAGAGCCTTGTTTAATTTTTATTTCAGAAATTAAGAAGGCCGTATCTGCAACAGTAAATACTTCTACTGCTTGTTTATTCGCTCTGTTATTGAATTTTTCTAACCAGTTTTTAAATCCATACGCGGCTAAATCAAAATTATTTTTTGACCAAAGTGCAAGTTGGTTATACTCAGAATCAAACACAATATACCCTTTATAAGTTAAGCTTTGTGAAACCTGACTATGTACTAAATCATTAAGCTGCTCTTTTGTATAGCTATTTTGGCTTTGTAAAAAGCCTGCGATAACTAAATCTTTTTGCGATATATATAATCCTTGATTATCAAATCGCTCTAAAGCATTAAATAACGTTTTACGTAATTGCTGAGTTTGTTCATTGTAATTACTTTGCAGCTCCTTTTTTTCTATAGTATAAAGCAGTAATGCAGTGAATGAGCATAATACTAATGCAATTAATAATGCCACGGGCGCTAAACTAAATACATGAATATACTTTTCCCCATAATTTTTTTTCACAGGATTAGTACTTTGATTACTTACTGAATCTGAATTTTTATTTAACTGTGTCTGCAATAATTGAGCAAATGAAATAAACTGATTTTTTTGTGAACCTATTAATGTTTTAGGTGCTAAATCAGCCATCAGCACTACGCCAATTAATTTATTAGTGACACTATAAATTGGATATTGTGCATAAAAACGAATTAATTTGTGCGTGTTGTTTGATACATCATCAAAAAAAGTATCTTCAAATAAATATAGTTTTTCTTGTGTGCAGCGTAGTTGATAGCTTAATAACTCATTTTCTACACTTTCTTTATCGTTGCAGGTTATTAACTGCTCTGAATAAACCTCTCTAAAATCGATAAATTTAACAATTGGAACATCATAAAACTGTTTTAGTAGCGTTAGCGTTTCTTTAATTTCTGTTGATATTTCATCAGTTGGTGTATCTGCTAAATTAGCATGTGAGGTAAATATATTTGAGGCGTTCATTGACGTTCTCCTTCCCCTTTTGGGGGAGTATGTATCCACGTTGTCCTGTTTTGGCCGCTATGTACTGGCAGTAAAACTTTAAATGGTGGCGTTAAACTACTAAGAGCAGGTTCGCCTGTGGTGATATTAATTACTTGTTCTGCATTAACTAAATTAAGTGATGTTTTGCAATATGTAATACCTGGCTCAATCCCTATTAAGCTCAGTGTTTCACTAATGATAAGGTTATTTACTAAATCGATACCGACCAGCTCAAATGTGGTTTGTAAAATAGTGAAAACAAGTGTTTCTACAATGTTTTCATCATCTTCTAAGCGTGTACCTTCTGGGCAGCATATTGTGCCAAGCTCTATATCAACGTTTGTGCCTATACCTACTAATGAAAGCGCATTAAGGGCTGTATTTAAAAGCGGTTCTACCTGAGGTAAATATAAATCAAGTATGTCACCTTGCGATTCGTACCCTGTTTGGCATGTATCACACGATTGTGATAAACCTTGATCGCTTGTACCTAAAAGTGGATTTCCTAAAGCTGTTACTCCAACTAAACAACTGCTGTCGGCTGGTTGCTTATCTATTTCAAAGCTTTCACAAGGTGAGCCTGTTACTACTTTTTGGGATACATAACGAGATAGAATTTGTTCACTATTAGCAGGGCATTGTTGTGGCGTGCTTCTTAATAACTGACCAATAACGCTGTTACCTAACTGCCCTATTGCGTAATTTGGACCTTGCTGCAGCGCATTTATATAACTTACATTACCGGTATTATTTAACTTGCTGACACCTTGGCTGTCTGTTGCTTCGTCGCTTAAGCCCTTTAAACACGGGTTACCTTGGCAATTTGGAGCATCGTAATAAACAGCTTCTCGCGAGGTAAACCTATCATCTCTTATGCCTATTAATGCCCTGTACGTGTTGTTTGCTCCACGATCTGTATAAAAAATGAGTGGTGCTTGATGCTCATCAAAACTTACTGCAATACCGAGTGGTCTATTGTTAGCATCAACTACAGTAATTTGATTATCTACCTTAGTTTGATGGCGCTTAATAAGGGCATCCCTTACTAAAATCACCCCACCAATTGAGCCAATAATTAAAATAGTTATAATTAATATAAGCTCAATAGTAAGTATGTACCCTTGTTGATAATGCTTTTTCATATCAGGCTCCTATAACACTTCTACAAGCATTTTAAGTACGTTCATTACTTGTAATGCTGCGGGAAAAAACACCAATACCAAAAACATCGGAAAACAAATTAAGATAATGGGAAAGGTTGTGTGCATCGCTTTTTTGTTTACCTTTTTAGCGAGTAAAATGTTCTTTTTTAAAGCTAGGCCTTCAAGTTGAGCCTCTACTGCTTGGATAAGTGGCGTACCAAGTTTTGACCCTATTAACATTAAGTTTGCGAGTTTTTTAATTCCTAATACGCCGGTTCTTTCAAAAAGTGAATTAAATGCAAATTCACGATCTTTACCTGCACTTAGTTCGAATAAAAATAACTTTAGCTCTTTGTATAATGGGTGTTTTTGACTCAATCCATGATCAACCGCCAGTGCAAATGAACGCTCTAGTGAAAATCCAGCGCGCATGTAAACCAGTAACACCCGTAAAAAAAACTCTAAGCTGTTATTTATAGTGGTTTGACGTTGATTTTTACGTAATAAAAACCAGCATTCGGGTGCAAAAAAACACATAAAACACAGTAATAATTTAATCGATTGGCTCAGCTCATACCCTGTTAGCTCTATAACCGTAAATGCACTAAAAGTAGCAGCCACTTTAAAGCAGTACAGGCTTATTAATATTTTATTAATTTGAATCCCTGCTTGTCTTAGTTGACGTTTAGAGATGATAATTAGCGGATACCAGTTAATGTTTTTAGTATCGGGTTTATCTAATTCGACTTTAAGCGATTGCCTATGAATATGGATAAATGAGCCCATACTTACTAAAAGCCCGATAAGTAAAAGTATATCAATCATAATGTTACCCTTAAGCTAAGGCGTAGCCATAAAAAGCCAAATAGCTGACAAAGAAGCGCAACCGTTATAAATGCAATCCCATTAGGATCGTTTAATAATGGTTCAAACCAGGTTGGATCGGTATAGCTAAATAAAGGAATTAGTGCGTAAGGTAAAAAACCACTAAACACAGCAGCGTATTTAGTACCGGAAAGCTTAGCTTTCAGCTGTTGGCGGTCGAGAGTTATTAGCGACATCATGTTGCATACGCTTTTTAGCATGTCGGTCAAATCGCACTGGCTTTGTGTATGTGTAATGATGCTATGAGCAAACAATCTTACGGTTTCGCAGTTGTATCTTTCAATTAATGGGGCAAACGACGTTTCGGCATCACTACCCATGCTCATGCGTTGTATTAGTAAGGTGCTTTGTTTTTTTATA
The DNA here is from genome assembly GCF_014164415.1 of Pseudoalteromonas sp. SG43-1. NCBI lineage: Bacteria > Pseudomonadati > Pseudomonadota > Gammaproteobacteria > Alteromonadales > Pseudoalteromonadaceae > Pseudoalteromonas > Pseudoalteromonas sp. SG43-1. The sequence continues at coordinate 183,686 of NZ_JACJFD010000002.1, read as the reverse complement.
TATGGGTCTGCATGTTCATCAGCAAAGTGCATTGATTGCTGTAGCGATAGCCCTGTGCTTAAACACGATTGTACGGTTTCAATAAATTCTAAAAAGTGATGCTCAAATTTTGCTAATTTATAATGAGCCAAGTCAATCACAGTTATAAAACAGGTTACAAAGACCACGATTGAAATAATAAACGCGCTGGTTGATGCCTCTGGGTAATATAATTTAGCTAAAAACCAGGAGCTACTAGAGAGCGAGCACGCCATGCTTATAAACCAGGCGTTACTAATATTTAAACCAAGCACTCGTAGTGACAGAGTAAGGACATCTTTTTCTTCTAAAATATCTGCTTTTTTAGTGCTTTGGTTGCTTTTATTATTCACATACAAAGAAGCCAATACACTCGCAGCCAGTACAAAAGTTATAACCGCCGCAATAGCTAATAAATAATCAAGTTTAGTCATTGTTAGCCTCCGGGTTATTGTGCAGTAATGCTTTCAATTCTTGTGCATTTGCGCCTTGACCTTTCATAAACTCAATAACACTTGAGTTATCTATTAAATCACTTTGTACTGGTTCTGCTTCGTTAATACTATAAAGCGGGCTAAATTGTGCCCCGCCATTAACACGCTTAATTTCACCAATACTTTTTAGAGTGCGGATGCCATTAGTTGAGCGAGAAACATGAACTATGAGCTGAATACTCGACGCGATTAGCGAACTTGTATGGGTATCGCTCAGTTGTGCATTGTGTAACTGCACTAAGGTAGATAAACGAATAACGGCATCATTTGCACTGTTAGCATGTATGGTCGTCATCGAACCTTGGTGGCCACAGTTCATTGCTTGGAGCATATCGATTACTTCGCCTGAGCGTACCTCACCTACAAGTATTCTATCTGCGCGCATTCTAAGGGCTGCTTTTACTAAATCTCTTAGGCTTACTGCACCTTTACCATCGCTGTTAGTGTCGTGGGCTTCCAATTGCACAACATGGTTGTGATGCAAATTAAGCTCAGCGCTTTCTTCAATGGTTACAACACGTTCGTTTGGATTAATTGAGTTGGCAAGTACGTTCAATAATGACGTTTTACCAGCCCCCGCATTGCCACAGACTAAAATATTAACGCCTGTTTTAACTGCACTTTTTAAAAATAATAAGATGTTTTTATCTAAAAAATGGATATTAACTAAAAAGTCATCGTTTATTTTTTTATGATTAAACTTACGAATAGACACAATAGCGGCGCCGGTACACGCAGGCGGTACAATAATATGAACACGGCTACCATCTTTTAATTTGCCATCAACAATTGGCATAAGCGCATTTACCTGGCGACCACAGCCATCAAGTAAGCGATCAACAAATCGGCGTAAATGGCGTTCGTCATCAAACTTACTGGCTGTGCAAAGTAGTTTGCCTTGCTTATCAATCCAAATATCTTGCGTGTCGTTTATTAAAATATCACTTACCTGATCGTCCAGCATAAACTGTGCAATAGGACCCAGACCCTGAATTTCATCAAATACAGCCTGAACAACCTGCTCTTTTTGATGCTGATTAAATGAAGATTGATTGAATTGTGGGATTTCACTGCACAATGCAGAGATTTTTTCGAGAACATTACTTGATAAAAGCGCGGTTGGTTCTTGTTCGTACTCTTCGATAACGGCATCATGCAATAGCTTTTTAAGCTCTTCAAAGGTACTTAAACTGGTTTGAACTTCTTCATGTTTGCTTGATAAATTAAACATAAAAACTCACTTAGCTACATATACAGCTTCATTTTTAACGCCTTTAACCACTTCGATTGTGCGACTGGTTTGTAAGCGTGAAAAGTTTTGCAAACGACCTTGTTCAATGTCATAAGCGCTATGCACAATAATTGAAACTTTGTCAGCGTTATCTATACCCGCCAACGAATAAACATCTTTTGGAAGTACCGCGAGGACTAATGAAACACCGCCTGTAGCAGAATTAGACTCTTTAGCTAAATTATCCATTACGCCACTTTTAGCAGCTTGCGATTTAGGACCTTTTGAAACACCAATAAGCTGTACATCACGGGCAACGGTTCTTACTAAGCGATTAGTTTTAGCGACTATGTCGAGTCGGTCACCTTTGTGTATGCGCGAAAGCGGAATATCCAAGGTGTTTAGTTTTAAAGTATATAAAACACGCCCTGCCGGTATGGCTTCTGATAAATTTTGGCTTTTCGCTCTGATAAAATCTGTGTCAAATAATGGTTGTTCAACCATTTTATTAGTTGCTAATTTTTGACCAATTAATGCACGTGGGTTTTGAACGCTCAGTGCAATATTTGAATAGTTACTTGGATCTATACTCTTTTGCTCAACATCGTGAACGGTTACTGTTTGACCGGCCGACATATTTTTGTTTACTACCCAAGCTGTTACGCTATTTTCATCGTTTACCTGTCTAATACCCAAAGCCGAAGCTAACATGCCAGAGGTGATGAGTAATGTGAGAGCCGCTGTGGTTGCGCCTTTGTTACTTTTACTTTTCATAATATTCCTCCGGAGTAACTTTCACTGCCACAATTTTGTGGCAGTGAGCCTTAAGCTTGGTATTCAAACCTGGTTACCTTGCGTTAGTTACCTTGTGAACCGCCTGCTGCTGTACGTGTTGCAGCATCGCCGCTTGGTGTTGCATTAACAAGTGCGGCACTTTCACTAAAGTCTGATGCAACAAAAGTGAATGAACTACCATCGCCTGCGTACACGTCAACTGAATCTACAAACCCAGAGCCAGACACTTCAGCTGTGCCTTCGGCGTTAATCATCCCGTCAAATACATAGCTTTGGTCAAGTGAGCCAATTGCTTCAGCTACATCTTCAAGCTCGCTGGTTACCGAGTCACGTAATGTAGATAAACCAATTACAAGTGCTGCTACCATTGATGTAGAAAGAATGATTAGCTCTGACGTTAGTACAAAACCTTTTTGCTTTTTGCCATTTAAGTTATGTTTAATAGTTTTCATAATCGTAGCCTTTAAATTAAGAGAGCTTATGCTCACTTTATATATAGCGAGGACCATGCCAATTGAAAATAGCTTTTAAATACAAGTTGTTATAGTTTTTATGTGTGTGTTTTTTAGCTTTTTTTATTTTTGATTTGCAAAATGCAAATCAATATTAAAATGAGACTTGTGAGATTACGTATAAAACGTAGGATGAGCGAAAGCTTTACTCCTATTTTTAATAAATAATAAAGTGGTTTTGGCTCCTTAATAATGCCAAATTGTAGGCATAAAAAAGGCCCTGAGGCCTTAAGAGTAGCAATTACCTAAAACGGAGAGTTTTCCGCGCCTAGCAAGTGCTTTTTGATGCGTGGGTTCTGCACGTAAAACTTGCTCATAGTAGCCACAGGCCAATAAATTATTAGTATTCGCTTCTTCAATTAACCCTTTATGGTAAAAATAGGCGGTGCTATTTAAACCAAACTTAACCGAAAGCTCTAAATAGTTTGAAGCTATAACGTAACTACCCTGAGCATAATGTATAGAGGCCATTTGTAGGTATGGTGAAGCATGTGTACTAAAAACATCAACGCCGTATTGAGCAATGCTTTTTGCTTTAGCTAAATTACCTTGCTCTATTGCTAACGTAACCCCTAAAGTAATTGCGTTTAATGGCGGGTTAGCTTTATTAAGTAGAGTGTTTATAACTTGTTGAGACTGATTAGCACGGCCACTTTTATAAAGTACATAGGCCGATATCGACAGTATTGCTGTGTTATCGGGGTGTTCAAGCATGAGCTGATTCACCTCATGCACAAGGTTCAAACAGTCACTTGCATTAATACCTTCGCACTTTAATGGTTGGGCATTTAATTGGTATTTTTTTACTATGTCACCCAACGCACTGTAAGGATTTACTGTTGGCTTGTAATCAATATGAGCGCAACCCGATAAAGTAAGCAGTAAAATAATATAAAATATTTTCATAGCCCTTGCTCCTGTATATAGCTAAGTATCTGGGTGTCTATATTTGCCTGTTCCCACGAACGTAAGGTATTAATTGGCTCACGCACTAGGTTTGGAGTTACAACAATTATAAGCTCGCGGTTGTTTTCACTTTTACTGGTTGTTTCGCTTAACTTTCCAAGCATGCTATTGCCGTTGCCATCAGGTACAAAGTCGTGGCTTGCATTGTTATCGGTGCTAATTAAGCCACCAATAATAAGAGGTTGTCCGTCTTTTAAACGCGTTGATGTTTGCATGCTGCGTGTATTAAATGCACTACTGTTCAAACTGCTGCCTGTGCTTTGTGCAATTTCGGCGGTTAACGTGGTATCGGGTAGCGAAATTACTGGGTTTAGATCAAGTGTTATTCTGTCTTTGTCGTCAACCATGGCGCGTACATTTAATTCAACTCCAAATGATTTAAATTCTGTGCCGCTAAACACCGACCCACTACTACCTTGCTGCCCGCTTGTAATTCCTGAAGGGCTATAACTTGTAGGTACGGGTACTTCTCCACCGACCTTAAATACGGCACTTTCACCAGCTAAAACCGTTATTGTAGGGCGAGAAAGCGTTCGAGAAATACCTTCTTGTTCAAGTAATGAAAACAACATATCAATGGCAAACTGTGAGGTAGAAAGCTGTAAGTTATTAGTTAATTGACCGCCAATTAATTGCAGCGCATTTTCTATTGTTGCAGAGCCTGATTCGCGTTCAGTCATACCGTCACGACCAAACAATCCCGCTTCTTTTTCATACCCATTAGAGAGCACGCTAATATCTGGGCGCCATTGCTTTAATCTACGTTGATTTACTTCGTATAATTGCACCGACACACGCACTTGAGGTAAATCTTCAACTTCAATGCTCGACAAAACTTTACCGCCAGCCACTGAAAGAAGCGTTGCTCTGGCAATATTAGAACTTACATTACTTAAGTTTAACCCTGATGTAGCATCGTTTATTAACCCACCCGACTCGTTGGCAAGCACTTCAATACCTGCGCTTTTATCCTGCGTTGCGCCGCCCATTAAATTATTAGGATCAAGAGGAGATCCCTGAGTTTGTAATGCTTGCTCTGGTTCGAATAATTTATTAATTGTATTTAATAAGCGCACTAGCTTTATTTGATTTTTTACAGAGCCTGACAGTAAAAATACATCGCTATCATCATTTGATAGCTCATCAACCGAGATGCGTTTAATGGTCACTTTATCTGCGCCCATTGATTTAATTACTTCGCTAATACGTTCTTCTTTTGGCTTGGGTGCTTGAGTTACTTTTATTAAATTAATAATAGCGACTTTGCTCGAGTTTTGAGAGGTACCACCGTTTGCGTTACCCAATCCTTGCAAGCGTTGAGCGAGAGAATTAAACATTCCTTGGTTAGAGTTTGAGGTAATAACGGGTTGTGATGCTTGTGAGCTACTGGCGTATAGATAGTTTTTTGCAGCTTCATAAGCGGCATGACGATAATTTATAGTAGGTACTTCACCGCGTAATACAACAGCATGGCGATCAGGTGCTATGGTTAGTTGCACGTCAGGATGAATATCGTTGAGGGCATTTTCAAGCACGCTGTAATCTTCGGTAACACCAAGTAAAAATGTTTCCGAGCTTTTATCGTCGTACCACACCATCATAGATGTACGGCCTAACTTTTTAGCTAAAATTAGTAGCTCGCGACCATTAACCACGTTCACATCAAGCGTTGTTTCGTGGCCAAGTGCTATACGCGAAATATCACGGGTAAACACAAAGCGAGTATGTGTCCATTTAACTAAGTGTGATACTTTTTGTACCCGCTCACCATTTGCATTTTCTATATAATCTAAATGACTTTCACTGCCTACGGCGCTAAAAGATATTAGTAATAGTATAAAAGTAAATTTTAACATAAGCCTTTCCCTCTATTTGCTTAATGTATAGGTAGCAAGTATGAGACCAAACGCTTTTGTATTTATTATCAATGCATTAAGATGTGTGAAAGTGTGTTTTATTATTTTGATTCGCAAATTGCAAATCAATAATTCATGAAGGGTTTAACCAAGAAATGAGAGTAGAGGCAGGTGGCGCAAAGCGAATAAAATAGGCTCTGCGCTAATTTTAGTTAATGCAAAGCAGCTGTAAATGGGATGCTTTCACAGATTTTAGCTTCTGCTGTAAGTAACTCTTCTAGGCGAGTATCAACTTCTTCTTTATCAAAGTATTCGTAAGCAAGCTCTACAAAAAGGTTTTTATGTTTTTCTTCTGACTTGGCAATCGCAACATAAAAGTCTTTTTCTTTACCCTCAGGAAGTGCTTGTGCAACTAAAGAAAAACGCTCGTGACCACGTGCTTCAATTACACCGCCAACCAGTAATCGGTCCATTAAAAAACCATCACGACCATGTCTAAACAGTGCACGTATTTGTTTTATGTACGGGTCTTTTTTGTCGTCACCTAAGTTTACATCGCGCTCTAAAAGTAACTTAAGCACTTGTTTAAAGTGTATTAATTCTTCTAATGCTAAGTCGGTCATGGCTTTTACTAATTTACGTTTGTCTGGGTAATGCGAAAGCATAGACATAGCCATACCCGATGCTTTTTTTTCTGCAGCGGCATGATCTTGTAAAAAAGTATTAAAGTCAGCAAGGACAACTTCGGTCCATTCAAATGGGGTGTGGTATTTTAATTCAAACATGTTCTGTACAACTTAAATAATAATGCGGGGATTTTAACGTATTTGTTTTAAAAAATCTTGTAAGGCAGCAATTTATCTATGCGCCCTTTAGCGGTGGATTCGACTTTTAGCGGGTGTTTAATATCGTTCCATGCGGTGACTTTGCCGCCCATATTCATTTTTTCAAAATCAGCTTTGTCACTTTTTAATGCTAAAAAATCGCATAGTTTTTTGTAGCTATCAGGCTTTGCTATATCAATGGATAAAAAATCGTTGTCACGGTTATTAAAGTACGTTTGAGCATCATTAAAATGTGTATCATAACAGTCTGCTAAGTAACTATCGTCGCTAATATTATTAAGCGAAAGCTCACTAAACGTATTTAAATAACAGCGCTTTATATGAATATTAAAGCCCCCGTCGCCGCGCGTTAAATTAGTGTGCATACGCGTTAAAAGCTGTTTTATTGATACAAGCCATGCACCAAGTTCGCGCTCTAAATAAATAAACTTAGAGTCTGGGTAATGAATATCAAGCGCTTTAAAGTCGTTAAATATGGGAGTGTCGGCAATTACGCTGGCATTTTGAAAACAGGCATTAGTATACGCGGTATGCGCTGTTGTAATGCCAAGTTCTAAAAATGCATGGCACACACTAGTTGTGCCGGTACGTGGTAAACCTATTATAAATATTTTGCTCATTAACTTTTCTTTAATTAGCCGCGTGTTACTAGTAATACAAAGGCGCTGATAATCATGACTAAAAATGTAGTAATAGTACCAATTTGGCGATATTTAAGGCTTTTTTCTACTATGCCTAAATTTTGAAACACACGCCCTACTAATAACGCACCACCTAATATATGGCAGTAATGGCTAGCAAGCCCTTGGTACTCTGCTAAAAAAAGCAAAATTAAAGCAAATGGCACGTATTCCATAAAATTTGCGTGGGCACGCACAGCACGTTGCAGCGTTGCATTACCGTTATCACCAAGCGATATTTGCTCCGCACGGCGCACTTTTATTACGTTAAAGCTTAAATAAATGTAAAAGAATGCGAGTAATGCAGCATAAGTTGAAATGATCACGGCGTTTTCCTGTTATTTTTATCGCATAAATATGCGCTCTATTATTGTGGGCGTGATAATAACACATAAATTTGAGCAGCATTATCAGAAGTTTAATAATTGCCTATGCTAAGCTAGAGGTATTAAGTTAGTAGAAAATACATAAGGATTTTATGTTTGTACCTCGTAAAGTAGCCGACAGTTACCGTGAAATGATTAACAGTATTGGCTTTTACCCTTCGATGCTTTCAGTGGGCTTTTTGGTATTTGCCATTATTACAATGTCGGTTGAATATTTAGCCCCTGTTGAGCAGCTAAAATCGTTTATATCGGTTGTACTTGTAGATAGCGCCGAAAACGCGCGGACTATTTTAAGCACTTTAGCGGGGAGTATTATTTCGCTTACCGTGTTTAGTTTTTCGATGGTAATGGTGGTTTTAAATTCAGCCAGCGCGAGTTTATCGCCCCGCGTAGTGCCTGGGCTTATTACGCGTAAATCACATCAAATGGTTTTGGGCTTTTATTTAGGCAGCATAATTTACTCCATTATTATGCTTATAAATATTAATAAACTTGAAGGTGGCAGTACGGCAATTCCTTCAATAGGTGTGTTGTTTGCACTTGTTTTTGGATTGATTTCATTAGGTTTGTTTGTATTTTTTATACACTCAATCTCACGTGCTATTCAAGTTGATAACGTGTTAAATGGCTTGTTTAGCCAAACTAAAAACGAAATTAAAACAATAATACAAAGACAACAAGAGAACCCAGTTGAGGACTTTCCAGACTTTAGCAAATGGCATTCGGTTAGCAGTAAAACAGAAGGATATTATAAAGGCGTACATACCGATAAGCTGTGTGCCATTTTGGCTGAGCAAGATATAAAGGTCTATATATCTGTAAACCAAGGCTATTTTACAGTTAAAGGTTACCCGTTTTTAAAATGTAATAAAGAGATAGCAAACGATGAAGAGCTGATTAATAAAATTCTCGACTGCTTTATTTTTTATATAGAAGAGTACATTAGCGATCATTACCGTTATGGATTAACCCAAATATCAGAAATTGCAGTTAAGGCAATGAGTCCAGGTATCAACGATCCCGGTACTGCGGTTAAATCAATTGATATGCTGAGTATTTTACTTATTCAACGGCTGTCAATTAACGATATTAACTACTCGTTTGAGCACAGTGATAATGGACCATTACTATACCTTCATGAAACAAGCTTTGATGAGTTATTACATGACAACTTTACACCGCTGCGTAATTACGCCAAAGGCGATGCATACGTAATGACAAATGTGCTTGAGGCATTTAAAAACATTTTGTTTATTGCCCATAAAGATACCGATGCACGAAACAGTTTATTTAATTACTTAAATGCAATTGTTGATGACATAAACGAGCATGTAACTAATGAATACGACAGACGCGAAGTGACTAATATGCTCAACTCAATAGCGCGCATTAGCCAAGAGCAAGGTGAGAAGTTGGTGGCACGTTTTGAGCACCACCAAAAATAAATTTAATCTATGTAGTACACGGCATAGCTTGAAGCCGTTACTTTAATCTCTCCAGCATGGTAGGCATCAGGTACATAGTTACTTGGTGCGCTATCAGCCATCATTACTTTTTCTGCGCGCATATAAGGCTGCGACTGAACATTGAGTGGACTCAGTGATGCGCTGTACAATGCTTTTAAATCAACGCCATAATCTTCACTAAATTCTTTTGCTGCATCCCGTGCATCTTTAATTGCTAACTTTTGCGCTTTTTTGTGCAGCTCGTTGTAGTTACTTGCTAAAAATTGCGTTTGATTAATTTCGTTAATACCGTTGTTAACTAAGCTTTGTAGTAATTCAGGGTATTTATTTATATCGCTAAGTTTTACAGTTAATGTACGAGAAACCTTAAAGCCTTTAAATTCTTGATTACCGGTAGTGCGGTTATATTGGCTATCACGGTTTATTGAGATTTGCCCGGCGTTTATATCTCCCTCTTTAACACCAATTTCTTTTACGAGCTTAATTGCTTTAGCGATGGTCAAGTCGGTTTTATTTTTAGCAGCAATTAAGTCTTTATCAACTTCGGTAATACCTACGCTAAGCTGCACGTAATCTGGCATTGTGGTAAGAGTCGCTTCGCCCTTAACATAAATATGAGGAGCATCGGGAGTTGCAGCCGCCAGTGCATCAAAACTAAGTACGTTAAAAGCCAGTGCACTACCTAAAACAAGAGTCAGTGTTTTCATTGAGTCGATCCTTTAATTTTGTAAATGCTATTAAAGACCTTACGTGGTTAATTAAATATGAACAAGCACAAAAAAACAGGCAATTGCCTGTTTTTTGTTAAGCGTTGTAACTAATGCTATTACGCCATTTACTTTTAATTACTTATAAACCTAATTAAACACTACAACGTTTATAGTTACGGTATTTTGGTAACCAGTAATTTTTGTCGATTGCTGCCCATAATGCATCATCCGTAATCTCAAGAGCAACGCCCTCTTCGATTGCTTTTTTAGCGATGGCAAATGCAATACGTTTACTTAGCGTTTCAATTTCAGTCAAGGCTGGTAATAAACTACCTTTACCTGTGTTTGCACGCGGCGACGACTCTGCAAGCATTTCGCTAGATACACTTAACATTGCATCTGTAATGCGTGTCGCTTTAGCGGCAATAACACCTAAACCAATACCCGGGAAAATATAACTGTTGTTACATTGTGGGATTGGGAACATCTCGCCATTGTACTCAACAGGATCAAATGGGCTACCTGTGGCAACAAGTGCTTTACCGTCAGTCCACTTAATCACATCAGCAGGATGCGCTTCTACTTGCTTAGATGGATTACTTAATGGGAAAATAATTGGCTGTTCACAACCGGCATGCATAGCGCGTATTACTTGTTCTGTAAATAAGCCAGGTTGACCAGAAACACCAATCAAAATGTCAGGCTCAGCACAGTGCATAACATCAAGCAGTGATGCGTACTCGCCGCTGTATGTCCAATCACTTAACGAGCCTGTAGGTTGTGCAAGTGCTTGTTGGAAATCGCGTAAGCCTTCCATACCCTCACTAAGCAAACCAAAACGGTCAACCATAAATACTTGGCTACGCGCTTGTGCTTCTGAAATACCTTCAAAAACCATTTGGCTAATAATTTGCTCAGCAATACCACAACCAGCAGAGCCTGCACCCACAAAAACTACTTTTTGCTGGCTTAGGGTTGAATTTTTAACACGACACGCAGCAAGTAAAGAACCGACCGTTACAGCCGCAGTACCTTGAATGTCATCGTTAAAGCTACAAATTTCATTGCGGTAGCGCTTAAGTAATGGCATTGCATTTGGCTGTGCAAAATCTTCAAACTGAAGTAATACATTTGGCCAGCGACGTTTAACCGCTTTAATGAATAAATCTAAAAACTCATCGTATTCGTCTTGAGCAATTCGCTTATGGCGTGCGCCCATGTACATAGGATCGTTTAAAAGCTTTTCGTTATTAGTACCCACATCAAGCATTACAGGCAATGTGTATGCTGGGCTTATACCACCACACGCTGTGTAAAGTGACAATTTACCAATTGGAATACCCATGCCACCAATACCCTGATCGCCAAGGCCTAAAATACGCTCGCCATCGGTTACAACAATAACTTTTACTTTACCTTTGGTAGCGTTGCGTAAAATGTCGTCAATTTGGTAGCGATCTTCATACGAAATAAATAAACCACGTGCGCTGCGATAAATGTCAGAGAATTTTTCACAAGCATCGCCCACTGTCGGTGTGTAAATGATTGGCATCATTTCTTCAAGGTGGTCACGCACTAAACGGTAGTAAAGTGTTTCGTTGTTATCTTGAATCGCTCGTAAGTAAATATGCTTATTAAGGTTGTCGGTAAAGCTAGAATACTGCTGATAACAACGCTCAACTTGCTCTTCTATTGTTTCAAAGCGAGGAGGAAGTAAACCAGCAAGATTGAAATTTTCGCGTTCTTTTTTACTAAAGGCGCTGCCTTTATTTAATAGCGGTGTTTCAATTAGGCCAGGGCCAGAATGATGAATATATAAGTAGTTAGGATCAGTATTAGTTGTCATATTTCCAGGCTTTAACGGAGTCTTAAGTTATGATCTGTCATTATCAGTGTTAGAGGTTTAATTGCAACGACAATTAAGCTAGTCAGACCATTGAGAGAAAATACATGCGGGCTTCACTGCCCGCATGCATATTATACATAATTTAAAATTTGATAGTGGCGTTATTATCAGTTAAATCAGATAACGCAACACCTTCACGGCGCGGATCAGCGCCACCATATAAGGTATTATTTTTAACTTCAACTGCGTGTAAGCCTGAGTTTAAATCAATAATACGTACATTGTGGCCGCGTTTAGTAAGCGCAGGCGCAATGGCTTCTATGTCTGTGCCTTTTTCAAGGCTGGTGTAATCGTTACGATTTGTTGTACGCGGTAAGTTAATGGCGTCTTGCGCTGATAAATTCCAGTCAATAACACCCACAACAACTTGTGCAACGTAATCGATGATACGGCTACCACCAGGTGAGCCTACGATTAAGCGTAAGCTACCATCTTTATTAAATACCATTACCGGTGACATAGAGCTACGCGGGCGTTTACCAGCCTCTACACGGTTTGCTACAAGCTTGCCGTTTTTACGTGGCGATAACGAAAAGTCAGTTAGTTGGTTATTTAAAATAAAGCCATTAACCATAACCGTAGAGCCAAACGCCATTTCAATTGAACTGGTCATCGAAACGGCATTACCTTTACTATCTACAATAGATACATGTGAGGTAGAAGGTAACTCGTATGAATCATCCATTGCATAACTTAAGTACTCTACAGGATTACCTGCTACGGCTTTTTGGTCTGTTTCGGTAATTAATTTAGCGCGTGAGGCAATATAATCTTTGTTTAAGAGCTCTTGTGTAGGTACTTGAGTAAAATCGGGATCGCCCATGTACATATCGCGATCGGCAAATGCAATACGCGAAGCTTGGCTAAAGTAATGAATCGCCTTTTCGCCATTTGGCTTAAGTGCGCTCATATCTTTATGTTCAAGCAAGCCAAGCATTTGCAGTACTGCTACGCCGCCACTACTTGGTGGTGCCATAGAACACACGTTATAAGCACGGTATTGAATACATACCGCATCGCGCTCTTTACTTTTATAATCTGCTAAATCTTGTACGCTTAATTTACCAGGGGCAATTTTAGAGTGTTGTACCGCATTAACCATTTGTTTTGCATTTTCGCCTTTGTAAAATGCATCAATGCCCTGCTTTGCAATGTCTTTGTACAAATCAGCAAGTGGTTGATTCTTTTTAACACTACCCACTTCAATTAATTTACCATTTGGGTAAAAGTATTCGTTAATAATTGGCATGCTCAACACGCCTGGGTTTAACTGGCGGGCTAATAAGCCATGTAAACGCGGCGAAACTACAAAGCCTTGCTCTGCAAGTTCAATAGCAGGTTTAAAAAGCGCTTCCCACGGTAATGTACCGTATTGTTTATGTGCGCTTGCAAAGGCATGTAAAATACCGGGTACACCAACAGAGCGTCCACCTACTACGGCTTCAATCCATTTAACGGCTTTACCGTGTTTATCTAAAAACAGCGTTTCGTCTGCATTTGCAGGTGCGGTTTCGCGGCCATCAAAACTAGTCAATTTATTGTTAGCTTTGTTGTAATACATCATAAATGTACCACCGCCAATACCAGAGGATTGCGGTTCAACTAAGGTAAGCACTAGTTGAGTAGCAATCGCAGCATCTACGGCACTGCCGCCTTGGGCTAAAATTTGTTGACCGGCTTTTGAGGCATATGGATTTGCCGCAGCTACCATGTATTTATCACCTTGCACCACTTTTTTATGGATTAATCCGGTAGCAGCTTCAGGTTCGCGAGTTTCAATTTGAGTTGCTTGCTGTGCAAATGAAGGCAGTGATACTGCGCACAGTCCAATGGCAAATAATGAGTTAAGTTTAAAATGCATAAAAATACTAAAAACACTTAATTACGTAGTTGTATTTGGCATCTTAAAGTTAAACGGGCACAATATGCAAAAATTTTGACTAAAAAAATATAATAAAATGCTTAATTTACCTATTCAACCTCGTTATATATTACCGCCTATTATTTTGCTGCTTTTTAGTACCATTTTTGCTGCATTTGATTTAAATAGTTTACTTGAATTTAACCGAAGCCTAATTGATGATGGCGAACTGTGGCGAATCTTTTCTAGCCAATTTGTTCATGCTAATTGGGCTCATTTGGGACTAAATGCCAGTGGTGTTTTACTAATATGGTTACTACATGGCGAATACACATCACCTACTCGTTACGCCGTTAATATAAGTGCGCTGGCACTGTGGTGTGGACTTGGCGTGTATTGGTTTTGCCCAAGCATACATATTTATACCGGATTAAGTGCTCTGCTGCATGGCGTAATTATTTGGGGGGCAGTTAAAGATATAACTGTAGGGCTTAAGTCGGGGTATTTATTATTTATAGGCGTATGGATTAAAATAGCGTTTGAGCAATTTAGCGGCCCTAATGCTGATATAGGAAAGCTTATTAACTCCACTGTGGCTATTGATGCACATTTAATTGGTGTAATTGGCGGGACTCTGCTTGCCATACCACTGGTTATAGAGCTCTTTAAAAAGAAAAAATAAAGTTAGATTTTGTTCAACCCAATAAAAACGCCGCATTAGTTAACTAAACCAATGCGGCGTTTTTGTTTTTATAATTAAAGCTTAAAGCGTTTCTTTAAATAATTTATGAATACGGCGGTATTCGTCTAACCAGCTTGAAGGCTGTACAAAGCCATGCGGTTCAACAGGGAATATAGCTGTTTCAAAGTTTTGTTTTTCAAGCTCTATTAAGCGCTGTACTAAACGCACTGAGTCTTGAAAAAACACGTTATCGTCAACCATTGGGGCATTAATTAATAAACGTTTGTTTAAGCCCTCAGCGTAATAAATTGGCGAGCTGCGCTCATACGCAATCGGGTCAACATCAGGATGGTTTAATATATTAGCTGTATAACCTGTATTGTAATGTGCCCAATCGGTAACAGGTCTAAGTGCCGCACCCGATTGAAACAACTCAGGCGCGGTAAACAATGCCATAAAGGTCATAAAGCCGCCGTAAGAGCCACCATAAGTGCCGACTGCTTTGGTATCAACGTTGGCATTTTGCGCCATCCATTTAACGCCATCGGCTAAATCTTGTGTTTCAGGCGTTCCCATTTGACGATAAATTGCGGTGCGCCAATCACGCCCGTAACCTTTAGATGCGCGGTAATCCATATCCATTACTATGTAACCTTCATCAGCGAGCAATGAATGAAACATAAATTCACGAAAATAAACCGAAAATCCCATATGTGAGTTTTGTAAGTAACCCGCGCCGTGGTTAAAAATAACTGCTTTGCGATTTTTACCTACTTCACCTTCTACGTAATCAGCTGGGTAGTACACTTTTGCGTATATTGGTTGTTCGGTATGGCTCGATGGCACAGCAACAATTTTAGGTGCAGTTAGCTTTTTAGCTAAAAACTCATCCGACACTGTATGAGTTAATCGCGTTGCTTTTGTATTGGCTTGTGCGTCAGCTACATAAAGCTCATTAGGCATCGTAATTGTAGAGTGCTTAAGGAGTAACTTAGTTTCATCTGGGCTCAACGTGTAATCGGTCATGCCGTTTAAGTCAGTAACTTGCTCACTCTTACCAGTTTGCGGGTTAACGCGGTAAATTTCGTACAGACCTGGGTGTTCAACATTCGCTTTATAATAAATTGCGCTGTCGTCACTTGTAAGCGTTAAGTTAGAAACCTCAAATTGGCCTTGTGTTAGCGCGGTTGCACTACCATTAACTGGTTTTTTATAAAGCTGGCTGTAACCCGACTCTTCCGATAGGTAATAAAGCGTGTTCGAGTTATGTAACCACCCAAAGTCGTTAAACGCATAAGCAATCCATGCGTCGTCATGCAGGCGATGTTGCGACACAAGTTTGTTGTTTTTAAAATCTACAGTAGCAAGCCAACGGTCTTTGTTGTCCCATGCTTCGAGCATGATAGCCACTTGCGAGCCGTCATCGTTCCATACTATTGGGCTTTGCTCAAAACCCCAGTCCATAATAAGGTTAATACCACGAGGTGCCTTTTTAGACTTATATGTTTTACCATCACGTGCATAATTTTCTTTTTTAACTGCGGCTAAAACATCTTCGTCAAAGCCCGGTAAGGTATTAAAGCTAAGTGATGTTTGCTCTTTGTTAGTTAAATTGATGTAGACAAGCTTTGAGGTTTCTTCTTTAGCGTCGGCTACACGGCGGCGTGCTTTTTTAGGTTCTATAGTGGCGTCATTTGTAATGTAGTTAGGCATAATATCGCCATCACCACGCCAGTCTGTTTGCTTTTGTACAACGACTAACAGCGCATCACCATTTGGCGAAAGCTGCGCTTCTGCAACGGTATTTCCTTCGCCTAAGTAATAAGCTGTGTTAGCAATTGAATCGTTTTGTTCATTAATTTGCTCACTGCGTGCTTGCTTATCTTTTTTATTTTTTTGTTGAAGCGCCACAAATTTAATCAATTTATGCTGCTCTTTAGCAATATACGTGCTTGGCTCTTCAATACCTTTTGGCTCATCAGCAAGTTTTAAGTTAGCAAGCTCGCTCGTTAAGCCTGTTTTTAAATCAACTTTAAAAAATACATTGCCTTGGCGGTAAACTAAATCGCCATTATTTAAAAATTGTGGCTTTGACTCGCCCGCTGATGTAGCTGTAATTTGTTTAAGTTCGCCGGTTTTTAGGTTTTTAACAAATACATTGCCTTTAAATGTGTAGGCCGCCATTGTTTTATTTTTAGAATAAACGGCTTTATTTGAACCCACAGTATGAAGTTTATTAAGAGCTACTTGCTCTGCTGTTTGGCTAGTAACCGATTGGCTAAATAAATCGCGTAGTGTATTACCCTGCTCTTTTTGAGCATAAATAATAGTAGACGAATCGCTCGCCCAGTAAGCACCCTCTGGCTGATTACCCATCCAATCCGGATCGGCCATTGCTTGTTCTAGCGTTATTTTTTGTGAGCCGATATCTGCTGGCGTGTTTACAACCGCAGCAATTTTAGTTGCTGGTAATGCACTTTGCTGTGTTGAAGAGGTGTTAGCGGTAGCGCTACAACCTGCAAGCATAACACTTGAGGCAACAGCTAAGGCCACTAACGTTTTAGATGAAGAAAGATTAAAAATCATAGTGCTTCTATACGGTTATTATAATTAAGCCGTATTTAAGCAGAAGCACTTAAGTTATTGCAATTTTTTAAGATAAATAGCCATTAAACAGGGTAAAGCTCAGTTTACTAGCGCTTCTCTTGTTAACAGGCGTTATTCAATTACCAAATCAAGCCAAACCATGCGGTGATCGCTCGATGCGTTTCTATCTTTAATTAAGCGATACTCACTACTCATTTTAGTAGGCCAAAACACACCACCGTCCTTAATTTTTAAACCATAGTTTGATGGTAAAACGTAATCAACACGGGCTTGCCAATTAGCACTGTAATTTTGTGCATATGGCACATCATACTGCTCTTTAGCACCTTCGCTTTTTGGAACAAAGCTTGCGTTGATAAGTGGGTTTTTAAGTAATTGGTCGGTGGTATTTGTACGGGCTTTGTCCCCCTCAGGGGCTGCATTTAAATCGCCTAAAATAACAAAACGAGAGTGAACTTTTAAACCGCCCTTTTCGCCTTTATCGTCATAAATATACTTAGCATTTGAAACGTAATCGGCAATTAATCTTACTTCATCGTGGTTACGCTTGCCGTTTCTATCCTCTTCACCGTCAAATACAGGCGGTGTTGGGTGAGATGCAATAACATGAATTGTTTTATCATTTACGCTAATAGGTAAATCCCAAAACGATTTAGAACTGAGTCTAAGTGCTTGCCATTCTTGTGCGTTATACCAGTTTTCACCTGTTTTAGGCATCACAGGCATTTGTGCATTTGGCATGTCTTTATATTTAAAGGTTTGAAGGGTTCTTACTTTATCAAAATTAATTGGGTATTTTGACAAAATAGCCATACCATAATGCCCTTCAAAAAAGCCAAAGCCTTGTGCATCGCCCATCACGCCATTTTTATTGCCATCGTTATCTAAATCAAACTCGGTAGCTAGGCCTGTATTTACTGGTGCAATATAAGAGTAAGGGTAGTTAATAGCGGCTTGTTTTTGCTGACCTACATTTAAATAATGCTGATTAAAGTATTCAATGCCTTGCTCTTTTGGGATGTAATCAAATTCGTTAAGTAAAATAATATCAGGGCGAACACGCTGAATAATTTCCGCTATGTTCTTAATTTGCTGGTGGTTAGCTTTAAGTGCATTAACTAAAGCATCACTTTTAACTTGCTCACCTTTAGGCGTGTGATTAGTTGCATCCATACTTACATTAAAAGTTGCAACACGAAGAGATTCCGATGCAAATGTATTTAAGCTAAATAATGCAGTAATGGCTAGCACACCAGATATTGTTTTTAGTTTCATTGTTTTACTTCACAAATTTAAAATTAGACTTTAACAGTATTACATATTCAAAGCCCATTTTTATGACAAAAAAATACCGGCTTAAGCCGGTATTTATATAAAGGTATGATAACTATTCACTGAGCACTAAATTGGCAGCTGCTTTTAAAATACCAGGATAATCTTGCTCTGGTAGGTACTCTGTAAGTTCACCAAGTTTGTCCGCAAGCTCACTCATATTAACAGCTGATACATTAATATGGCCCATTTTACGACCTGGCTTAGCTGTTTTACCGTACCAATGGCTCGTTACATCAACCGTTTTTAATACTTCACTTGGAATACTTGGTTGGCCTAATACGTTTATCATCGCGGTAATGTGTTTAAGCTCTGTATTACCAAGCGGCAAACCTGCAACAGCACGCATGTGGTTTTCAAACTGTGAGCAATGGCAGCCTTGTTGCGTCCAGTGGCCTGAGTTATGTACACGCGGTGCAATTTCGTTAACGAGTAACGTGCCTCTTACATCAAAAAACTCAATTGCTAATACGCCAACGTAGTTAAGCTCGTTTGCTATTTTTGTAAATGCATCGTTTGCTTGAGCTTCAACACTTTGATTATTTTTACCGGCAATAGAAAGCGTTAATACACCATTTGTGTGCTCGTTTTCTGTTAGCGGATAAATAGCAACATTACCGTGTTTGTCGCGCGCACCAATAATAGATACTTCACGATCAAACGGAATCATTTTTTCAGCAATAATTGTATGTGGCGCAAGCTCGGTGCCCGATGCAATAAAATCAGCCATTTGTGACCAAATCTCGTCTATTTGATCATCCGATTTTAAACGCCATTGGCCTTTTCCGTCGTAACCCGCTTGGCATGTTTTAATTACAAGTGGTTTACCTAGAGTTTTAACGGCAAGTTCTAAATGCGCTTTTTCAGTAATTAATTGGTACGGCGCACAAGTTACGTTTGTTTTATCAAGCAATGCCTTTTCAAGCGAGCGATCGCCACCGGTTTTAATAGCGGCTTTACCTGGGTAAAACTTATTACTGTTACAGCAAAGGGTTAAAACATCATCAGGAATGTGCTCAAACTCGGCAGTAATGGCATCAGCGTTTGATATTGCTTGCTCAAGCGACGTGTTATAAACCTCACCGGTTAGCGGGTGCATAATTTGTTTACTGCCTACATCGTACGCAACAACGTTTAAATTAAGCGGCGCTCCTGCAAGGCTCATCATACGTGCAAGTTGCCCTGCACCTAATATTAAAATATTCATTATTACTCTGCAGGGTTTGGATTAGCTAATATAGTGTCGGTTTGAGCTTTACGAAACGCTTCAATTTTTGCAAAAATTTCTGGATTTTGACATCCTAAAATTTGTGCAGCTAATAAACCCGCGTTTGCTGCGCCCGGCTCACCAATTGCAAGCGTACCTACTGCAACGCCTTTAGGCATTTGGCAAATAGATAAAAGTGAATCAACACCATTTAATGCTTTTGATTTTACAGGTACACCAAGTACAGGAAGCGACGTAAAAGCAGCCGCCATACCAGGTAAATGCGCTGCGCCGCCAGCACCAGCAATAATAACTTTAATACCACGTTCTGCGGCTGAACTTGCGTAATCAGCAAGTAATTGAGGAGTGCGGTGTGCAGACACGACTTTGGTTTCGTACTTAATGCCAAAATGCTCTAGCATAAGTGCTGCATGTTCCATGGTTGGCCAATCTGATTTTGAACCCATAATAATGCCAACAGTCATAAATACTCCTCAGTAATGTATTTTAAAAATAGCGGACTTATGTCCGGTTTTAGGCGGGTATTATACCCAAACCAAGTTTAATTGCGACTCACAAAAACAAAAAAGCCATGTTTAAACATGGCTTTTTTGAGTTAACGGGTAAATAGCTAATTAAGCTTCTTTACTCGCTAAGTATTCGGCGTAGTTGCCTCTAAAGTCGATAACTTTACCGTCTTTAATTTCCCAAATACGGGTTGCAACCGATGATACAAACTGACGGTCGTGGGAAACAAACATCAATGTACCCTCGTAAGCTTCAAGGGCTAAGTTAAGCGCTTCAATTGATTCCATATCCATGTGGTTAGTTGGCTCATCCATTAACAATATGTTTGGCTTATGCATCATAATTTTACCAAACAACATGCGGCCTTGCTCACCACCTGAAATTACTTTAACTGATTTTTTAATATCGTTTTGAGAGAATAACATACGGCCTAAGAAGCTACGAACCACTTGCTCGTCGTCGCCTTCTTGTTGCCATTGCTCCATCCACTGAAACAAGTTCATGTCGGTGGCAAACTCATCAGCGTGATCTTGCGCGTAGTAACCAATATTCGCGTTTTCTGAGAACTTAAACTCACCAGCTTTAGGTGCTAGGCGCCCTGCTAATGTATTAAGTAATGTTGTTTTACCAACACCATTTTCACCAATAATAGCAATACGTTCGCCAACTTCTACTAAACCTTCAAGTCCAGAAAACAACGTATTGTCGTCAAAACCTTGTGTTAAGTTTGTCATTTCAAGTGCGTTTCTGAATAACTGCTTTTCTTGATCAAAACGGATAAACGGCGTTTGGCGTGAAGATGCTTTAACTTCGTCTAATTGGATTTTGTCGATACGTTTAGCACGCGATGTTGCTTGCTTAGCTTTAGATGCATTAGCAGAGAAACGAGATACAAACTGTTGAAGTTCAGCAATTTGGTTTTTCTTTTTCGCGTTTTCGTTAAGTAATTGCTCACGTGCTTGCGTTGCTGCAAACATGTATTCGTCATAATTACCTGGGTAAATACGAAGCTCGCCGTAGTCAATGTCGGCCATGTGTGTACACACAGAGTTTAAAAAGTGACGGTCATGCGAGATGATTATCATGGTACAGTCGCGCTGATTTAACACGTCTTCTAACCACTTGATGGTGTAAATATCCAAGTTATTAGTAGGCTCATCAAGTAGCATAATGTCTGGGTCTGAAAATAATACCTGTGCAAGTAGCACGCGCAGCTTAAAACCCGGTGCAATTTCTGACATTGGGCCAAAGTGTTGGTCAGTGCCAATACCTACACCTAATAAAAGCTCACCTGCTTTAGATTCTGCAGAGTAACCATCCATTTCAGCAAATTCAGTTTCAAGATCGGCTACTTTCATACCGTCTTCTTCACTCATTTCAGGTAAAGAGTAAATACGGTCTCGTTCTTGTTTAATTTCCCACAACTCTTTGTGGCCCATAATCACGGTATCGATTACTGAGTATTCTTCGTAGGCAAACTGATCTTGGTTAAGTTTAGCAACGCGTTCGTTAGGATCAGTACTTACATTACCTGCAGACGCTTCGAGCTCACCACTTAAAATTTTCATAAATGTTGATTTACCACAACCATTTGCACCGATTAAACCGTAACGGTTACCATCGCCAAATTTTGCTGAGATATTTTCAAATAATGGTTTAGCACCAAATTGCATGGTGACATTAGCTGTACTAATAATAGCGCTACCCTCCAAAGGAGTAATGATGTATTTAAATTGCGCGCAGTTTAAACCAAAATGGCCTGTTTTTCTATGAAAGTTTAAAAGCAAACCACTGCGTTTTAGCCATTTATTATGGCTATGTAGTTAGTAGTAAAAATAACGGATTAGATTTAATGGTTTCGTTAATTTTTATTCAGCTTATTCTAATTAAAATCCATAAAGTATGTTTTATAAACGGGCATAAGAGATTAGAAATTACGATACAAATTAGAGTAAAAACACTTTTAACGTATTTGTGTGTCTACTTAACTCATTTTTGTTCACCCTATAATAATAAAAAGTTATATTTATGAAAATAAAAAACTTTTAGAGCTTTTACACTAGTTACTACTTTTTAACCAAGATGAAATTAATTCAAATTACAATTTTTATACATCGCTAATTTCTCATCCTATTTACCTATCAAATCATTAAAAACATAAACTTTTGCAACACCTGAAAAACAAAATTAACCTTTAGTGAATATCCGTTAAGTTTAACGATTAATTTTATTGAGTATTTTTCACTTTTGAGCCGTTTATTGCTTTGTTAGTCTTCGAATCTGAATTTTTACCTACGTAAAAAATTGACCAATTTACACAGGGCAACACACAAGATGAGCAAAAAATTAGCGACGCTTATTAGCGCAAGTATTGTATTCGCACCCGCTGTTTCGGCAGTTGAATTATACAAAGATGACAAAAATACTGTTGAAGTTGGTGGATATCTTGATGTGCGTGTAATTAATACACAAAACGAAACCGAAGTTGTTAACGGTACCTCGCGCATTAACTTTGGATTTACCCGAAAGCTTAAGAAAGACTGGACCGCACTCGCACTCGTAGAATGGGGTGTAAACCCTGTTGGCAGCAGCGATATTATTTATAACAATCGTTTTGAGTCTATCCAGGATGAGTTTTTATACAACCGTTTAGGTTACGCAGGGCTTTCGCACGAAAAATATGGCCAACTTACCATTGGTAAACAATGGGGTGCATGGTACGACGTAGTTTACGGCACAAATAATAGCTTTGTATGGGATGGCAATGCGGCTGGTGTTTACACCTATAACAAAGACGATGGCGCTGTTAATGGCACTGGCCGTGGAGATAAATTAGTGCAGTACCGCAATAGCTATAACGATTTTAGTTTTGCAGTACAGGCGCAGCTTAAAAACAGCGAATTTTATACCTGTGACGTCACCGACATTTCAGAAGAAGAATGTGAAGCACTTTGGAACTCTGGCGATAGTGCAGCCCAAGAAGTTGAATTTAATTACACATTTGGTGCGTCTGTAACTTATACCCCAACTGACATGCTAACACTTACAGCAGGTGTTAACCGTGGTGAGTTTGATTTAACGTTTGGCGATGGTTCTACTCGCAATGTTGAAGATTTAATTTATGGTGCAGGTATTATGTGGGGCAACATTGATGAGCCCGGCCTATACGTTGCAGCCAACGTAAATAAAAACAAAAACCACGACACAGATAACATCGGTCGCTTAATTAAAGACGCAATCGGTGTAGAAACATTTGCATCTTACCGCTTTGATAACGATTTTCGCCCTTTTATTGCCTACAACGTGTTTGATGCCGGTGATGATTACGTAATTCAGCCAAACTTTAACGCCGACCCAGACGATGTATTTAAGCGTCAGTTTGCTGTTATTGGCCTTCATTACCTAATTGACGAAGCTACTATTGCCTACATAGAAGCGCGTAAGGACTTTAGTGACTTCGAAAGTGATAACGACGATCAACAAGCACAAATGGAGCAGTCGGAAGACGACGGTATAGCATTTGGTTTTAGATATAAGTTTTAAATATAAGCTCTAAATATAAGTTTAAAAACGACTACAACTTCCCTAAGCACAACCCTTTTAGCCCTTTTGACTTTTTTAATTGGGCTTTTTTATTCCGCCATACTTTTTTTAATACTTGGTTTTGCATTTAAGGCTATTTCAACAAATGCATTAACAGCCGCATTGGTATCTGCTTTTTTAAATTGTAATAGCACCGGAATTTGCGTAAATACATCGCTCAATTTTATAAAATGGCACCCTTTACTATACAATTTACGTACGCAATAAGGCGCAATTGCCACACCAAGGCCTGCAGCCACTTCGGTAACTAATGTTTGCATATGTCGAGGTTGGCTAATAATGTTCGGTGAAAAACGAGCTTGTTTGCATTGCAAAATGGTTTCATCAAAAAGACCAAGTGCTTCCTCTCTATTAAAAATGATAAATGGCTCATTTTTTAGTTTAACTAAATCAATGTTTTTATAATTTGCCAGCGCATGGTTTTGATTAACTATGGCCACTAATGAATCTACATAAATAGTATGACTTACAAATTCATCATTAATCGAATCAGGTAAAGGCCGTGAAAAACCCACATCAATTAAATCATTTTTAAACGCATGTATCTGCTCAGTTGCGGTCATTTCAAACAATGTAACGTGCACGCTTGGGTATTGCTGTTTGTATTCTCGAACCAGTGCTGCCATAAAGGCTAAACATGCCGAGCTTAAGTGCGCAATATTAAGTGTACCTACCTGCCCGTTGTGGGCACGTTTAACCTGAGTTTTAGCTTTGTCAGCTAGAGCCAAAATAGCGCGTGCATCTTTTAATAGCTGCTCACCCGCTTGAGTTATTGCAACATCGCGTGAATTTCTTATAAACAGCACAACATCAAGCTCGCTTTCGAGCTGTGCAATATGCCTACTTATTGCAGGTTGCACGGTGTGTAGCTCTTTGGCCGCTTCTGAAAAACTCTGATGCTTAGCCACGCTGACAAAACTTTTTAATGTTTTAATATCCATTACGCACCTTAAATACATTTTTTGTATAGATTCTATAAAATAATGTCATTTTTGTTATAGGTAAAGAACTCATACCATAGCGGCATGAGTTAACAACACTAGACAGCTATGACCAAACCCAAACAAAATCAGTCATTAAGTCGATTTATTTTATTACTAATGACCACTGCAATTGCCGAAACAGCAGCAAACTTATACTACAACCAGCCTATTTTACCGCTTATAGCGAACGAATTTAATTTAACTGATTCACAGCTTGGGAGTATTCCCGCGCTTACACAAATTGGTTACGCGTTTGCGTTATCATTTATTTCTCCTTTGGGTGACTCGATTGCTCGCAGGCGTTTAATTACTATTTTGTCGAGCTTATTAGTAGTGGCTTGTAGTGCAGCAATGCTTGCACCTAACTTACCTTTATTACTTATATCGGTATTTTTAATTGGTGTAAGCGCCAATATAACCCAGCAATTAATACCCTTTGCAGCATCGCTTGTATCGAGCGAGCAAAAAGGTGCCACGTTAGGCACATTAATGATGGGCTTAACTATCGGTATTTTACTTTCAAGAACGTTAAGTGGATTTGTAGGTGAGCAATTTGGTTGGCGAAGTGTATTTTTAATGTCGGCAGTACTCGCAGCATTATTTGGTATATTACTGCGCGTGTTTTTACCTAGCAATAAGCCACACACTAATTTGCGTTATTGGCCTCTCATTAAAAGTACGTTGGCGTTGTTTATTAAACATAAATCACTGCAGCATTTTACACTTTCGGGCGCATTTTGGTTTGCATCATTTAATGTGCTTTGGGCAACACTTGCAATTTATGTTAGTGATGAGCCATTTAACTACAACGCTCAACAAGCTGGTTTATTTGGTGTAATAGCATTGGCTGGCGTAATAGGCGCTAAGTCATCGGGTAAATGGGTCAGCAAACTAGGGTCTAAAGCTCTAATTATGATTGCACTTACGCTTGCGGCAATCGGCTTTGCTATTACAGGTTTGTTTAATGGCAGTTTAGCGTCGTTGGTTATTGGTATTATTTTAATCGACTTTGCCATATTTAGTGCGCAAGTGGCTAACCAAGTGCGTGTTTTTAGTATAGATCCAAGCGCACAAAGCAGAATAAACGGCATTTATATGCTCGGTTATTACATAGGCGGAGCCGTTGGCTCTGCAGCAGGTGTAAAAGCATTTGATTTATACAAATGGGATGGCGTAATTGCCATAAGTATTATTTTTATAGTTATTAGCGGGATTTTTAATGCCCTTGCTAAAAAAGCTTAATTTTTACATTAATTGGAGAAACGATGAATTCACTCAAAGCGGCCGGTAGCTTTACGTTGTTATGTATAGCCAGCTTAACCATTATGGTTGGCACTCTTTTAGCGCCAGGCTTAGTTAGCATTTCAAACGGTTTAGGTATAACTAATAACACTGTACTTTTAATTACATTACCTTCTTTAGGTGCTGTTGTATTTGCGCCAATTGCCGGTCGGTTAATAGATAAATATGGCGCGTATAAACTTTTAATAATTGGATTATTTTTATATGGCTTTGTAGGTGCCAGCGGCTATTTTTTATATGGTCCAACACTTGTATTTATTAACCGATTTATTCTTGGTGGTGTAACGGCCATAGTGATGGCTGGCTGCACTGTATTAATTTCTACTTGGTACAAAGGTGAAGCTCGCTTAGGCATGATAGCCAAACAAGGCATGGCAATAGAACTTGGCGGAGTAATATTTTTATTTTTAGGTGGTTATTTAGCTTCACTGTTTTGGGGTTTACCGCTCGCGCTTTATTTAATTGCCTGGGTATTTTTAGCCATGCTTTTATTGTTTGTGCCAAGTAAAAACTCACTGGTTAGTAATAACGATGAAGCGCCAGAACATCTACACCAAAAAGCTAACAATGGCCTCTCGTTAAAAAGCGTTTATGTAATTTCAACACTTGCGATGACCATATTTTTTACATCAACCGTTTTACTGCCCATTACAATGAACCAGCAAAACTTTAACGAGTCACAAATAGGCCAACTACTCGCATTTATATCTTTAGTGGCTGTAGTTACTGCAGGCTTTATGCCTAAAATAACAAAGAAATTTGGTGAGCCTAAGGTGTTAGCATTAGCCTTTTTAGCCTTTGCTTTATCGTATATTTGTTTTACACAAGCAAGCACCCTACTTTTAGTTTTAGGCGCAATATTAATAGGTATAGGATTTGGTTTTAGTATTCCGCTTTTAAACCATATGACGGTAGAGCTCAGCGATGTGAAAGTACGCGGCCGTAACTTATCGTACTTTACGATGGCTGTATTCTCGGGTCAGTTTTTTACCTCATTTATGGAATATATACCTGGTGTAGAGAAAAACGTATTTATAATTTGTAGCGTTTCAGCATTTATAATTGCACTGGTATTGTTTTTTAAACCGACCAAAGCAAAGTAGTCGTAACTTACAAAAGAGCATTTTTATAAATGCTCTTTTTTTATCTAAACCTCCCGCTTTATTTGCACTACTTTCCTGATTACTTTTTTCTAATTTGACTCTATTGCTAAGTTTAGCATTATAATAACATTTAGTATGATGTGTTCTTTCTGTAAAGCCACCAGCTAACTTATATTAATTGCATTAAGAGTATATAAAGATGGTGAAACTATATTGAAATTGCAAAGTGCTTGCACTGATTACTGCTGATCACAAAGGCGTAAGGCTAATTAAAAGCAGTAACAAATAGGTGTGATATATGCTCATAGGTACTGCCTGTATTCTAACTCAACACCTACGCGCTGTATATAAACACAGTGCGCGTATTTACTGTGTAAAAATAAATTAAAACAACTCCCTTTGTAAGTCGTTAATAACATTAAACTAAGTAAAGTGCTATGAAGCTGATTCGTTATCATAAATAGTTAAAACACCGGTAGCTGTATATGCATACAGCTACCGATTAAACCTATCTAACCTACTTTTTAATAAACTTACTAAAACCAGCTAATGCCTTTGATACACTCAGTGTTGGATTATCTGAATGCTCAGCACCTTTGTTTATAGCACTTTGCCACACAAGGTTATTATTAGGGTTTGCTGTTAAAGCAGACTCTAAATTATCAAACGCTTTTAACATTAACGGATGCTCTGCTCCACCCACCGAAAGGTATAAATAAGTAGGCGACTTAATTTTATTTGCTTGAGTAGTTAAAAATGCTTCTACATTATTAACCACTGTCATATCGTCATACCAAGCCGCTGGGCTAAAGGCAAAGTAGCCATTAAACAATTCAGGCTTTGTATGCAGTGTATAAAGTACAAAGCTACCACCTGCCGAAAAACCACTTAATACACGGTTATTACTAAGCTTATATTTTGCTGATAAATAAGGGAGTAACTCAGTTTCAATAAACGCTAAAAACTTGTCGGCTTCACCATTTGGCTCTATAAGTGTTTCACCTTCTGGGCGCGCTTGTGTATTTACATCTTGGCGAGCATAAGGAGGCACTAAATCGCGATTACGTGTATCTGTAAAAAACAAATTAGGAATAGACACCAATATAGCCTTATCCCCTTTTTCGCTCTTAGCTTGTTTTGTAAGTGCTTTATCCCATGTATCTAAATTAAAGTTACCGTCGGTTTTAATAATTAACGGATACGCTCTTTTAGGATTGTAATTAGCGGGTAATCTTATAAACACTTTGCGCGACTCATTAAGCACGCTTGAGTTAATTGTTACATCGGTATAGGCCGATACATAATGGTTGTAATAACGTATGGCTAAAATACAGATAGCAAAAATGACTACGGCTAAACTTAAATTAATAAAATAGTGTTTTGTTATTTTTATTGCCATGCGGCATTCCTTTAAATGTTTAGGAGTTATTTAATCGAGCTTAACCCATTGTTTTATTTCAAGCGCGGTCATAATAAGCTCAACCGAAAATGCGGCTAAAATCATCCCCATAACACGCGTTAAAATAGACGCGCCGCCAGTACCAATAAGCTTAATTATTTTACCCGAAAGCAGCAACAATATTAATGTAATGCCAAGCACACCAAGTGTAACAAGCGCTGTGCCTATTTGAGTGGTGATTGGGTGTATGTGGTTATCGGTAAGTAGTATCACCGCCAAAATAGCACCAGGGGTCGCAGTTGCTGGTATAGCTAGCGGAAACACCGCAATATCGTGTTCAGGGTCTTGTTTAGCTTTGTTAGAATCGTTTCCAAAAATCATTTGCAGACCAAACAAAAACAATATAATACCGCCACCTAACTGAAACGACACCAATCTAATTCCCATCGCATTGAGTATTAGCTGCCCTATTAAAATAGAACCCAATAATACACAGCCTGCATAAAGCACCGTTTTAAAAGCTGTTTTACGACGTTGTTTATCGGTTAAGTGAGAAGTAAGCGCAGCAAACAACGCCATCGTGCCTATTGGATCAATGGTAGCCCAAATAACAAGTGCATCTTGAGAGAGTTTTTCTAGCATATAAAATCCTTGTTAAGCGTAAATATTTAATAAAACACGGGTAACAAATTCATTTGCTTACGCTTAACTATAATAGAAAGCCGTTATTTTTTGTATTTTATTTACACTCGCAAAGATTTAAAGATTTGTCGTTTTACGTTAAAGCGATTTATGCCAAATAGAATTCTCTCTTAAACTAAAGCCTAACTTCATAAGTAAATTATGAGAGCGTGCATTGTGTGCACTCACCTCAGCCGATAAATGTTTAAGCGGAATATGCTCAAGTAACTCTTTAGTGAAGCCAGTGACTACCTCAAACATTACACCTTTATCCCAAAAGTCGGGGTGCAGCTCAAATCCTATAAATGCATTACTTTTACAGGGCGTTAAATTATAAAGCCCACAAGTACCCATTAACTTTCCAGATGTATTATGTTCAATTGCAACTCTAATCACTTCGCCTTCGTAATAGGCGCTAATATCATCTTGTATTAATTGTTTAATTTGTGTTTTGCTAAGGGGTGTATCGTAGTCGTTAAATTCTGACACGTGAGGATGGTTTAAAATATTAAATAAACACGCAGCGTGTTTGTGGGTAATTAAACGCAGCGTAACGCGTTCAAGCTTTGTGGTATTAAACATTTTATTTAAGTGGTTAGTTAAATTAGCTCTTTATGGGCAAGCATTATTAACTTACCATACCCCATTAACAAGCATTATCTTTAAAGCAAAAAGAGTAGATAACGTAATGAGTGACGATTTTAAAGTAATACAACCCACTACCACAGTATATTGCCCAAAGCGCGGCGAAGGCTGGACCTTAACAGGCATTACTAATATTAACGAGTTTACCTCAGTAATGTTTGACGGCACACGCTATACACTTCCAGCACGTGAAATAGTAGAAGAACTTCTTCCTAACCAATTAGCGCGTGAGCAAAATAGCTAACCAAACACATACACAGTAAAAAGGCTGCAATTTTGCAGCCTACTATCTAATTAACGAGTTAAAATGCATCGTCTTCACTGTAAACATTAACGTTTAACTCGTCTTCATCTTCAAATACTACAAACGAAATAGGCTTACAGCATACTTGGCAGTCTTCTATGTATTGCTCATCAATATCTGCTGCATCAAGTAATACTTCTATACTTTTGCCGCAATAAGGGCAGCTTATTGATTTTTCAGTTAACTGGTTCATTTATCACCTGCTAATTTATATCTCGAATGTTGTCACTTTAATGAACAAGCCAGCATAATTCAACACCCCATTAAATAACACTTATATGGCTAAACTAATTAAACCATGCTGCTCACTTAAAAAGTGATCTAACGACAAGCCCTATCACTATAAAACTTATTTTACACCATAGATAAGTGTTAGCCTGATAATACAATGCCTCTACAATGAAATAGTATTAGCACTTAGCGGGTCTAACTTTACAAGCATTTATAAACTCACTCTACAGGTGGATAACTTTATGAAAAAATCACTCGCATTAGCATTAACATCTGCCGCAATATTGTTTAGCACATTTACTCATGCAGCTAAAACCGAAAAAGCCGTTTTAGCTGGAGGTTGCTTTTGGTGTATGGAAAGCGACTTTGAAAAACTAGAAGGCGTAACCGATGTAATATCGGGCTTTACTGGCGGTAAACTTAAAAATCCAACGTACAATGGTAATCATAAAGGCCATTACGAGGCCGTAGAAATTACTTACGACCCAGCCATAGTAAGCTACAAAGGCATACTTGATCATTACTGGGTTAATATTGATCCTTTTGATGCCAGAGGCCAATTTTGCGATAAAGGCCCTAGTTACTTAAGCGCTATATTTGTACAAAACGACGAACAACGTAAATTAGCTGAAAAAACAAAAGCTGCAGTAGTTGCCGAGTTCCCTAATCAAACTGTGGTTACACCTATACTAAACGCAAGCACCTTTTACCCTATAAAAGGGAGGGAAAGCTTTCATCAAGATTATTACAAAAACAATCCAATCCGATACAACACTTATCGTTGGCGTTGTGGTCGTGACAGCCGCCTAGAAGAAATTTGGGGCGACAGAGCAACCCATTAATCGCGTTTAATCAGGTAATCCACTGTAAAATATTAAAAGGCTGATTTAATTATCAGCTTCTTAATATTTTAGTTATTGCGAGATTCTTTAATAAATCGATATCTAAATTCAGATAAGTAACCAACAATGCTAACAAGCAAAGCAGAATTAAAATCACCATTCACAAGCTGTGTCCAAACATTTCCCTCTCCATTAAAGCTAATGTAAATAACCATAATAAAAGCAACAAACGCTGAAACTTGATACATCCAAGAATATTCACCAAAAAATTTCTGCGTCACACTTTTTTCTTTTAATTTATCTTCCACAATTAATCTCCATTTTATATTGCTATTAAATCCTAGCTATAACATAGGCAAAATAAGGAATTTATAATAAAGGTTTATTTATACACCGTCTATTTCATAAAGCCTTTGTTATTAAGCTAAATGCTTGAATAGCAAATAGGATACATGTCACTTCGCTTTAAGTGGACAGCACTGCTTGACTTAAGATACTCAGTTTTAGGATTCATTATCAATAAATAGTATATTCTGTTTCCTAAAGCAGGCTGTTTATCTACTAAATCAAATACAATAAATTGCACTCCTAGATTGATATAAACAAAATTTAACAGCTGGAGTTACACAAAATGTTTGCCAACCAATTACAACTAGCGCGTGCTCTAGAGTTACCAACACGACAAGCCATGCTTTACCGTGAACCAGCAGTACAAAACTTTTGGATAAACAACACTGACCTAATTGCAAACGCGTGGAGCGAATGGGAAGCAACATCAATAGATAGCTCAACGTTTACGCTAGACGACACACTACTTGATAAAAACATACGTGAAGCAGTAAAACAAGCATGGGAAGATCCATCAAAAGAGCTAGCCGTAAAAGCGTTATTACACGAAGTAGCGCCTGATGTGTTTCAATTTCAATTTTTTGATCCTGAGCGACTAGCAGTATTACGCGGATATTTAGAACAAGTATGGAATTCGCAAATCCCTATGCGCCCGCCATACGGCATAGTGTTAAATCGCCGTGGTGCCATGCTTGATAGCCGATCAGAAGGTTATTTAGCCGCGCCAAGCTTTCAAGCATTTTATAACGAAATACTAAACACTTATATGCGCCCTATTTCACGTATGCTGTTCCCGGAAGTTATGGGGTTTGATACACAAACATTTGGCTTTTCAATTTATTATGAGCCAAATACAGATTCGTCAATTCGCCCACATACCGACGCATCAGCTGTAACGCTTAACATTAACCTAAATTTACCAGGCGAAGAGTTTACAGGGTCACAAGTGGACTTTTATCACCCGTACACAGGTGACATTAAATCACTTACCTTTAAGCCTGGTACTGCCATGTTACATCGAGGCAATATTGCACACGCAGCCAAGCCTATTACCAGTGGCGAGCGAACTAACTTTGTATTGTGGTTGTATGGGGAGCGCGGTCGATTACCAGCACAAGGCGCACCACGCATTCCTGTTGATGCTAAACAGCGCTGGACTAACCCAAACAAACCAAATGATTGCTATGCACCATTTTAAATAATCGCTTTTAAAGTTTTAAATACAAATGGCTGCCTAATTTAAGCAGCCTTATAAAAATAAAGCTTATCCAATAACCAACACGTTTTAAGTTTAGTAATATCAAAAAACCGCCCTATTCATAATCTATATTGTCGCCACTTATAACAATGGATAACACAAATTTTCCGCCTTGCTTTTCTTATGTCCCAGTACTTCGCTTAACAAAGTACAAAATTTAGGAGGATGTCATGTTTTTTTGTATTTAATTGATAAGCCACTGTAATGCTTAAGTTGGTAATTTAATAAATTGTGCTATCTTTTTACTATCTACATTATAAAAATACGAGCTAACATGTTGTTCCGAGGTACAATTGCCATAGCAATATTGGCAATTTCTGCTGCTAATAAAACCTATGCAAACGACATAGATGTACAATTTAGTGGTTTTGCATCCTTAACACTCAGCTACACGGACGATTCAGATATTGGCTTTGCATCGAGTTATTCAAATGTGAACGAATCTGGTTTTTCAGCAACGCGTGATTCAATTTTAGGTGGTCAGGCTAATATATCACTAGCCAAAAATTGGGACTCTGTAGTTCAACTAGTAATACAAGATCATGCCTTTAAAAGCTTTGATAATTTTTTAGAACTCGCCTTTGTACGCTATCGCCCTACCCGTCATTGGGCTATTCGTGCAGGCAGGTTAAATAGCGACCTTTACTTACTATCGGAATACCCTTACGTAGGATATGCCTATTTATGGGTGCGCCCGCCTCATTCGTACTACTCGTTTGCAAACATTGCAGGAAATTTCGATGGTGTAGATGTGGAATACAGCAAAGCAATTAACGACGGTTTTTTACGTTTAAAACTTGCTTATGGTAGTACAACAGCCAAGCTACAAGCCTATAATGACGACTTTTTTATTGATTTTGATAACTTAACAACTTTTAGCGCAACCTACTCTTTAGATGCATGGACAATGCGTTTTTCGTTATCAAGGTCAAACTTTGGCGATTATAAACTAACCGCGTTGGACGAATTTATAACCGCACTCGATTTAGTACCACAAAGTGTATGGCCGCAAGCACAAAGTATATCTAACAAATTTAACACCAAAGGCAACAGCATAGAATACGCAGCCTTTGGCGTTACTTACGATAATAATAATTGGCTTATTCAATCTGAGTTAGGTATTTCAGAATCCGATTGGATAATAGCTCCATCTGTATTTAGCACTTATATTAGTGCGGGCTACAGAGTAGATGATGCAATATTTTACACAGGCTTTACGGCAGCTAAAAATCGCCATGATGTAGTTGAAGTAAACAGCCCTATTTTCCCACCAGGTACTCCTGAGCAGTTTTCAGTACCCATACAACAACTCGCGGTTGCCACTCAATCTTCAGTTCAAATTACAAATGTTCACCAGCACTCTATTAACGTAGGCGTAAAATGGCATTTTTCGGATCGTTTAGTATTTAAAGCGCAGTTAGACCGCTTTGATATAAAGCCTCAAGGTGCGGGGCTATGGAGCCTTAGCAATCCTGCTGATGCAAATAAAAGCAACAAAGTACATATACTCAGTCTAAATGCTAGTATGGTGTTTTAATGATGAGCCCTCGTAACTTTTTTATAACTGCATTGCTGCCCTTGTGCCTGCTTTTTATGAGCTTTTATGCTAAATCTACAGAGTTTGTAGTCGTGGTTAATAAAAGCAATGCGATTAACGCATTATCAAAACGAGAAATTATTGATATTTACATGGGCAGGTATTTAACTTTCCCTGATGGTGAGACCTCAAAACCGCTTGATTTGCCCGCCCAATCAGCATTAAAAAACGATTTTTACTTAAAACTGGTTAATAAAGACGAGCAAAAAATAAATGCGTATTGGGCAAGGCTTTTATTTTCAGGGCGCGCAAAGCCACCCACGCCTTCAACATCGGTAGAAGACGCAATAAACAAAATAGCGGCATCACAATTTGCAATTGGCTACATTCCGCTATCGCAAGTTACAGATGCAGTAAAAGTGGTATACACATTTGATTAAAATTATTAGCCAAAAACTCTACATACGCGTCGCTATATCAATTGCGTTAGTTGCTATTGTTGTGTCTTTACTCTCGTCTATGCTCTCTTATTACTCAGGCTTTAAAGAGAAAAAAAATACAAATTACCTACTTGTTCAACAGTTAGCGCAAACAATGGAAAAAAC
Organism: Pseudoalteromonas sp. SG43-1; assembly: GCF_014164415.1. Taxonomy (NCBI): domain Bacteria; kingdom Pseudomonadati; phylum Pseudomonadota; class Gammaproteobacteria; order Alteromonadales; family Pseudoalteromonadaceae; genus Pseudoalteromonas; species Pseudoalteromonas sp. SG43-1. The sequence goes on along the minus strand of NZ_JACJFD010000002.1, from coordinate 148,763 downwards.
AGCCGCTATTGCCGCTTACTTAAATGACAAAGAATTAAGCCAAGAAATTATTAACGGCCTACTCAGTAACGACTTAGTGCAAGGTGCAAGCCTAGAAGGAGAAGTAAACCCTAAAGGAGAGATGGATTTATTTATTGCAAAAGGCTCTACTAACAAAAAAAATGAAGCTGTTTTAATTAAATTAGTTCACCCCTTTATAGAAGACACTTTTATAGGTGTACTTGCCATATACCCTGACGATAACTTTATTGAACAACAAGCACAGTCAGCGCTTATAAAAGAATTTATCTTAATGCTGATTCAATCCATTGTTATCGCATTTTTTGTATCGCTGGTAGTTCAGCGCTGGCTTACACAGCCTATTCAAAACCTAACCGACAGCTTTGCTAAAATAAATCCAAGCGAGCCAGAAACCCTTAAAATGCTAACCTTCAAGCAAGGCAAGCGGGACGAAATAAGCCGTTTAACCCAAGGTATAAATGCCTTAATGCACGAGCTACATTTAACTATTAGTAATGAGCAAACACTGCGTAAAAAAACTCAAGAGCTAGAAGCTAAATTTAGACTTATTTTTGAACAAGCCAGCGCAGGTATTTGTTTACTCGATGACAAAAACATTATCACCACCTTTAACCCTGCATTTAAGCATTACTTTACCGTACCCGGCGAAGAAGAATTACCAACCTTGCATTTTCCTGAGTTACTTAGCAATGTAGACGAATTACAAAGCCTACTGGCAGATATTCGCTCTGCTAAAAACCCACCACAAGCGACCCTAGATATAGAGTGTAAAGTGGGCTATAAAACGGTATGGTTTCATTGTTTGTTTGTAAGGTTAACAGACCAAAGAGATACCAAACGAAACCCCAAACAAGAGCAGCTAGTAGAAGTAATTTTACACGATGTAACCGAGCGCGCAGAACGCGAACAGCAAACCCGCTTTGAAGCCGATCACGACCCACTCACTGGCTTATTAAACCGACGCGCCGGTGAAAAACGCCTTAAAAAAGCACTACGTGAATGTATTAAACATAATGAACATTTAGTGCTTATGATGATTGATTTAGATAAGTTTAAACCCATTAACGACACCTACGGACACGAAGCCGGCGACAAAGTGCTAATTGAAATAGCGCACAGATTTAAAACACTTTTTCACGAAAAAAACGATATGTGTATCCGCCTAGGCGGTGACGAATTTATTGTTGCAAGGCAAGTTAACACCTACAACAAAGCAACAACGCGTGAGCAATCCATCGCTTTGTTAAACGAGTTACAACAAGACATTTATATTTCACAAAATAAAACATGCGCCGTAGGTGCAAGCATAGGAATTGCAATAGCCCCATATGATGGCAATGAACTACATCAATTAATGCACAACGGTGATAAAACTCTTTATCACGTAAAAGAAACAGGCCGAGGGAAAGTTGCCTTTTATGACGATATAAAAAATTAGATGGCGTGAATTAGTAACTACATAGTAAATGCTATAATGTTTTTATGGCTTTCAAATAGTCTTTATTATAAAAGTACGCTGCTAAACCAAAGTAAATAACAGGACCAAAATAAGCGACTGGGAAGTGAGCATAAATACTAAGATAGATAATCGATAAAATAAAAAACAGACTCATGCTAAAGCAAACCACTGCCAAAAGCCTGCCTAACCAACATATAGATTGGGCTGCAATATTTAAAACAAACAAGCTAATAGCACCAAGTATTACATACACTAAAGTGTTTAAATCTTCCCCATGCGCTAAACCATCTTCGGTATAGTACATCATGTAATGAGCAAGCGGAGTCAGTGCTAATAAAGCCCAGAAACCATAACTGCTCCAAGTTGATGAGACAAAATAGTTACTACCAATGTCAGGCGCAGGAAACGATGCTTTATATCTATTTTGGTTCATGTGGATTCCAGTTAAGCCGTTTTATATAAGTTGATAGCTAGGCTTTTATTTAAAACACAAAAGGCCAATAGACAATAAAAACTGTCCGTATTATTGATTTTTATAAAAAAATTACAACTTGATTGCTCTACTAACCACAAAACAGAATAACAATTGTACTATTAGTAATTAATCAAAGTAATAAAAAATCTAATTAAAAAGAATATTGAACAATAAACTTTTCAATTGATAGAATGCCCTACTTTTTCCCATAAAGAGATACAATGGCAAACTTCAATACTCATCTTAATACTGCCGTAATCATCACAGGCTTAGCCTCAGCCACCTTACTATCTGCAAGCCATATTGATTTAAAGGGCGCACTCTGGCTTTGGTTTTTAGGCTCAATTGGCGGCTTATTACCCGACATAGACTCAGATAACTCAACCTCGCTCAATACTATTTTTAACTTATTTGCACTGAGCGCTGTATTACTGGTGCTGCATTACATAACCACCGAGCTAATAATCGAAATTAGTTTTATAGAGCTAATCGTAGTGCCGTTATTGGTGTACGGGTTTATGAAATACATTATTAGGCCTATTTTTGAATGGATAACCGTGCACAGAGGCAGCTGCCACTCATTATTATTTTTAGTGCTATGCGCGCTGTTAACAACGCAAATAACGTGGCAACTAAACGAGCAAACAACCACACAAGCAGCCACCTTTGCCTGGTTAACAGGAGGGTTTATTTTAATCGGTGGGTTAATTCATTTATTACTAGATGAAATTTACAGTGTAGACTTAAGCAATGTCACCATTAAACGCACCTTTGGCACCGCTTTAAAAATAGCTGACTTCGATAATAAACTAATTACGCTAGCTTCAATTATTGCCATTGCAGGTTTGATCTATGTTGCCCCTCCCACAGAACAAACTATTACAGCGTTAAGTGACTGGTCTCAATTTAGGCTTTTATCTTAATGAAGGCGATTTAAGCCCTTTTATAGACTTGCCCTACTAAAGTAAGTGACTTTTGCAAAGTCGCTTATCCCCATTGCTAGAATGAATGCAAAATACCCTCTTAGTAATTTAAAAGTTTATGCACAAAGAGGGTAAGAGGCGCTGCGCTTTTAGAGGTTTATCAGCTTAAATCAATGCGACTTTGCTCGTTTAAGTTTAATAAAAAGCGCAAGTTTTAGCCTTTTTGTAATTAATTATTATTTTTATTGGTTTTAGTGAAATTTTTAAATCGCTTTGCCTGTCTTATAGTTTCAATATTTATATAAAAGTTTCAACGGTTTGATGTGTGCAAAACTACTGCATCTTTTAAAAGCGTTAAATATAAAATTATAAGAGGTCCATAATGGAATTTACACATAAACGCACCACCCTAATTACAGCATCGTTATTGTTGGCGTTGGCGATAACTCAGGCTATTTTTACTGCCCTTTACAGTGCAGAAATTAGTTTTTCAAGGCAGTATGCATGGGGACTAGAAGCCGTAGTTTTCACTCTACTTGTTGCCTTTGCGGGTTCTGCTATGGTGCAAGCACAAAACGCTCAGCTAGGATGGTCGGCTATAACATTTAGCGCAATTCTTAACATAGTACAGGTAAGCATTGGCCTTACTTTGTTTTCAACATTTGGAAAAGTAGCGGGTGCCGTAGAAGGCGCACAACCTTTAATTGGTGGCGTGGTTTCTTTGTCATTCATGATTTACTACGCAGCTAAATTATTATTGGGATTAGCAGCACTTGTTTTTGGCCTGTCTTTTATCGCTAAAGGTGGCAAAGCAATTGGCGGGCTTACTGCCTTAGCAGGCGGAGTTGCAATGCTTGCCAATGGTATTTTAATTACCTTTGGTCGTGATGGATTTTTGCCATCAGCTGTTGCTGGCGCATCAGGCATGATTGCAACGTTACTTTTAGCGATATGCTTAATAAGCCTTTACCGTAAAGCAGACTAAGGCCAAATACCTTACAAGTAATGTACTTATTTAAATAAGTTATAAACATCGGCGTGTATTAGAGTACTAGTTCGCCGATGTTTTACGTTTAATGTATACGCTTAGCGCATTCCTAGTTTGTTCCCTCTTAGTAATCTAAAGACTAACTCACAAAGAGGATATGAGGCGCTTCGCTTTTAGAGGGTAAAATAGCTTATATCAAGGCTATTCGACTAATTTAACTTTTGATGTATGAAGTCAAGATTTGACTTCATTTATTCTCGTAAATTCTTGTTACTTACGCTTTTTAATAAATCGAATTTCGTAATGATATAAACAGGTTCTTTTTTACATTCGACTTTATAAAGATATTGATTTTTAAGAAAATTAGTTTTTTCTTTTATTAAACTAATTTGCTCCCATGGTATTAAAAAACTCCTGGGAAATAGTAGAATCAACATCCGTTTTTGGCTTATAAATATACCTTGCTGAAATGATTTGATATTTAGCCAAGTCCGATATTCACTGTTTTTCTCACGAGAAATATCTGCCACATTCGTCAAGTACATACTGCTTGATTTTAAAAGTGAGGAATCAGAAATAATTAAATTCGTTTTATATTCTCTAGCTAGTTTAGGGTAATACCCAATAATGCTTTGGATATAATTGACTAAAATATAGAACAATAAAAATAAAATTAAGCATATAACAAAGTCCATTTTTTAATACTCCGAAAACTTGCTCTGCACTGCTGACTAAGCTGAAATTAAGATGGGTGTCTTATTAATTGTTCTCTAACTTCGAAAAGTGCAAAATTTAGAGTGGGTGTCTAGTTAATTTGTTATGTAAAACGGTCTTCACCACATAAAAAAGCACGGCGTACGCAACGTGATATACAGTGATAGTACTTTGTATCAACCAAACTTACTTGACGCTTTCTTGCGATTGCCATAAGACACCCTGCTTGTTTTTTGCACTAAATAAAGGCTAGCCTCTAACTTCGAAAAGTGCAAAATTTAGAGTGGGTGTCTAGTTAATTATGATTTAAATTTAGAGTGGGTGTCTAGTTAATTATGATTTTAAAGAATTCTTCATCAACCGCTTCATCTGAAAGATGTTTTACACAATGGTCTTTCAATCGCCTGCCGTTTCTTTTGTAATCAATTGTCCAACCACTTCTTTTATGTATCTTTTCAATCTCAAAATTATCGCCATTTAATCCTACACCAACCCAAGTAGTATTGTTAAATGGGCTCCAGTCTATTGAAAGCACTGATTTCTCAAGAGCTTGTCGAAAATCACTAGCACTTTGATAGCGCTTATCTGGATTATTGTTAATGGCCTTATTTACTATTGCCTTAATTTTTCTCGGAACGTGTGGGTGATATTGTCTATCGGGGTATTTATTCCCTTTAACCGCAACCCGCCATTCGTCCATCGTTGAAAAGTTAAAAGCCATATCGGGGACGTTATTGATTAGACGGTAAAGAGTAATTCCCATTGCGTATATATCACTCAACTTGCCCATTGGTTCGCCATCTATTACCTCTAAAGGTTGATGTGGCCTATAACCCATAGTATCTGATGGGTCTACATGATAATCCAATGCCAAGCCGAAATCTGATAACTTTGCTTCACCATTATCCCCAAAAAGAATATTTCCAGGTTTTATATCTCGATGCAGGACATTACTATTATGGGCATGCTCTAAGCCCAAAAGAGCCTCAGATATTATTTTTAGTGATTCTTGAATCGATATAAATCGATTTTCTAGATGTTTTTGAATGGAACCTTTGGCTAAGTATTCCATTGCTATATAGACGCATGGAGTTCCTTCATATACAAAAACGTCAACTTCCTTAACATCAACGATATGCTTGTGTCGGCATGCTTCCAGTGTTTGAGCTTCTTTTACTGCCTCGACAAATTTATCTGGGTTAGCGACTTTGATTAGCTTTATCGCCCTATCTGCTTTAAGTAAAGGGTCATAAGCTTGGAAAACAAAGCCAAAATTTCCATTACCTAAAAATTCAATAACCTTGAATTTTCGAATTTTATCTGGCTTTTTCATAGTAAGAACCATGCCACTAATGCTGCATCTTTCGTTGGTTTGTCCCAATAAGGTGGATACTTCCCAAGGTTATCGTCTACATACTTGTAGACATCATCTTTCTTCGCAAGGCCAAACTTAGTTGCGTTAATTCCTTGGCTAGTAAAGTGGCTTGCTGTTATATTTCTCTTGTGACAACAGAGATTCAGAACGCCGAGAGGGAATAGTGAATTTTGAATCGGCTTAGTTGATTTTAAAACAAGAGGTAATTTATACCCCACTTGATTAGGACTGTGCTTATCAAGCAGTAAACATATTTGAGTTTCAAGCCAGCCAGACATATTTGTTACATCAAGGGCTTTAGGGTAAATAATTTTGTTTTTATCTAAGAGGGTTACATCATTACCATCTTTTTCAAGTACACAATATCTAAAGTCATTAGTAGTAAAGTTAAAACCTATATTTATCACGATATATCCTTGTGGCAATACTGAAGTGCATAACGCTCATTTAAGCAACTGATAATAGTTTGCTAAAATTTTGTAGCGAAGTGAAACTGAGCAAACTATTAGCGGCCCCGCTTTAAATTCTTGTTAGGAGTTTTGACTCATCAATGTATGTATTTCTTTTTTGAAGGCACTTGCTACAGGAGTTAACTGATCTTGAAATACTTTTACTGCATTTATCCATGCAGGTTGACCAGCATTAAAACCTTTAGAATTAACTAAGTTTTGAATATTATTAACACTACCCATCAGCAAACCTAAATTAGTTTCTAAGTCAGAGCTTTCATCAAAAAATGCAGAATACTGAAGAGTGTAATGCCTAAGATCTTCGTAGGCTTTAGCCATTTTTTTAGCTATATCAGGCTTACTTCCAAAGTTATAACTAGTTGATGGTACAACACACTTCTCAGCCCAAAAGATTAAATCCCCAACAATTTTACTAGCCTCTTCATAGCATATAGCTTTTCTTGTATATAAATGATTCGCTGCATGTGCCTCTTTAGAGAGGGAATTATTAATTAAAGCCATAGAGTCCACATGCACTCTATTCATTTTATTTTCAATTGTTACATGATTACGATTTAACCGATGAACACTGAATAAAAATAAACCCGAAAGCAATGTACCTAAAATTGCCGAACTAATTATAATTTCCATCGATACTCCATGATTTGATTAACTCCTTACAGCTTATTGAGCCCACACTTTGGGGTTTATAGCCCCCCAAAACGGCGTACTTTACGCTGTTCGATAATTACACCAAACAACTCGTTTATAAACAGACAATAACAATTGCTACTCAGTAGCTTTTGTTATTTAACCCCAAAACGACTTTTAATAATGTTATGGAACAAATTGTAAATAACCGCACTTGTACAGCAATTAATTCTATTTTTATTTAAGGCTTTATAGCTCTAGCCTTTAAAACCGTGAATCATTTTCACAAGGTTTTCCATCGCCATCCCCATCCATTTTTGTATTCGGGCAATTATTAATAAAATATACCGCCTCTTCTCGTGAGCGCATTTCAGTACAATATTGCCTGCCATCACACGTAAAATTTTGCGTGCTTTTAGGAATAACAAACTTCGGATATTGCTCATCAAAGGTGGCTAAATCGTCATTCGTAATAACGGGAGTTTGGCTGTTTGAATGAGTGTTGTATTTATTAAATGCATATAAACAAAGTGCAGCAATTAGCGCTATTGAGGCAACTTTACCTAAAAAGCTACTGGCAAAATTAGATTTAGCAATGCGGTACGGCTGTTGTTTGTGTTTTTGGTAAGGTGCTTTAAGCTCTGCAACGCCTTCTATGCGGCAATTTACCGCTTTGGTTTTACCGTCGGGCTGCGTAGCGACTTCAAAGTAAATGGTGTCGCCTACTTTGGGCTTGCGGCTCATATGTTTGAGCGCTGATATGTGTATAAACGTGTCGTGTTCTAGGGTGTCTGATTTAATAAAACCAAAGCCCTTTTCGTCACTCCACGCTTTTAACAATCCTTTGTTCATGTATTTACCTGTGCTGATTAAGCTGCGATTACGCAAATTCCATTTAAGTTAACACTTGTTAGTATACGTTCCTAAATTGCTACCACGCAACCAAATATTCATATTAGGTTAATTTAAATATTCTAATTAGTTGGCAAAATACTTAACCGTATAGGGAAAATATCGAGCTTTGAGCTTTAAAAATAAGGAAAAAATAGCGTGTTTTATTTTATAAATTACGGCCATTTGTCCTTTATTCCACCACTGCTAACTTTCCCCAACCCATTAACTTAACAGCTTGTTTACACTGGGTTTTGTTATTAGTTATTCCTATCTGAATTAAGCGTTTTTAGTGTGATTTTTCATTCGTTATTTACTTAATTTATCTATACAATCCACACCTTATTTTTACGTGCAATTTTCAAGTGATTATCTCATGCTATTAACCGTTGTTTATATTATTGGTATTACCGCAGAAGCCATGACCGGCTCACTTAGCGCTGGGCGAATGAAAATGGATTGGTTTGGCGTTGTATTGGTTGCTAGTGCTACAGCAATTGGTGGTGGCAGCGTGCGAGATATATTACTAGGCAATTACCCGCTTACGTGGGTACAACACCCAGAGTATTTATTAATTACCTGTATTGCCGGCATTGTGACTACCTGGCTTGCTAAATGGGTGGTTAAATTTAAAGGTATATTTATGCGCTTAGACGCGCTGGGTTTAGCTGCCTTTAGTATTATTGGCTGCCAAGTGGGACTAAATATGGGATTACATTACGGTATTTGTGTAGTGGCCGCCGTTGTTACTGGCGTATTTGGTGGCTTACTGCGTGATTTAATATGTCGCCAAGCGCCGCTTGTATTACATAACGAGCTATACGCGAGTGTATCGTTACTTGTTGCCTGTTTATTCTTGGCATTGCACCATTACAATATTGACGACAACATCAGCATTATTGTAAGCCTTGTTGCAGGTTACTTAATACGTATGGCATCAATACGCTTTAAATGGCGCTTACCTACCTTTAGTTTATTAGAGCAGCACGCTAAATAAAAATAACCTTCAATACAAAATAAGGCAGGTAATATACCTGCCTTAGTTAATATAACTATTAGCGTATTAATTTAACGCCCGCTTACATCGCTTAACGCGGTTTTTAACCCGCTGTTATTTTGCTTAAGTACGCTAAAACTGCCATCGGTTTCTAGCACTACGGCGGCTACATCTTCTATTGCCAATATTCCCGCACCACGAATAGCGGCGCGAATTTCTGATTTTGTTACCCGCTGCGATTTAAGTGCAGCCGAGCAATATTCACCATCACTCAGTAAAAGCGTGGGTTCTGCTTTTATAAGTGCTGCAAATTTTGACGATCGCACACTAAGCCACGTAATAATATATTGCAGCCCAATTAATACTACAAAGGCAAGTATGCCCTCAAACAGCGGAACACTTTTTGAAATAATAACAGACGCTAATATAGAGCCCAGCGCAATGGTGACTATAAAGTCGAACACATTCCATTTTGAAAGCGTACGTTTACCCGATACACGAAGCCAAAACACCAGTGCAATATAACCCAGTACACCTATTGTAAGTACACGTAATAATCCCTGCATATCATCATAAAACATAGTGGTTCCTTGCTACTAAAGGTGGCAAATAGCTTTTACTTATAACCCTACATGGCGCTAAGTTAAATAACGATGAATAAAGTGCCTGCATCTACTTTGTTAGTTGTTTTACAAACTTAATTTTACTTAGCTCTGTGCTTTGATTATCAACGTAGCCACAAACATGATAATCATTGGTGATTAGCATAGTCAGCATTTGAGGAAACCGGTTCATCGATTTTACGTGTATATCGGTAAAGCCTTGTTCATAAGCCCACTTTTCTTGTTGGACAAGTAATTTTTTAGCAATACCTAATCTACGATAGTTAAAATGCATTCCACCAAGCCAACTATAAAATTGTGTATTAGATAGCTCATAGCCAATTTTAAAACCAACTAATGTATCTTCTTTATGTGCTACTAATATCAATGTTTTTTTGTTTTCTAAACGGTTACGTAAAGTGTCACTATCAATGGCTGTTAGTAGTTCAGGGATATATTCACTTACTGCGGTTACATTATCAATTGTGCCTGTGGTTATAGTTATAGTTATAGCCATAAAATTCCTTGTTTTTATTATATGATTTGACCTAGACAGTTTAAATTTAAACTACGGTTGATTATGATGGTTTAAGCATTATATCTCTATTTTCGCTTTTTAATTATTAGAAAGGATGACCATGTCTAACTATAACGAATCTCCAGAACAAGTTGAACAGGCCACTCAGGGCTTTGTTATGCAACAAACTATGTTACGTATTAAAGATCCAAAGCCGTCGCTCGAATTTTACCAAAATGTATTAGGTATGAAGCTGTTAGGTAAGTATGATTTTCCTGGTATGAAGTTTACGCTTTACTTTTTAGGCTACGAACAAGAATTACCGCAAGGTGATGATAGAACTAAAGCAGAATGGGTGTTTCGTCGCCCTGCGCTAATTGAGTTAACCCATAACTGGGGCACTGAAAGCGACGACAGCTTTGAGGGCTACCACAGCGGTAACCAAGAGCCCAAAGGCTTTGGCCATATTGGTATTAGCGTACCGGATGTTTACGAAGCCTGTGAGCGCTTTGCAAAATACGATGTTGAGTTTGTTAAAAAACCAGATGATGGCTCAATGAAAGGCTTAGCATTTATTAAAGACCCTGACGGCTACTGGATTGAAATACTATCTGCCGAAGGTATTACTGATATTATTCTTTCTCAGTAATAATAAGCTGCTATAAAAAGAGCTTAGTTGTAATCTCCACCAGCAACTAATTACCAATTTAGAACCACTGGTTTTGTTACCTTGCTTTTAAGTGAGGTAACCCATTTAAAACGTTTTAGGTAATTAGTTACCCGCCCCGCTATTTTAAGCATAAAAGGAGATTTAAATGCTCATTGGCATCATAGAAGATCATCAATTAGTAAGAGACAGCTTTAAAAAGCTTTTAGAGTTACAACCAGATTGGAAAGTAATTATTGAAGCCTGCAGCGTAACAGAAGCCAAGCTGGCTGTAGAGCTTGAACAACCTGATATATTTATTGTTGATATATCGCTTAACGGCACTGAAACTGGCCTTTCTTTTTTATCGTACCTTGAAGAGTCTTTCCTGCATATTAAAAGTATTGTTGCCTCCATGCACGACCACGAACCTTATGTAAGCAATGCTTTACGATTAGGCGCTTTGGGTTATGTGTCTAAGCGCTCTGCCTCTGATGAACTAATAGATGCAGTTAAAGCGGTCGCTTTAGGTAAAAGATACATTAGTGAAAACGTAAATTTTTCGATGAGTAGCGAAAATTTAGCATTAACTGTGCTTACTAACAGAGAGCTTGAAGCCCTTCCGTTATTTTCTAAGGGGTTAAACGCTAAACAAGTGGCGCAAATACTCGAAATAATGCCTAAAACAGCACATGTACACAAAGCAAACATATACAGCAAACTTAATGTTACTACCTCGTTTGAACTGCTAAAAATTGCAATTGATGCGGGAGTAATACAGTTAGATGAACTTACCTAACGTTTCTTCTTTATTTAATGTTAGTTTTACTACCGCATACAAAGAGGTAGCTAAACAATTATTGGTGGGGCTAATTTACTTTATTGCTTCACTTGCCGCTTTTTGGGTTAGCCAAAACCTTGAAACAGTACCCGAGAGCAGCGCGATATTTATTCCCGCAGGCGTAAAAATTGCGTTTTACTTACTCACTCCAACACGCTATTGGCTCACCTTATGGGTTGTGTCGCGCGCCTTAGCTGCACAGCTTGGTTTAACATACAGTGGGGTTTGGGAGTTTAATTTATTTCATGGCTTTTGGCAGGAGCTTTGTTTTATAGCGCTTGTTTATGTGTTTAAAAATAGCCGTTGGCCGCCAAGCATTAACGACAGCCTAGGTATACTTTCGTTAATACTGCTTTGTGTTGCGAGTACATCTATAAAGTGGTTTTTGTTTGCCAGTGCGTTTGAATTTACAAATGTATTGGTTGCAAAAGAGCTACTACAGTATCAGTTAAACATGTGCTTAGGCGATATTACTGGCTCGTTGTTAATTGCCCCTTTTATTATGTTAATTTACGATTCTAAATACAGTTTTAACACAGTCAGGCTCACTAAGTTATTTGGCCTAGTAGCCACTTTAGTGTGTTTTATATTAATTATATTTTTTGTCTATGCGGTTCGCCCAGACACCTACCCGCTATTAAGGCTTGCATCGTTATTACCGATAATTTGGTTTTCGTATAAGTATGGCTCATTAGGGGCTGTAAGCAGTGCAGCGCTTATTAACGCGTTAATAATTGTTGAAGCAAGCATTACGCACGAGCCTAGCAATACCTACATTAGCCAGTTATTTATTTTAGCAAACGCAATTACCAGTATGGTTTTAGGCGCTGCAATTACTGAGCTTAAACGTAAAAACAACGAGTTAAAGCAAACCAATAAAGAGCTTAAAGAGCAGCTAACTCAAAACACGGCGCTGGCTGCCAAAATGGTGTCGGTGCAAGAAAACGAGCGAAAGCACCTTTCGCAAGAGTTGCATGACGAATTAGGGCAAAACCTAACGGCATTAAAAACAGATTTAGCTATTTTGTCGCACCTTAGTAACGAAGATACCCAATCGTTTGTGACTACATTAAAAAACAATGCTAATTCGATGTATGACTCTGTTTATCAATTAATGCATTATCTTCGCCCGCGTGAGCTAGATGAACTCGGTTTAGAAAAGGCAATAACACAAGGGCGACTAAAAAACTTACTGCACAAGGCAAATATTAGGTATCAGCCACAATTTAAGTTAGATAATAGCCTTTCAAAAGATCACGAAATAGCTATTTACCGAATTTGCCAAGAAGCAGTAACCAATTGTATGAAGCACAGCAATGCCAGCAAACTGATTATAAATATAATAAACAGCGACGAATTTATTGAGTTAACAATTAGCGATAACGGGACTTTAGTAACCCCAACAGATAACTCAGGTCACTACGGTTTAGCGTTTATAGAGGAGCGCACTACGGCATTAGGCGGCACTTTTAAGGTGTTTAAACAAAATGGCTTTACCATTAAAGTAAAGCTGCCTTTGAGTTTTGATGGCGCAATTAACTAGCAAACATGAACTTGTTTGGTATAAAACTTTTGCCTTAATTGGCCTTCGTCAAGGTGGTCGGAATTAACTTGAATTTCGGCTTGATTACCTAATAGCTGTAATAGCATGCCTTTTGATATTAGATAGTTGCCTAAACTTGATTTTACAATGACTTCTTTGCCTATGGCTTCTTGTAAGCGTGGCGTAGGTAAGCTCGGATGGCTAATTGGTTTTAAGCCCTCAGCTGAGGTAAATAAGTTTATGCAATGCTCTTTAGCTGCAACAATACTTTCGTTTTTACTTTTAATTACATCTACATTATTTAAAAAATGAATTAGTGCTTGGTTAGCCCGATCAAACTCTGCTGATACGTCATCTATATTTCGGGCGGTTGCCCATTTTCGCACAACTATGTATTCGTTTTTTTTAACACGAATTAAGCTTATTGAGGCTCCGGTCATTCTGCTATTCCACTCAATGCGGTAGCAATCAGTTCCTAAGCTGTGAAGCAACACGCTCATGCTTCCAAAATCCTTTGTACTTTCATCAATCAAGCTCATTTTCGATCCCTCACTTGTTACAAGGAGTGTATAAACGATTACTTAAGTAATAAATCATCCATATTCTTAATCGCTCTAGGAAAATGGCTTATATAAATTTTGGATTTAGTGGCTTGCAAGTCAATAACTAATATTACATACAAAAAAGCGAGTGGTTTAGCTAACTGCTAATAATTAATTTGTAAGTGATTTATAGCTTATTTATAAGCCCAGGCATCGGTTATTCTTACTTGGCAATTGCTATAACTGGCCGCTTGTTTTTGCGCAATACCTCTTACTCTAAAGTTTGTTGAATCATTAGGAAGTATTATTAGGTCTTCGTCGGTTATTGATAGCGTATCGACTAGCGTGTTTTGATCTGTTAAAAAATCGACCTTAAACTTTATATTTTTAAAGGCGAAGTTTGATTCGTTTTTTACCTGCCCTATACATGCAACATACAATGCATCGTTTTCATTTTTAGTATTAATTTGGCTTACATTAGCGATTAAGTTTTTTTGTGCTTGGTCTTCAAGCCCTGCTACATAAATATTTTGATAAAAAATAAACCCAAAAATACCAACAATACTGAGCGCTAATGCACCAATAATAATGGGATTGTTTTCTAAGTTAGAATATTTAGCTTGAAGTGAGGTGCATTGCGGGCATTTTTTAGCCCGTGAATCTATAGTGCTAAAGCACATAATGCATTTTTTAGTGTGTTGCACCTTTTCCACTACAATAACCGTCCTTGTTAAGTATTAAATGTTAAGTATTAAAACCAGCAGCATTGCTGACTTTAAGGTATTTTAGTTTACTCATGCTAAAGAACCCCGTAAACACATATAGCTTAAAAAAGTAACGATTTTATAAACCAACACAAGATACTGTATATAAATACAGTTCATTGTATTTTAGCATTTTAACGTAAACATAAAAAAGCCAGCGGTTAAGCTGGCTTAGAATATTTACTAACTTACATAGTTACTTGCGTAGTGTGTCTATTCGCGCATCAAGCGGCGGGTGCGATGAAAACAGCTCAGCAACACCTTTGCCACTTGCAATACCAAAAGCCATCATTGAGCCTTCTAATTGGGAAGGTTGGTTTTGCTTTAATCGCTCAAGGGCGGAACGCATTTTGTCAGCACCAACTAGTTTTGCTGCGCCGCTGTCGGCTGCAAACTCACGTTTACGGCTGTAACTTGCAACCACTATGCTTGCTAGTACACCAAATAATACTTGGAATAACATATCGAATAAAAAGTATGTCCAGCTACTGCCGCCCTCTTCTTCATCGCTATTAATAAAGTTATCTACAATGCCTGCCAGTACTTTTGCGGCAAATATTACAAAGGTATTTACCACGCCTTGTATTAGCGTAAGCGTTACCATGTCGCCGTTAGCCACGTGCGATACTTCGTGGGCAAGTACGGCTTCGGCCTGATCTTTGGTCATGTTGTGCATTAAGCCTGTGCTTACTGCCACTAACGAGTTGTTTTTACTTGGGCCCGTTGCAAACGCGTTCATTTCTGGGCTGTCGTAAATAGCCACTTCTGGCATTTTAATACCTGCTTTTTGTGCTTGCGCAGATACCGTTTGTACAAGCCAATGTTCGGTTTCGTTTCGAGGCTGCGTAATTACGTGCGCGCCTGTTGATTTTTTAGCGATCCATTTCGACATAAATAACGAAATAAACGATCCACCAAAACCAAATACTGTGGCTATAAGTAAAATTCCGCCAAGGCTACGATGGCTTAAGCCCAGCGCACTCATTATTATTGAAAGCACTACACCTAATACCAACATAACCGCTAGGTTAGTTAATAAAAACAAAAATATACGTTTCATATTGTCCTCACAAAAATAGGTTTGATCACCGAACATAAAATTAAATTAGGTTAAAGCAATCACTGCGTTATGACACACTATGTCATAACGTTAACGCTATTCTGTGACAAACTATGTCATAACACAAGTGTTATTTCTGTGTTTATTGATAATTTTTTTAAGAAGGGTTTTACAGCAAATTTAAGACTAAAGTTTCTTTATAAGTCAGCTTATTACAAGCTGTTATTAAGCTCTGCCATATCAATTGGAAAACCACGCTCGTGTGCCAATATGCGTGCAACTTCGTCAATTTTGTCGCCGCTATTATGTTTAAGGTACGACCATTGGTGGGTACTTCGGTGATGATTTACAGCAGGATCGCTACTTATTATTCCTAATTTTATAAACTCACCCACTATTTGATCTGCTGCTATTAACGTTGACGATGCTTTTACATTTTCGGCCCGTGCGTAACTAATATGCGAATATAAACTTACATCGGCTACGCGCAAAGTGTCGTCATCCCCTGGGATTTGTTGCCCGCCATACAAGGCATTATTTTGTTTATTAGCAGTTTTAAACGCAGGGACAAACTCGGCTACATAATCAATTGCTGTTTGGGTACGTGTTTGCAATGCTGCTTTGTCCCAGCCATCATTAATATAATGCAGGTATTTATTGGGAAGTTTAGGTTGTGCGCTCATTGGCGTGGCATCAGCTAACCCATCATTAAACAATGTAATGTTGTTTGTCATGCCATGTATTTGAAAGTATCCGTTAGGGTAAGGGGTTAGCTGCGCCATACCTTCTGGCGTACCACGGTTACCATAAATAATTATTTCGGGTATTTGCCCACCAGCACCTTGCCAATGAGTAATGTAAGAGGCTTTAAATTCAACCATGCGTTTTACATCTACCCCAACGAGGTCGTCAATAATACCGGTTTGAAAACCACACGCATTAATAAGGTAATCTACCTCAATGGTTTGTGTATCGGCTTGTGTATTGGTTGAAGTATCAGGTTGTTCATCAAGGCTTGGCTCTGATTGATATTCAATGCGCCACTTAAGTGTTTGCTTATCATTATTGGTATTTATAACTGGCGATACATTTTTAACACTGGTGCTTGTTAAAACGTGAGCGTGTTTGTACTGTGCAAGGGCGAGTTGTGCACTGGCCGATAAACGAAAAATATTCCAGCCATATTCTTGTGCAACGATAAGCGGAAACTTTAGCTTGTCTAAATCTAAATGCTTAGCAACGGGTATCATCCACTCATCTAACGACGTGGGCTTGGCTACTTGTTTTTGCTTAGCAAGCTTTAGCATTTGCTCATAACTATATAACTGATAATAATGCTCAGGCTCGCCTAATACTTTATTAGCGCTGTCTTGCTCTACAAGCTCGCTGTAGGCTTTTACTAATTTATTTAAACGCGGAAATAAGTCCTCCGGTGAATCGTCATCGCGCTTGGGCACTGCAAATACTGTGGGGCGAACATCGATGGTGTAAGGATAAAGGCGCGCAATATCTATACATTGCTTGAGTAAATCTATGCAGTCTTCGTCGGGTATTTCACGATATAAGTTGCCACCCGCATGCAAATGGCACATTGGAGGGCCATCAATTAACGACTTTTTCTTTTCAAGCACATAAGTTTCTAGCCCTAACGCAGCAAGTCTAATGGCTATTGTGGCGCCAGCTGTGCCTCCACCTATTATACCTACGCGTTTTTTAGGTAAGCCATAGTTTAGTGCTTTTGGCTCAGCGCTTACGTGCGCACCTGGGGCGTAGTTTTCAATAAATGGGTGCGTCATATAGTCGTTATGTCCTTAGTAACATTGTCTTTAAGCAAGCTATGTATTTATAAACGTTTATATGTGTACTAAGGCTGACTATTTCAAGATTTACCTAAAAAAGTAAATATTTTTAAACCACTTAAGTATTTATAGATAACGCACTAAGCAAGCTTTTGTATATTTGTAACTTAGGAGTTTGCTCGCTGTATGGGCTTATAGCAAGTATTGGAAACGGTAAACGTGCTTTAAGTGAATCAAGGTTTGCTTGGTACTCGTCCATGTTTTTATCTACTTGGTTTGCAATCCAGCCAACGCAGTTTATTCCCATACTTTGCATATGCGCAGCGGTTAGTAATGCATGATTTAAGCAACCTAGCTTCATGCCAACAACGAGTATTACCGGCATTTTTTCTGCTTTAACCCAGTCGTATAAATAATCGTTTTTATTAATAGGTAATGCCCAACCACCAGCGCCTTCGGTAAGTATAATGTCAGCGCCCTGTTGTTTTACGTTTTTATAAGCATCACTTAGTTTATCTACAGTAATACTCACTCCAACTTTCTCAGCGGCTATGTGAGGTGCAATAGGCGGTGCAAACGCAAACGGATTTACTACGTCGTATTTAGCGCTCACTGTTGCGCTTTCCATTAGTATAAGGGCATCGGCGTTTACTAGTTGATCGAACGCCATTTCGCAGCCAGCAGCAAGGGGTTTAAAGCCAATGGCTTGTTTTTTATGTTGGGCAAGTAACTTTAGTAGCAAACTGGTAACGTGGGTTTTTCCGGCATCGGTGTCGGTGCCTGTTATAAAAAATTCTTTCATGCGTTGCCTTATGATCTGAATCTAAGTTTGGTTTAATTTTAAGTTTTAACTTAAGCAATTAATCGCTTTTTTGTAATGGCTTTTTTCTAATGATAACAGCACCACATGATAAGACACACATGCTTTATTATTTATAAGCGGATACGCACTGCATACTTTTTGTAGCGCCGATTTGGTAAGTAACCCTTGGCGCGTATTGGTATGATTTTGCGTTGTTGCGCCAATGGCTTTAATAGAGGCAATAGCTTTTAAAGGTGTTGTGTATTCATCGGTATAAATACGTTTTTTAGCGCTGTTAATAGTAAACCCTGCATTTTGGACTGATTGGTTTATATACAGTTCACTATTAAAGGTATTTATGTGGCTGTTAGAATCAAGCGCTGCAAAAGCTGTTTTTATTTCGTTAAGTGATCCCTCTACCACAGTGCTTATGTACGCCTGCCCGCCTGGTTTTAATATGCTGTAAAGTGATTGCATTAAAGCCGAAAAATTAGCAGACCACTGCACTGCAAAGTTACTGTAAATAACATCAACACTGTTTGCTTGTAGCGGTAAGTTATCCATATCGGCGCATATTTTGGGTGTGGTTAAATCACTACTTTGCAGCATGTTTAAGCTCAAATCCATGGCAATAACGCTTGCAAACATACTTTGTAAGGTATGCGTATTAACAAGCGGGCCTGCGCCTAAATCAACACAAAGCTTATTTTTATTAATGCCTGGTTTTATGAGTGAAAATAGATCGCTCGCAGCATGTTTTTGTACATTTGCATGGGTGTTATAACTCGCCGCCGCCTTTGAAAACTTACTTTGTGTAGACTTTTTAAGCTCCTTGTTTAGCTCTCGATTTGGCTCCTTATTTAATTCTTTATTTGAATCGCTACTCACTAGGCACGGTTTTACAAGTTGTGTTTGCACTAGATCTGTTTTTAATACTGGCTGAGCAGTCATGCTATTGCACCTACTAAATGCTTAACTAAGTGCGTTATGTCTTGCTCGGTATGTGCGGCGGTTAAAGTAATGCGTAAACGTGAGGTGTTATGTGCAACCGTCGGCGGTCTAATTGCAGTGAGCCAAATACCCTGTTGTTTAAGTTTATCTGCCGCTTGTAACGTTTGCTCAGCACAACCTAATACAATGGGCTGTATGGCTGTATTTGATTCCATTACTGCAATATTATGGGTTTTAGTGAGTTGCTTAAATAATGCAATATTGGCATTTAGCTTATCGCGTTTATCATTGGCTGTTTTTATGTTTTTAATACGCGCGAGAGTGTGACTTGCCATAAGCGGCGACATGGCGGTTGAATACGTGTAATCGCGATTAAACTGCAGCATGTAATCAATAAACTGTTTACTTCCTAATACACACGCGCCACTACTAGCCACTGCTTTACCAAAAGTAATGACTAATATATCTGGCAGCGTTTGAGTAATAAACGCTTCGCAACTGCCTAAGCCTGTTTTACCTAATACACCAAAGCCGTGTGCGTCGTCAATCATTAGCCATGCGTTGTGCTGTTTTGCAAGTGCGAGTAATTCTTTAAGAGGCGCGGTATCGCCATCCATCGAAAACACACCTTCGCTTATAATTAGCTTGTTTTGCGCTTTTGATTTTTCGAGCCTTGAACGTAAGTGATTCATGTCGTTGTGATTAAAACGCACTAATGCCGCGTTTGAGTGCATAGCCCCGTCAATCAAACTTGCATGATTTAACTTATCTTGAAAAATAGCGCTGTTTTGTGCAGCCGCTTTATCTTGAAACAGCGCTTTAATTACGCTGCTATTAGCGCTAAACCCTGAGTTAAATAGCATTCCTGCGCCATAACCAAATTGCTCACATAAGTACTGTTCAAGCGCTTTTTGCTGCGCCTGATAACCGGTAACCAATGCTGAGCTGTGACTCCCTAATGCGTGGGAGTCATTAAGTTTAACAGCCTCATCACCAAAGCCTAAGTAGTCGTTACTGGCAAAGTTAAGGTAGGTTTTATTATTAACCGTTATGGTGCGCGCTGTTGCATGTTGTACTACGTGGCGTTTACGAAGTAACGCACCTTGCAGGCGAGCCTGCAGATGCGTGTTTATAAAATCAAAAGGCATTGATATAAGCCTACGCTTCGTAAAACAATTCAGAGGTTGCTTTGTCGGCTACTTGCGATGAAAGCGAGGCTTCAACTGCTTCGTCTGAATAGTCGTGACGTTTTTCTGGGTTCATACCTAATTTTTTAATTAGGTTCATATCGGCATCAGCGTCTGGGTTTTCGGTGGTAAGGAGTTTATCACCATAAAATATTGAGTTGGCGCCTGCAAAAAAGCACATCGATTGCATTTGCTCGTTCATGGCGTTACGCCCTGCCGATAAACGTACATAACTGTGTGGCATCATAATGCGCGCTGTTGCTATGGTACGTATAAATTCAAAGTGATCTAAATCGTCTACGTTTTCAAGCGGAGTGCCTTTAACTTTAACGAGCATATTAATAGGCACACTTTCTGGCTGTTGTGGCAAATTAGCTAGTTGCATAAGTAGTCCAAAACGGTCGCTTGCTTGCTCACCCATACCGACTATTCCGCCCGAGCATACTTTCATACCGGCATCGCGTACGTGGTCAATGGTATTTAATCTATCTTGAAAAGTACGGGTTGAAATAATTTGCTCGTAATACTCAGGTGACGTGTCAAGGTTATGGTTGTAGTAATCAAGCCCTGCGTCTCTAAGCTCATGGGCTTTTTCGTTTGTGAGTTTACCTAGCGTCATACAGGTTTCTAACCCTAGCTCTTTTACTTCTTTAACCATTTGCGAAATGTATGGCATGTCTCTGTCTTTTGGATCTGACCATGCAGCCCCCATACAAAAACGGGTAGCGCCTTTTTGTTTTGCAAGGCGTGCTTGCTCTACTACTTTTTCTACTTCTATTAAGCGTTCGCGTTCTAAATCTGTTCGGTAATGCCCCGACTGCGGACAGTACTTACAGTCTTCTGGGCAAGCACCTGTTTTAATTGATAACAACGTAGAAATTTGCACTTCATTTGGGTTGAAGTTAGCACGGTGAACCGATGCGGCTTTAAACAGTAAATCGTTAAATGGCATTTCAAATAATGCTTTAACTTCAGCGTGGGTCCAATCGTGACGAACAGGTGCAAGTTCCATAATACTCTCTTATTTTTTTTCATAACGGTGATATTGGCTTAGTCTACGAGTTGAAGTACCATTGTCAACGAAGCCCACCAAGTTAAAGTTTACATATGATTAAAAAGAATACGATTGACCTTGATTTTGATCGTGAGCACATTTGGCACCCATATACATCGATGACTAAGCCAATTCCGGTATACCCTGTTACACATGCTAATCACAATATTATTCACCTCGAAACTGGCGAGCAATTAATCGATGGCATGGCCTCGTGGTGGAGCGCAATACATGGCTATAACAACCCTGTTATAAATAACGCCATGATTGAGCAAATTAATAATATGAGCCACATTATGTTTGGCGGTATTACGCATAACAGCGCGGTAGAGCTGTGCAAAAAAATAGTAAATATAACGCCGCCTAGTTTAACTAAAGTGTTTTTAGCCGACAGCGGATCGGTAAGTGTTGAAGTAGCAATAAAAATGGCGCTGCAATATTGGTTAAGCCAAGGCATTACAACAAAACAAAAATTAATGACGCCTTACAAGGGCTACCATGGGGACACCTTTGCAGCCATGAGCGTATGCGACCCAGTTAATTCAATGCATAGTTTATATTCAGGCTTTTTACCTGAACACGTTTTTGTGCCTGCACCGGTTAGTCAATTTGGGTTCGAGTTTAACCAAACTGAAGCCCAAGAGCTTGAAGAATACTTTAAAGCAAACCACAGCCAAGTAGCCGCCTTTATCATTGAGCCTATTGTACAAAACGCAGGTGGTATGAACTTTTATCACCCTGATTATTTAGCCTGCGTGCGTAAATTATGCACCCAATATAACGTACTGCTAATTTGCGACGAAATTGCCACAGGCTTTGGCCGTACAGGTAAATTATTTGCTGTAGAGCACGCCAATATAGAACCCGATATAATGTGTATTGGTAAAGCATTAACCGGCGGTTCAATGACGCTATCGGCCACTATCACTAGCGATAAAATAGCCATTGGCATAAGCGAAGGTGAAGCCGGTGTTTTAATGCACGGCCCTACGTTTATGGGTAACCCGCTTGCCTGTGCAGCGGCCTGCGCAAGTATTGATTTATTACTTGAACAAAACTGGCAACAACGAATAAAGCAGCTAAACACCCAGCTACAACAACTTAATAAATGCAGTGAACTAGATGCGGTTGCCAATGTGCGTACCTTAGGAGCAATAGGCGTTGTTGAACTGAACGAGGCTGCGGGCAATGTTGATGTTGCTAAAATTCAGGCTTATTTTGTAGAGCAAGGTGTATGGATACGCCCATTCGGTAAACTAATTTACCTTATGCCACCGTATATAAGTGACGACACAAGTATAAAAACACTGTGTGATGCCATTTATAATGCCATTAAAGGCAAGCATTACGCTTAATAGTCGGTCTCAATAACTAATCCTAATACAGGTTATAGCGCTATTTGCTGTAACCTACCGCTACATTTAGTGTTTTTATCTATTAAGCGAGTTTGTAGTTATTGATCTCGTTAACCATTAGCTATATGATAATGTCTATCATTTACAATTACCTTTTTGGACTTCTTTGCTATGAAATTACTATTTAAACCAGCCAAAACTTTAGGTGCAAGCCTTTTACTAGCCTCGGCGTTTATGGCTCAACCAGTATTAGCTAACGGCCCTATTGGCGAGCATGTTAATCATCTTCAAGCTAACCTTAAAAGTTACGCAGAAGAAGTAGAATGGATGGTAGGCAAAGTTGATACCATGGTAAGCGACTACGATACTAAAGGCGCAAAATCTGTAAAAACTGATGATTTAATTGAATATTGGGAATCAGTTAAGTTTCACAGCGCAATAGAAACTAACTTTGTACCAGTATACGCTTCTATTTGGCAGGGTCTTTATGGCGTAAAAATGGCCATTGATAATAAAGAGCCTGCTGATGAAGTTCGTAAACAGCAAAAAGCGATGAACATAGCCTTGTGGCAAGGTCTTGGGGCTGTTAAGCTTGCTGCAAAATTCCAGCAAAAAGGCTTGTTAGACACTGTAAAAGCAACGGCTACAACTCAAATGACACAAAGTGCCACTATTGATGAAATTAAGCACAAATTAGACCGTGTAGTAGCTAAATTTGCTGAGCGTTTACGAGACGAAGCAACTGAAATTGTTCATGATACTTATCTGCACCTGTTTGAAGGCGTTGAAGGAACTCTTATTGAACAAGATGCAAAACTAGTTGAAGTGCTGGAAAAAGACTTTAACGTAACACTGCCACAAGCCATTAAAAACAGCAAAAGCGTAGACGAAGTACGCGATGTGATCAGTGATATGCAAACAAAATTAGACCGCGCTAAGGTTTTAATAGAAAAAGCCGAAAAAGCACGTAAGGATGTATTTTAAGTGAAGCGTAGGACCTTTATTCAAGGCCTAGCTGCGTTAGGGGTGGTTGGCTCATTGCCACTGCCTCTTTCTCGTGCGCTAGCCGCTGATATAGCAAACCCTGTTTCTGTTGACGATTTACCAAAGCTTAAAGGCGAGTTAACGCTTTATTTAGGCCGAGGCGAAGGTGGTTTGTATGAAAACGTATTACAAGCAATCCAGAAAAAAAATCCAGACTTTAAACTCGGTATACGCCGAGGTCCTACTGCTGCTTTAGCAAATACCATTGTTGCAGAAGCTAAAGCTGGCGTTCGCCGCGCTGATTTATTTTGGGCAGTTGATTCAGGCGCAATTGGTTTAGTAACCGATGCTGGCCTTGCACAACCTATCCCAGGTGATTTATCTGCTCAGTTACAACCACAATTTAGATATAAAGAGTGGGCACCTGTAACTGGCCGTATTCGTACATTGCCATATAACACGTCGCGTTTGACTAAGGATCAAATTCCAACAAGTATTATGGAAATTGCCGACAGCGATTTAAGTATTGGCTGGGCGCCCGCCTACGCTTCTTTTCAATCGTTTGTAACCGCAATGCGAATCTTAGAAGGCGATGACAAAACCGCTAAGTGGCTTAAAAAGATTCAAAAACGTGCTAAAACATACGCCGGCGAGCTAGGTGTTGTTATGGGCGTTGAACGCGGTGAAGTTGATATTGGTTTTGCTAATCACTATTACACTTTGCGTTTAAAATCAGGTAAACCTAATGCCAAGCTAGATTTAGCATTTACACAAAATGATGCGGGCTGTTTAGTTAATGCATCGGGTGTATTAGCGCTTAACGACGATCCGCTTGCAACTAACTTTATGCGTTACTTACTAAGTAAAGAAGTACAAGGTTACTTAGCCAGTGAAGCGTACGAAATTCCGTTAGTAAATGGTATTACCCAACCTGAGGGTTTACCGTCACTTGCTAATATTTCTCCACCTAAAGTAGATTTAACACAGCTAGCTGATTTACGCCCTACTATAGATTTGATGCGAAGCAGCGGCGTATTGTAATGAAAATACCTGCCTCTTATCCAATGGCGCTGCTTGCAGCGCTTGTTGCGCTTACCCCTGTTTATGTATTAATTGTGCTTGCAAGCGATGCGAGCTCAGTGTTTGACACCCACAACCTGCAAATTTTAGGTAACACCTTATCGTTAATGGGTTTAACGGTACTTGGGTCTATTTTAATTGGTGTGCCACTGGCGTTTATTAGCGCGTATGTGCATTTACCATTTAAAAAGCTCTGGCTGGTTGTATTTGCAGCCCCACTGGCAATTCCCAGTTATATTGGCGCATTTACACTTTATGCTGCTTTTGGCCCCGGTGGCGAAATAAACACCTTAACAGGAATAGAAACACCATCAATGTATGGCCTAACAGGTGCCGCCATTGTAATGACACTTTATACCTTCCCGTTTGTAATGATGACAACTCGCTCATCCCTACTGAGCCTTGACGCAAGCATGGTTAATGCCGCGCGTACGCTTGGAATGTCGATGACGCAAAGTATATTTAAAGTTATATTACCGCGCGTAGTTAACGGTATTGCAGCAGGCTCTTTGTTAGTCGCGCTTTATACGTTATCAGACTTTGGCACGCCGGCAATGATGCGCTTAGATACGTTTACCCGCGTAATTTATGTTGAATACAACGCCTTTGCGTTAGGGCGAGCTGCCATGCTTTCACTTCAACTGATGGTTATTGTCGGTTTTTTACTTTTAGTTGAATCACAAATAAAAACAGCGCCTGAGCGCCATGGTCGCCCGTTAATTTTATTTCCAAGTAAAGTACAATTAAGTGCCATGTTTGTTACGTTTGCACCTGTTTTACTGCTTGCTATTGGCTTGCCTTTGGCTATATTTTCGCTTTGGTTAGCTCGCGATGGTTTTAGCTCATTTGATTTTAATATTGCATGGAACTCTACGTATGCATCGGGTATTGCGGCAATTGTAGCCGTTATCGTTGCGATCCCCGTTGCACATGCTGCACTGAGTGGAAAAGCGGGTCGTATAATGGAGCGTGTTACTTACTTTGGTTTTGGTATTCCGGGTATAGTAATGGGCACAGCGCTTGTTTACGGTGGTTTGCAGTTGCCGTTTTTATATCAAACACTGGGATTGCTTATTATTGCTTATATGCTGCGATTTTTACCACTTGCTGTAGGCTCTGTTAGAACAAGCACCGAACACTTAGATCCAAGCTTAGTGAAGTCTGCGCGCGTATTAGGGGCAAGCCCACGTGAAGTATTTACTCGCATAACACTACCTTTAACTATGCGCGGTATTATTGCCGGTGCAGCACTGGTGTTTTTAGAGTCAATGCGTGAACTCGAAGCCACGCTATTACTTGGTCCTACAGGGTTTGAAACCCTCTCTACTTATTTATGGCGTGTATACGAAGCGGGCTATTTTGGTCGCGCCGCTATTCCTGGATTATTGTTAGTAGTGATATCTGCCTGCGGGTTAGCTATTATGATGTCTGGCGAAAAACGCAACCAGTTTGAACATTAAGGATTTAAGAAACAATGCTATCTGTAAGTCAGTTGTCTATAGATTATGGCAGTAACCGCGTAGTAAGCGATTTAAACTTTTCGCTGGGTGAAAACGAAATCCTTATGCTTGTAGGGCCAACAGGTTGTGGTAAAAGTACAATTTTACAAGCCCTTGCTGGCCTTATACCTATTAGCGAAGGCGAAATAAACACGGGGAAATGGCGCGCTACTCCCAAATTAACACTACCTCCTGAAAAACGCAGTGTAGGTATGGTGTTTCAAGATTTTGCGTTATTTCCGCACTTAACCGTACAGCAAAACATTTGCTTTAGATTAAAAGATACAGCCCCTGCTGAGTATTGGATAAACCTACTTGGGTTGAGCGATTTTAGAGATAAAAAACCAGCAACACTTTCTGGCGGACAAAAGCAGCGCGTTGCACTTGCGCGTACCCTTGCCCACCAACCTGACTTTGTATTACTTGATGAGCCGCTTTCAAACTTAGATGCCGCCCTTAAAGACATGCTTCGTTGGGATATTAGAAACGCACTTAAAGCCGCTGGCGTACCTGCTATTTGGGTAACACACGACCAAGAAGAAGCACTCTCCGTTGGCGACCGCGTTGGTGTGCTTAAAGGCGGCGAAATTCAGCAAATCGATACACCCGAGCGCTGTTTTAGTACCCCAAACAATCGCTTTGTGGCACGCTTTTTAGGTGAAGCCAGCTTTATTAGCGGCCAATTTAGCCAAGGACAAGCCACTACCTCAATTGGTAATGCGCCCGCTCATGGCGTTGACTGTGAAAGTGGCGACGTTGATGTACTACTTCGACCAGACGATGTGTTACTTGTACAAAGCAGTGTTGGTAATAACGGCGAAGTGATTTGGGTACGCTTTGAAGGTGGCAGCCGCTTGTGCGCTGTAAAACTTGCGTGTTCTACGGTGGTAACTAGCCGAGTAAGCCATGAAGTTGTGGTAAACCCAGGCGACGAAGTGCATGTATCACTAAGCACATCGCACCCACTAGCCGTTTATAAATCTATAGATTAATATCTATACCTAACTCAAAGTTAAGAGGAAACCCCATGAACGGACCAAACCCCAATAATCCTTCACCAATGGAAGGTTTTCCTCAAGTAGGTTTTTTAAAAAACTATATTACTTCTATCAATATTGAAGTAGGCGATTATACATATTATGACGATCCTGATGGCCCTGAGAATTTTGAAAAAAATGTGCTTTACCATTTCGATTTTATTGGGGATCGTCTGATCATAGGTAAGTTTTGTGCGATAGCTAAAGACGTTACTTTTATAATGAATGGCGCTAACCATCAAACTTCTGGATTTTCTACTTATCCATTTTTTATATTTGGTAATGGCTGGGAAAAATTTGTACCAAAATCAAATGATTTACCCTTTAAAGGCAATACAGAAATTGGTCATGATGTTTGGATTGGTTATAACGCTACAATTATGCCCGGGGTAAAAATTGGCAGCGGCGCTATTATTGCCAGTAAATCAGTTGTTACCTGCGATGTACCTGCTTATAGCGTTGTAGGTGGAAATCCCGCTAAAGTGATAAAAACCAGATTTGACGATAAAACAATAAATACGCTGCTAGATATAGCTTGGTGGGATTGGAGCAATGAAAAAATCACTGCTCATTTAGATGCCATTACACAATGCGATATAAAAGCCTTATCTAATCTCTAAGTGATTACCACTCAAACATGTAGGCCATTTTACTTATTGTTTTTAGCGGCACATTATGTGAGTTTCGTTTAGCGTATAGGTGCTGCATAGCTTTGTCTTTTACTTCACCCACTATCACTTCTTTTACTTGATAACCTAAAGCAACGGCAGCTTGAGAGTAAGCTATAAATTCCCATTTTTTAATATTGGTGTTATCTACAATCACCAATGGAATGCCTTGAGCAAGTGCATTTATAAAGCGCGCCAAATTTAAATTATGAAATTGTGGTAACTTAAATTTATCGAAATGATATTCGCCCTGCTCATTATTAAAGTAATCATCAGTTGAGCAAATTAGATACTGACTTTCGTCGGCTCCACCTAATTCGTCAGCAAGGCTTTGCGCGTAGTAAGACTTACCACTTCCTGGTAGTCCTCGTAAAATAAAAACTTGTTTCATAGCATCGATTTTTTAAGGGTGAATAAATATTAATTTAGTTTGGATGTTAATAATGCCACAAAATCATTAAATTTCAGAGCAACAAATCATAATAGTGGCAATTAAACTCTAAAAACTGTTTAAAAATAAACCGCATGCATAAAAACTTTTAAAGAGTTGCCCACAATAGTTTTTTTATTTAACTTTACTAGGTAAGATACAGGGTTCAAGTGCAGCGCCGTTTATGTGCAATTTATGCCCGCGTGTTGCGCACAGTTAAAATAAAATAGTTAGGCAACTTATATCATTGGAGTGAAGATGAGCCATTTAGCGATTTCAGAGCTATTAAAAGGCAATGTTGCGGTAGACAGCCAAGTAACAATTAAAGGCTGGATCCGTACTCGCCGCGATTCAAAAGCAGGAATTTCATTTTTAGCCGTTCATGACGGTTCGTGTTTTGATCCTATTCAAGCGGTAGTTCCTAATTCACTGAATAATTATGATGAAGTTACTAGCTTAACAGCCGGTTGTTCTGTGTCGGTTACTGGTGTTTTAGTTCAATCTGCTGGCCAAGGTCAATCTTACGAAATTCAAGCTAACTCAGTGACTGTATTAGGTTGGGTAGAGAACCCAGATTCATACCCAATGTCGGCAAAGCGCCACAGCATTGAGTACTTACGTGAGCACGCTCACCTTCGCCCTCGTACAAATATGATTGGCGCGGTAACTCGTGTACGTAACTGTTTAGCACAAGCTATTCACCGTTTTTACCACGAGCAAGGCTTTTACTGGATCAGCACGCCAATCATTACGGCAAGTGACTGTGAAGGCGCGGGTGAGATGTTCCGTGTATCAACGCTTGATATGCAAAACTTACCACTTACAGACAAAGGCGATGTTGATTACAGCGAAGATTTCTTCGGCAAAGAAGCATTCCTTACTGTATCTGGTCAGTTAAATGGCGAAACTTACGCGTCTGCAATGTCAAAAATTTATACATTTGGCCCTACATTCCGCGCAGAGAATTCAAATACATCTCGCCACCTTGCAGAATTTTGGATGGTAGAGCCTGAAGTAGCGTTTGCAGATTTAGAAGACATAGCAAAACTTGCTGAAAACATGCTTAAGTATGTGTTTAAAGCCGTACTTGAAGAGCGCCGTGATGACATGGAATTTTTTGCACAACGTGTAGAAAAAACCGCAATTACGCGTTTAGAAGAATTTGTAGATAAAGACTTTGCACAAGTTGACTACACAGACGCTGTAGAAATCCTTAAAAACTGTGGCAAAAAGTTTGAGTACGCTGTTGAATGGGGCGTAGATTTACAGTCTGAGCACGAGCGTTACTTAGCTGAAGAGCACTTTAAAGCACCGGTAGTTATTAAAAACTACCCACGTGATATTAAAGCATTCTACATGCGCCAAAACGAAGACGGTAAAACCGTTGCCGCAATGGACGTTGTAGCACCTGGTATTGGTGAGATCATTGGCGGTTCACAACGTGAAGAACGCCTTGATGTACTTGATGCACGCTTAGAAGAAATGGGCTTAAACAAAGAAGATTACAGCTGGTACCGCGATTTACGTAAATACGGTAGCGTGCCGCACTCAGGCTTTGGTTTAGGCTTTGAACGCTTAGTTGCTTATGTAACAGGTATGGGCAACGTACGTGACGTTATTGCCTTCCCTCGTACTAAAGGCAGCGCAACTTACTAATACTAAGTTAGCCGTTTATAAATACTAAAAACCAGCCAATTGGCTGGTTTTTTTGTGTCTTTAATTTACCGAATAAAAAAGCCGCAGCACTCAAAGAGCACCACGGCTTTCAACCAGAATAAGTTTGTTTATTTAAAGGCTATAAAGCACTCTCTAACTGTGGCAGTACTTCAAACAAATCAGCCACTAAACCGTAATCTGCAACTTGAAAAATAGGTGCGTCAGGGTCTTTATTAATCGCGACGATTACTTTTGAGTCTTTCATGCCGGCTAAATGCTGAATAGCACCGCTGATACCTACTGCAATATATAAGTTAGGTGCTACAATTTTACCTGTTTGCCCTACTTGCATGTCGTTAGGTACAAAGCCTGCATCAACTGCTGCACGCGATGCACCAATAGCTGCACCTAGTTTATCGGCAATACCATTAAGTAATGCAAAGTTTTCGCCGTTTTGCATACCGCGACCACCCGATATGACCACACTAGCAGCTGTAAGCTCAGGGCGTTCTGATTCTGTTTGCTCAACACTTACAAAGCTGCTTAATTGCGAATCTGATACTGTATCAATGCTTGTTATAGCAACAGCTGATTGCTCACCTTGTAAATCAAAGCTACTGGCACGTACGGTAATTACTTTTTTACTGTCGAGTGATTTAACCGTGGCGATTGCATTACCTGCATAAATAGGTCGTTTAAATGTATCGGCGTCCACTACTGCGATAATTTCAGAAATTTGCGCAACATCTAATAGCGCGGCAACACGTGGCATAAAGTTTTTGCCCGTTGTAGTAGCACTTGCAACAATGTGGCTGTAGGTGTCGCTAAGTGATAAAACTAAATCGCTCATGTTCTCAGCTAACTGATGTTCATAAACGCTATTATCGGCAACTAAAACATTAGCTATGCCATCAATGCTTGCAACTTGTGAGCTCATTGCGCTTAAGTTGTTACCTGCTATTAGTACATCAATAGGAAAGCCCATTTTTACTGCAGCGTTAATAGTTTTTGAGGTTTCTGGTTTTAAGGCACCGTTGTCGTGCTCTGCAATTACGAGTGTTTTCATTTAAATCACCTTTGCCTCTGTTTTTAATTTTTCTACAAGCTGTGCAACGTCTTCTACAATAATTCCTGCGGTGCGTTTAGCTGGCTCTTCAACACTTATTAATTGCATACGCGGTGTTAAATCAACACCAAGCGAATCTGCTGCTATTACTTCAAGCGGCTTACGTTTGGCTTTCATAATATTTGGCAGTGATGCATAGCGAGGCTCATTTAAGCGTAAATCAGTTGTAACAACCGCCGGTAAATTAAGTGCTACCGTTTGCAGCCCGCCATCAACTTCGCGAGTTACGTTTACTTTGCCATTTTCAATAACAACTTTTGATGCAAATGTACCCTGCCCGCGATTAGTTAATGCAGCAAGCATTTGACCTGTTTGATTATTATCTGAGTCAATTGACTGCTTACCTAAAATGACAAGTTCAGGCGTTTCTTGCTCTACAATTTTAGCGAGTAGTTTTGCAATATGAAGTGACTCGAGCTTTTCATCGGTTTCGATGTGAATGGCTTTGTCAGCGCCCAATGCTAATGCTGTGCGTAATTGTTCTTGTGATGCTTTTGGACCAATAGTTACGGCAACCACTTCAGTGGCGGTACCGGCTTCTTTAAGGCGAATTGCTTCTTCTATAGCAATCTCACAAAACGGGTTCATTGCCATTTTAACGTTGGTTAAATCAACGTCGCTGTTATCACTTTTAACGCGTGCTTTTACGTTGTAATCAATCACTCTTTTTATTGGTACGAGAACTTTCATAGGAACTCCATAATTATTTAAACCTACAAGGTAACGTGCACGTCAACCTATTTATTTTATGAAATTAGACTACTTCCTGTTGACGTAAACGTCAACCTAAAATAACCTTTAACTATTCACAGTCTGTAACGTTTAATTTGCAAAGTTATAAATAGGCTGTACACCTTATTTAAATGCGTAGTAAACATTCAAATAAGTCCGTCATAGATAAAGAGGTTATTATGGTCGAACGTGAAACCATGGAATTTGATGTAGTAATTGTTGGTGCAGGCCCTGCTGGGCTTTCAAGTGCAATTAAACTCGCGCAATTAGCACAAGAAAAACAACAAGAGTGCATGATTTGCGTAGTCGAAAAAGGTTCTGAAGTAGGTGCACATGTACTCTCTGGTGCTGTTTTTGAAACCAGAGCTTTGGATGAACTACTACCTAATTGGCAAGAGCTTGGCGCACCGGTTACAACCAAAGTAACTAATGATGAAATTTATTGGTTTAATAACGAGCAAAAAGCGACATCAATCCCCCACTTTGCTACACCAAAAACATTTCATAATGATGGTAACTTCATTGTATCTATGGGCAATGTATGTCGATGGCTTGCAGAGCAAGCTGAAAGCTTAGGCGTAGAGATATTTCCAGGATTTAGCGCACACTCTTTAATAATTGAAGATGAAGCAGTAAAAGGCATTATTACTGGCGATATGGGTGTAGACAAAGATGGTAATGAAAAAGACGGTTACATGCCAGGCATGGAGCTTCGTGCAAAATACACTATTTTTGCCGAAGGTTGCCGAGGTCATTTAGGTAAACAACTAATCAATGAGTTTGCACTTGATGCAGATTCATCGCCGCAGCATTACGGTTTAGGCTTTAAAGAAATCTGGCAAATAGATGAAAGTAAACATGAGCTTGGCAAGGTAGTTCATGGTACAGGTTGGCCACTTAGCGGCGATACTAATGGTGGTGCATTTATGTATCACAGTGAAAACAATCAAGTTGTTGTTGGTTTAATTGTTGATTTAAATTACTCAAACCCACATTTGAGCCCGTTTGATGAGTTTCAGCGAATGAAGCACCATCCAGTATTTAAAAACGTACTTGAAGGCGCTGAACGTATTGCTTACGGTGCGCGTGCTATTGCTAAAGGTGGCTTGCATTCATTACCAAAAATGCATTTTGCTGGTGGTTTACTTGTAGGGTGTGAT
Source organism: Pseudoalteromonas sp. SG43-1 (assembly GCF_014164415.1). Lineage (NCBI taxonomy): Bacteria > Pseudomonadati > Pseudomonadota > Gammaproteobacteria > Alteromonadales > Pseudoalteromonadaceae > Pseudoalteromonas > Pseudoalteromonas sp. SG43-1. The sequence goes on along the minus strand of NZ_JACJFD010000002.1, from coordinate 115,785 downwards.
GCAGGCACTCTTAATTTTGCAAAAATTAAAGGTAATCACACTGCAATGAAATCGGGAATGATTGCCGCTGAGGTTATTTTTGAAGCATTGCAAAATGAGTTAGCAAATACCGATTTAACTCATTATCAAACTGCGTTTGAGCAATCGTGGGCATATAAAGAGCTATACCAATCTCGTAACTTTGGCCCTGCTATGCACAAGCTCGGTAAATTTTTAGGTGGTGCGTACAATACGCTTGATCAAAACATTTTTAATGGCGGTTTACCCTTTACGTTTAAAGATAATACGTCCGATCACTCTACCCTTGTTGATGCTAACGCCGCTGACAAAATTGCATATCCAAAACCAGATGGACACCTTAGCTTTGATAAACTCTCAAGTGTGTTTTTATCAAATACTAACCACGAAGAATCACAGCCGTGTCATTTAAAGCTTAAAAATACGTCAATTCCTATTAACGTAAATTTAGTTAAATTTGATGAACCCGCACAACGTTATTGCCCAGCAGGCGTTTACGAAGTACAAGAAATTGCAGGCAATAAAGAGTTTGTTATTAATGCCCAAAACTGTGTGCACTGTAAAACTTGCGATATTAAAGACCCAAGCCAAAACATTACATGGGTAACACCTGAAGGTGCGGGTGGGCCAAATTATCCTAATATGTAACTAAATTATGCGCTGTATAGCTATATAACTACGTTTTTTACATATAAATTATAAACATATCCTAAATTGCAGGGGCTTCGGCCCCTTTTTTACGTTATGCTAATAGTAGTTTTAATAATAAGAGTGTTATTTATGCCGTCGTCAAAAGTTATTTTTCGTTTTTTAGCAGAGCCTACTGATGTTAATTTTGGTGGTAAAGTTCATGGTGGGGCCGTCATGAAGTGGATTGACCAAGCAGGTTATGCGTGCGCTGCAGGTTGGAGCGGTCATTACTGCGTAACTGTTTCGGTTGCGGGTGTTAAATTTAGACGCCCTATTTTAGTGGGTCAAATAGTCGAAGTAGAAGCTAAAATTGCCCATACGGGTAGAAGTAGCATGCAAATATTTATTCAAGTTAGGTGTGGCGATCCAAAAACGCAAAATATGGTTGAAACAAACCATTGTGTTATCAGCTTTATTGCAATGGATGAAACGGGCTACCCAATAGAAGTGCCTTCGTTTAAAGCAGTGACCGATGAAGACATTAAATTAGAAAATTACGCTATAAAAATGAAAGAAATAGCAATTGAAACAGAAAACTTGCTTCATAAAGTCTAATTAGTAATTTAAATAGAGTAAGGCTATGTAAAAAACTCATTATACTTTGTAAAACATACAACCTATTTTAGAGTACACGATTACACAAAAGTTCACTTTGATTATAAAACACGCTAAACAATGTAAAAACCAATACAAAAGAACCAATTATGGCGTGTTTTTAATCCATTTTAATATTGGCACGCTCGCTGCAAGTAGATAATTGAAGTTTGATTAATGAAATCAAGCATTTGATTATTTTTTGTAAAGGAGCTATTCAATGATTAAAACACTTTCTCTTTCAGCTATTGCACTAGCAACACTGGGTTTTAACTCTGCAGCACACGCTGACATTTCTGATTTCGATTCTCCACGTATTTATACTGGTATCGGTTACGGTCAATATTCTTTTGAATTTGAAGACAGTGACAACGACACTGACTTTGACGACGATGCACAAATGCTTAAAGGCTATATTGGTACTCAGTTTAACGAATACCTAAGCTTAGAACTTGCTTATCAAAACTTTGATGAAGTAAGTGATATAGACAGCAAAGCTGAAATTGATGGCGTATCGCTTGCCGCACGTTTGGGCTACCCAATAACAGAGAGCTTTTCTGTATATGCAAAAGGCGGTTGGCTTGAGTGGGATGCAGATTACACACAAGATTTACCAGTAGGTGGTGTAACAGCTTCTACAGATGGTGGTGATGCATTTTACGGTGCGGGTATTGAATACGCACTTACAACAAATGTACAGTTTCGTTTAGAGTACGAACGCTACAAACTTGATGACGATATTGATCCAGACATGGATGTAGCATCTGTATCAGTTCAATACATGTTTTAATTAATCTTTAACATGTTTGAAAAGGGTAAGCTTATAAGCTTGCCCTTTTTTGTTTTAGGTCCTTTTTAAATATATTAATACAAAATATAAACCACTCAGTCTAATAATTGATTTCAAACCGATTGGTCTATAAGCAATAAACTTACTTACACTAATGCCATAAATACTAAATGCAGGTAGAATAGCGCTCTATTTTATTTGTACCCGAGTACTATGAGCGATTATACCATTTCGGCTATTGGCCACATTGAATCTCCTTATAAACAAAAGTTTGCTATACCTAGGCAGCCTCGTTTAGTGCCACAAGCCAAGGCAAAACTTATTTTTGCACCTGATTTTAATCGCGAAGAGTTCGTACGTGGTTTAGATGAATTTACTCATATTTGGTTGTTATTTCGTTTTCATGAAACGGCCGATAAAGGTTATTCTGCGATGGTGCGCCCACCACGTTTAGGTGGGAATGAGCGAAAAGGTGTATTTGCTACCCGCGCTACATTTAGACCAAACGCGATTGGTATGAGCGCAGTAAAACTTGATGGTATTGAATATAAAAACGGACAACTTAGTTTATTACTCGCTGGCATTGATTTACTTGATGGCACCCCCATTATCGATATTAAACCGTACTTACCCTATTCAGATGCAATGCTTGACGCCAGTGCTGGCTTTGCAGATACACGCCCAGAAACACAAATGACGGTTGAATTTAGCCCTCAGGCAATTGAGTTTGTTAATGCGCAAACACAATACCCAGATTTACATGATTTTATAGCTAATGTTTTAAAACAAGATCCCCGCCCTGCCTATAAAAAACAAAAAGACGGCGAGCAAAGCTATGGTATGACTTTGTACAATTATAATATTCGCTGGCAAGTCAATGGCGAGCATAACGTAGTAACAAACATAGAAAAAACTAAATAACTCACTTAGCGCTTTAGTGTAAAAGCTTCCGCTGTTAAACTTAAGCTCTATTAAAAGAACATAATTACTCTATTTCGGAAAAAACATGCGTACAAGCCAATATATACTCGCAACACTTAAAGAAACGCCATCAGATGCTGAAATCGTATCGCATCAGTTAATGCTTAGAGCCGGTATGATCCGTCGCGTCGCTTCGGGTTTATACACTTGGTTACCCTCTGGTTTACGTGTGCTACGTAAAGTAGAAAACATTGTACGTGAAGAGATGGATAAAGCAGGTGCTATTGAAATGCTAATGCCTGTAATTCAACCCGCTGATTTGTGGGAAGAGTCTGGCCGTTGGAATGAATTTGGTCCTGAGCTTATGCGCTTCACAGACCGTCATAACCGTACGTTTGCACTTGGTCCAACACACGAAGAAGTAATAACTGATTTCGTACGTAAAGAAATAAGCAGCTACAAGCAGTTACCAGTTACTTTATATCAAGTACAAACTAAAGTACGCGACGAACGCCGCCCTCGCTTTGGTGTGATGCGAGCTCGTGAATTTACAATGAAAGATGCCTACTCTTTTCACTTAAGTGAAGAATGTTTAGATGCGACTTATCAAGCGATGCATAAAGCATACTGTAACATTTTTGAGCGTTTAGGCCTTGATTACCGCCCTGTACTTGCTGATACTGGGTCTATTGGTGGTAGCCTATCGCACGAGTTTCATGTACTTGCTGAGTCGGGCGAAGATGCCATTGCATTTAGTGATGGCAGTGATTACGCAGCTAATATTGAAAAAGCAGAAGCACTAGCGCCAAACGATCCACGCCCAGAAGCAAGTAAAGAGTTAAAAGCATTCCCTACTCCTGACGCTAAAACAATTAATGAGCTTAAAAAGCATTACGGTGTAAAACCTCATCGTGGTGTTAAAACCTTAATTGTTTACGGTGCACCTGATGAAAACGATGTACGTGGTTTAGTGGCGCTTGTACTTCGTGGCGATCATGATTTAAATGAATTAAAAGCTGAAAAGCACCCATTAGTAGACTCTCCGCTTGAAATGGCAACAGAGGCAGATATTGTTGCTGCTATTGGTGCAAAACCTGGTTCATTAGGCCCTGTGGGCTTATCTATGCCTATTATTGTTGATAGAGCCGCTAATATCCTTGCTGATTTTGTTGCCGGTGCTAATAAAGACGACGAGCATTACAGTGGTATTAACTGGGATCGTGACGTAACTGATTACGAAGTTGCTGATATTCGTAATATTGTTGAAGGCGATATGAGCCCATGTGGCCAAGGCGTTTTACAAATAAAACGCGGTATTGAAGTAGGTCATATATTCCAACTTGGCACTAAATACTCAGAAGCAATGAAAGCGGGAGTATTAAACGAAGGTGGTAAAAACCAAACCATGACCATGGGTTGTTACGGTATTGGTGTTTCACGTATTGTTGCAGCTGCTATTGAACAAAACAACGATCAATACGGGATCATTTGGCCAAAATCAATCGCGCCATTCGATTTAGCGATTGTTCCAATGAACATGCACAAATCGCATCGTATTCCTGATATTGCAAATAACCTTTACCAGGGTTTAAAAGATGCAGGTCTTGATGTGTTATTTGATGACCGTAAAGAACGCCCTGGTGTTATGTTTAATGACATGGAGCTAATTGGTGTACCTTACACGCTTGTAATTGGTGAGCGTAACCTTGACGAGAATAAAGTTGAGCTTAAAAACCGCCGCACCGGTGAAAAGCTAATGATTGATATTGATACAGCAATTGATGCAATTAAAGCGGCTGTTAAAGGTTAATAACACGCACGCTCAAAATAGACTAAAAGGCCGCATTTAAAATGCGGCCTTTTTTATGCGCGATTAATAGCAATACGTAATAATAGCTGCTCAATGACTCACCTTTCCTAGCTTTGTAGAAATCATTTAATTACGTGCCTTGGTATAAATTGTCATGGAGGCTTCGCTAAAGTGTCTCATAAGTGTCATTAGGTTTATCTACAGTGTTTAATTATTACACTATGGATGACGGGCATGACAAACAATCAACTGCGTAAAAAACAACATTATCCAGCCATTTGGATATCTGATGTTCATTTAGGTTACAAAGATTGTAAAGCTGATTACTTACTTGATTTTTTAAACTCGGTAGAATCCGACACACTTTATTTAGTGGGTGATATTATTGACTTATGGTCAATGAAGCGACAGTTTTATTGGCACCCTTCTCATTATGAAGTATTAAACTGCATACAAACAAAAGCAGCTAGCGGTACACGTGTTATTTATATTCCCGGTAATCATGATGAAGCGTTTAGAAACTATATAAATCAAACATTATTTGGTGTTGAAATCCACCAGCAGTTTATTCACACCACTAAAGCTAATAAACGGTTTTTACTTATACACGGCGACGACTTTGATTCAGCGACTCGTTATAACAAACTTGTTAGTATTGCGGGGGATGCAGGATACGACTTTTTATTATTTTTAAATCGCTGGACCAATCGTATACGTAAAATATTTGGTGGTAACTACTACTCGCTTGCATCGTGGATAAAAGCTCGGGTACACAAAGCTCGAGAAGCGATTAGTGCCTTTGAAGATGCCGCAGTTCATGAAGCTAAAAAACAAAACGTAGACGGTATTATTTGTGGACACATTCACCATCCCAAAATTAAAGTGGATGACGGTATTATGTACTGTAACGATGGTGATTGGATTGAGAGCTGTACTGCGCTTGTAGAGCAGGAAGATGGAAAGATAGAATTACTACATTGGTCAGATACACAATTTATACTCGATAGCGCAGACATAGCTATTCTTAACACGCCTTTAAATACGTCAACAAATACCAAACCAAAAAAATCAGCTGCTTAGCAGCTGATTTTCAAAACGATTAACTTAACCAAGTAATTAGCTTGTCTTTTAAAGTTTGTGGTTTAATTGGTTTAGTAATGTAGTCGTTCATTCCAGCAGCTAAACAACGCTCTCTATCACCTTCCATCGCACTCGCTGTCATAGCGATAATCGGTATGTGAATATAATCTACCCCGGCCTTACTATTTCTGATTTCACTTGTTGTATCATAGCCATTTAAATTGGGCATTTGGCAATCCATTAAAATAACATCAAAAGCTTGCTCTTCGTTTTCTCTCAGTGCTTCTAAGGCTTCTATACCGTCTGACGCACAAGTGATTTTTACTTTAGTACGTTTTAATATTGCCTTAGCTACTTCAATGTTTATCATATTATCGTCAACTAATAATACATGATACGCAGATAGGTCAGGCTCTACTTGTTCCTCTTCCAAGCCTTTTGGTGGCGCTATAATGCAATCATTACTGGCACCAAATAAGCTGGCTAACTTATAGCTAAATTGATCTTGGGTAAGCGGTTTATTTAGAATGTGGCTACCCTCAGGTAATATCATTTTAGTCGGTTTATCGGTCACCATGTCGCGTAAAATTAAGACGTACTTTTTATTAAACTGTTTACAATAATCAATAAGGGCATCAATTTGAGGATGCTCATCGTCAATCAATAATAAATCAGCCTCAAACTCTTTATGCTCACTAAAGTAGTCGAGTCTTACAATGTTTTCTGCATTTACTTTACAGGTTAGTAGCAATAAATCGCACACGTTTTTATAAACGTTATCGCGCGCTATTAATGCCGCTACGTTAATACTTGTAGCAAGTTCAATACCTGTGTTTAGTTTTTTCTCTTGTGCTACATGTAGCTCAACCGTTGCGGTAAAGGTACTACCAGCACCCTTTTCACTTATAACCGTAATATTACCACCCATTAACTGAGCAAGTTTTTTACATATAGATAAGCCTAAGCCTGTACCACCAAAATGACGGGTTGTACTTGAATCTTCTTGTGTAAACACTTCAAATAGTTTGTCTATGTTCTCTGGCGCTATACCAATTCCGGTATCTTTTATTGTATAGCTCATTAATAACTTTGAGTCGGTAATGTACTTGGAGCCGACAGTTAAACTTACTTCACCTCGGTGGGTAAATTTAAAAGCATTATTAACTAAGTTAATTAAAATTTGTTTAAGGCGATGGCTGTCGCCAATAACCATTCTGTCTACTACATCTTTAGTATCTAAAAATACTTCAAGACCTTTGCGCTGGCCCTGTAACGCTAAAGAGCTAATCATATCGCTACATACTGTCACAACATCAAATGTATGATTATCAATATCAAGCTTACCCGCTTCTATTTTCGAAAAATCGAGAATATCGTTAATCAAGTTCATCAGTGAGTTAGCACTGCTATTTGCTAGTTTTAAATAATGGAATTGTTGATCGGTTAAGCCATCTTCTTTGAGCATTTCAAGCATCCCTAGTACGCCATTCATTGGTGTGCGTATTTCGTGAGAGATATTTGCTACAAAGTCACTTTTTGCTTGGCTTGCTGCTAATGCTTGGTCAATTGCACGTTCTAGTTCAATGGTCCTTTGTGAAACCTTTAGCTCCAGAGTACTGTTTAACGCTTCGAGCTCTGATTGCGTATTTTTTAATGAGCTAATATTTCTTAAAATAGCGGCTACCTGATAACGGTTATTATATACGTCAAAAATACTGCTGAGCGTAATTGAAAAGTATTGTTTATTGCCATAACCATCTGTGTAGATAGCTTCAAACGGCATTTTTGACCCGTTTGAAATAGTCTCTTCTATACAGTTGTTATCGACTTCATTTAAGTTAAATAAAGAGACAAAGTCAGGACTAGCACCTGTAATTGAAGTACCAAAAACCTCTTTAGCCGTGCTGTTAAAGTGAACAATTTCGCCAGTTTGCTCAATTGTAAAAATAGCATCCAGTGAGTTTTCAATTACTTTATTATTTTGCTCTTTTAACGAATTAATTAACAATTTACGGTTGATGAAACGTTGGTATAAAAAAGCAATAACTAAAAATATGCTAAAAAATACCACTAACATTGCAATAAAGTTTTGACGTCTCTCATTCACCTTTGCAAACAATGTTTTTGTATCAACACTTACACCAAGCTCTAAAGGTAGCATGGCTATATCACCCTCAAACGAAATTCGTTTTTTTAAAGTGTAAGCCACTGGATAATTACTTATTGGTAAAGTGCCTTGCTCTGTCATGGTAGTTGCAGTGGAGAATTCTTCAGACCATGTTTTAGTTTTATTAAATTCAAAACTGAATCGAAGTTGTGGGTTTGGATGATATAAAAATTCACCTTCATTATTCATAAGGTAAACCTGCGTCCCTTGTGGAGATTCAACTGTTAAATCTTCAAGTAATTTATCCGCAAAGTAATTAGTAACTAATATTGCAAATATTTTATTATTTTCATCAAAAACAGGCTTAGCAACACGAAAAGTGCTTATATAAGGTTCTTGTATCTGTCCATTTTCACGGTTGTAGTTAATTGGAGAAATATAAACACTTTTCTTATCAAGCATGCTTGCTTTGATTATGTAATCGCGTTGACCTTTTTTTTGTAATTGCAGACCTTGCAGTCGATTAATCTCTCCAAGTTGATTTCGGTCAACTCTAACAATCTCTTGACCACCATCTTCGAGCATAATATAGCGAGCTTGCAAAATACTGTCATCGGTCTGCATAAAACCAGTAAAAATGCTTGCTAAGCGCTCTTGCCAAACATCTATTGGCGTACCAAGAACGGGATCAATTAGTTTATTTTCTTTAGCGCGGGTAATGCCTTGTATTGGTGGTGTAGCATCTAAAAAGCGAATGGCGGTAACACTGTCTTTAAGATGTTTTTTTAATGAAAGGCTTTTTGTTTCAAGTTCACGCTTTAATTCTATTTGAGCTGAATTATAAACATCACTTCTTACTTTTTGATCGAACATATATAGAGAAGGCAAAGCTATAAGAACAAATATTATTGTTGCAACGAGCATTAATTTATTATTTTTTGTTACATTCAACAAAATATTTCTTTTTAGCATTTACCTTCACCATAAATTTTTATTGTTATTAGTATAGAGCATTATAGAAATAATTGGACCATCTAACTAATCAGTTATCCTTATTAATTCTAATTTTTTACATATTTAAGTACTAATGTACTACCTAAAAAGCTGTATTTGCAAAAGGTTAATTCAAATTAACAAACGTTGGACCTAAAGGACTATTTAGGAATGCTCTGATTGTTCAGACCTTCTTTCACAACAAATATGACTATAACCATGCAGAAAATAAACCCTCCTCCTATACAGATATAGTTGATTATTGGATTAGACTCAGTATCAAGAGTCATTGCTAAGAGCCCATAACTCAAAAGCATTAAACCAATAAGTGACGCAGCCATTAATCTAATGTGTTTTTTTGTGGTTTTTTTCATTCTATTACTCCTTGTTCCCTAGCAATACTTTCTAAATTCTTCAAAAATTGAATCGATTCATGCGTTATGTCTTTAATCATAAACTTAGGGTCTATTTTAAGTTCACCTTCATCTATTTCACTGTTACTAACAGTCTTTAAAAAAACAGCTTTGCCTTCATCATGCAGTGATATTTCTGTCGGTATTTGATTTGTTTCATACTTAAATTTACGCATAAAGTCTATTAAAGGCACATCTAAAAAACCAACAAACGTTTTTCCAAAATAAGTATCTTCTCGAGCTCGTTTTAAAAGCCAAGTATATTCAGCAGATGATAGAAATTGGCTTGGGAATGAGTTCGTTTTTACTGTTTGGACTTTTTCATCATCAAAATACCCTATAAATAAATTTTCGCCCTCCTTTTCGTAGGCAATATAATTATTAGGGTCGTTTTTAGGATCTAAGCTCATTTCATAAATTTGTTCTTTAGTAAATCCTGGCGCATATTTCATCATATCAGTAAGAGCTTTATCACCACCTTCTTTATTTACAGAATAATCCAATCTATATGCGATATTTTTTTGATGATCTAAAATATATTGTCCATCATCTTTAATAGTCATTTCTGTAAAGGTTTTATTTGGCAAAACATAGTCTGTACGAAGGTATTTATCGGTGACTTTTATTTTAATGTATGCAAAATGAGTTAACTCTTTAGTGACTTGATAATTGAGTGAAAGGTTATTTTGTGCGTGTGCATAACCACACAAACTTGCGGTAAGAACGACTATAAATTTAAATATATTTTTCAAAACTTTATCCTTAAAAGTTAGCAACCTAAAAACGGCGTGACCACGCTGCATTGAACTGTAATCAGCGCCTATACAAAAGTACCTATCATTAAGTAGATATAATTTTTGGCAGGCTCATAACAAGTATAATGAGTATAAACAAAAAAACGAATAGCCCTACGTGAAGTTTAAATGGGTAAACCATTTGGCTTGTTCTGTCTAACGATACTGGATATTTATATTTTAATAATGAAAACACAAGTGTTTTACTATCAACACTCCAATGAGACAGTGGGATACTCTGCCCCTTTGTTGTACTAAATACTAGTGAGATTAAATGCGACCTTTTAGTTGTTCTTCCAATTGCTCCTTCAACTGAGTCGTAATCGTAATTCCACTTAGCCTCAATGCTAATAATATCCTGCTTAGTTAATGTACGCGGTTTTTGATCGGTAAATAATAATGCAGGTAAATAAAGCTCATCATCGTTTATGATAATGGAGCTTAAGGGCGCTGTTTTTATAAAATAGTATTTATTACAAACAATAACCCTAGCGAAGTAATAACTTGCATAAGTTATTACTAAAAATGCAAAAGAAGGTTTCCAGTTTTGTGATGAGAACGCAATAAATAGCGAAAGCAAAGCAAAACACACAACAATGAAATGAACTAAGTTTTTCTTACTATCAGGGAGTGGTAGCGCGCATCTAAGTATAGGAATATTATTTTTAGCCTCAGCATTACCTAAAATAGTATTTTGTGGGAATATTTTTGAAAATTTGTTTACTGTTGCTGAGTTTGTTTTTTCAGCCTCGGCCTCTTCACGTTTAGCAGTATAAACGCGCTCAACGGTTGAAAGCTTATTCACTAATAGCTGCGCTTGTTTAGCTTGGTTAAAACACCTAAACGTGTAGGTACTAAGCTTGCCTTCTGCTGAGGTGTAATTAATATCAATCACACTAATGGCTTTATTATCTTGGCATGAAATTGTTTTAATCGTGCTAGTGTCAATGGTATGGTGACTAAACGTAAAGATTTCTTTCTTAAAAAAATAAGCCCCCAACTTTATATCTATTTGATTATTGTGTTCATCAAACTTTAACCGATGTTGAAACATCAAAAGCACAATAATTAATAAAACGTCAAGCCCATCGCTTGTATCAACAATCAAGCCTTGACTTAAAACACCTAGTACAAGCCCTGCTACAGTTAGCCAAATTAGCAACCATTTAATCGTTTCTAATAGTGATTTTAATATAATTGAATTAGCCAAAATTCCCTCTTTAAATAAAAAGAGCATGCTTAGGTACATACTCTCATAACATATAAATACTTAAGGTAGTCAAAAGCTAATTAACTAGACGCAACAATGATTATCCATCCATCTTCTTTGGTAAGTTCAAATACACAGCCGTCAGACACGAATTTTTTTTCACCATACTGGGCTCTTATATCAACCTGTGCATAATTAGATTTCGATTCAGTTGATAATTTTTGAGATAAAACCTCGAATTCAGGGCTTGTTACATACTTTTGAAACTTTTCTGCCTTTTTACTCAAGTATGCGATAGCGCGTTTTTTTTCGTCCTCAGTATCTTTGAAATGCTTTGGTACAAAAGACATTAAGGTATCAATGTCTTTATCAGCTTTTGCTTTTCTAAACTCTTCGCACTTCTTTATAAATAATGGATCTTGATTATCCTTAGCAGGAAAATTCACATTTGATTCATCTGCAAAAGCTGATGTGCTTAAAAACATAATGCTAGAAAAGGCTATTAATTGTGATTTCATTTTAAATCCTTTGTGAACGGAACAAATAAGGGGGAGGTTGTGTAAACATTAAGCTTTTCCTCATCTACACTGATTGCTGTGGCATCCATAGTAAAATTAAAACCACCATCAGCCTCTTCCCAGGTAAAGCTACTAACGTCAGGTGCTTGAGCAAATAACTTTCGTTCATTATTAAAACAAGAAACTCCCTGTAGCATTTTTTGTTGATCTTCTACATGCCAAAAGTCATTATCTGGTTTAGAGAGGTATATATAACAACCACGCTCTAGACCTTCAACACTCACTTTATAATTTAACAGTCCAATATCGGGATTTAGTTCGACAGAACCTTCAATAACATCATTAACTGAATATGAGTCTACACACCCTTGCAAAACTAATGAACCAAGCAATACACACATGGTTTTTTTTAACATAACGTTCCTTTTATATACTCTTAATTATTATTTTTACGTTCACTTTTTAGTTTTTTATAAAGATCATCGGCTACTGCTGTGGCTTTACCAATAATGCTATAAGAGTCATCTTTTAAAAATGCGTCAATCGACTCTTGCCTTAAATTTTCTTCATACCAGTATTTAAACTCTTTGTATGATACTAAATCACTTATTTTATTTTTTAACTGTTGGACATTCTCAACTTTGTTTTGATATGCAAAAGCACGTAAAACAAAAGATTTAAGCGTACTATCAACACTTAGCTCTATTTGGCTATCATCGGCTATGTAACTTTGGAATAATCGAATGCCGTTTTTGTAATAAAGAGAAATATAATCAGTGGTTGAGCTTATTTGTACCTGTTTGTTATTAAAAGCATTAATGCCATAAAACTCTCCGTCTAAATTATCTACATAAAAAGGTCCCTTAATATGTAAGTAATCAGGCATGACAACCTTTAGGGATATAACGTGTTCTTTTTTGATACTTGAGTAGTTACTTTCACCATATACATTTTGTAAGCTAAACCAGCCTGTACCAACATCACTAGGCACGATAAAATTAGCATTAGTATCGTCTATATAATCCAACTGAATTGTTGGGCCATCTGCAAAAACTAATGCAGTACCACTTTCTAAATTTGCACCAGTTATTGATACTTTATCGCCTTCAACTACATTTTTAATCGGAATGCCTGTAACAACTGGTGTTTTTGGATGCAGTAATGTGGCATCAATACTGTTGGTTTTATAGCCATCTATAGCTAGAAAAAATGTAATGGGTTCTCCGCCCAACGCTACCTTTGGATAATTAGGTATAACAAATTCAATTTTATTCTCTGATGTAATCGTCACTGGTAAATTAACGACTGGCTGTTTGTCATCCCCTTTTAACATTACCAAATGTGCCGCATCACCTTTTAGGTTTTCTGCATTTAAATTAGCAGGGAAAAACGGCCTAACTTTGTTAATAAATACTGCTTCGTCACTATGAGAATATGTTGCAGAGCTAATGACTGGGGTATTTGATGGGTATAAGTTATTTATAGCAATTAGTTTTTCTAGTGGCTGCGGATCATTTTCATCAAACAAAAAGTCGCCATCGTCGTCAGTATCTAAAAAATTAGGGATGCCATCACCATCAAAGTCATAACGGATAAATTCAACTAAGTTTAATTCATCTGAATCTAAAACTGCATTATTGTCACTATCTGAGTCAATAAAGGCTGGTTTTTTATCACCATCTAAATCGTAGGTTTGTTCTATAGCATCAGTAATGCCATCATCATCACTGTCTAAATCAAGCCAGTTTGGAGTACCATCATTGTCGACATCATGACTAAAGATAAAGTTAGCTGTATAAATATGGTACTCATTTCCATCGGGTATTTTATCAGCATCTGTATGTTGCCCAAGGTGGTTCATTCCCAAAGCAAGCTCTTTGTTTGTGGGAACTGCGTCTTTATCTATATCAATAAATGCATGTACCGTATATGTAAAGCTATCTGCACCTAAGTTGTTTCTATCAGTAATACTTAAATTATATTCACCTGCTTGCTTAGGTGAAAAAGTAATAACCTGACCGACTTTACCAACGTGTTCAATGTTTGTTGGTATAGAAGAAATAACATCGCCATTATTATTAATAATTGTTAAAGACGGTGTAAAACGTGAATCATCTTTAAAAAGTATAATCGTCACTGATAAGTCTTCAAATAGCATTGAGCTGGGGATATTAAATTTAAAATCATCTATATCTACATTTTTAGCAATAACCCCCGCCGCTTTAAAAGGTATTTTCCCAACAGGGTTTGCTTGGCCAACGTTATTATTAAACTCTTGTTCTTGAACAACCGACATTGTAGTTTTAGCAGCATCAAACGGATAGTCATCCTGCTCATCAGGCACACCATCGCCATCTTCATCTTTGTTTTGCCACGTGCCTACAGGTGGTGGCGATTGGATTGTTTTTGCTTGGATGTGTGATGTATACGTTAGCGAGCTAAAAGCGCTGCTTACGCTCAATAGCGAGAAGTAAATAAGGGGTAGTTTCAAGAATCCATCCTTGTTGGTTAATCCATTAAAGTATTTATTATTTGCCTAAAGTTTATTCTTTTTAGTTAATTAGGACATCGTACCTAAATTAATACAGCCATTCAAGCTTACACATCTATAGCCACCTATGTATCGATAGATTTTGCAAACCAATCATGTATGGCGATACTGTATTTTCTTGGTAAGTTGTAACCTAAACAAATCGCGCCAGATTTAGTTAGCAGGTAAGTCCTTCGCGCGACTTTGGCAGCGCCCCATACATCGTCTAGCTTTATAACTTTGTTTTTGACCCCAGTAGCTTTAACTATTAAATCGCCATTGCTTACGCTAAACCGCTTACGGCCCATAACTAACATACTTAAATAACCCCCTAACACAATGAGTACTACCGATAAAACTGACTGTAGAGCGGCTGGTAAATATTGAGCTCCTACAAGGTCTGCATGGTTAAATAAAAACCAAATAGTAAATAATGTAAACAACCAAATTAGCATTAAGAGCGAGCAAAATTGCGGTGATGTAACGGGTCTGGCAGTTATTATTAACTCACCACCGTTACTTTGTTTAAAGTAAGGGTCATTAGGAATATCAGCTGACTCTGTGCTTTTAGTTTTTAATCCATCAATACTTAATTTATGCCTACGATTACCAGCAACCAACGCCAAATCATTATCAAAATGCGCCTCTAAAAAAGCAACTGATTTTAAAATATCTGAAAGTGTCGCAACGTTCATTGTGAGCTCTGGATAACTAAAAAACTTCATTGAAAAATGTTCTAGTACTGGCTTTTCTGGATCAAAGAATTTTTCAAACTCACCGGTTGTAAAGCCACTTACTTCAACAAGGGATAACTGTGAATTAATAATATGCTTTTTTTTAGTAACAAAGCCAAGCCAAGAGCGTGTACTGACAATATCTTTATTTTTAGCGCTTAGTATTACTTTATTGACTTTCAATACCGGCGTGCACAGCACCAAACCCAATAAAATTATTATACTGGACCAAACTAGCTCGCCTGTTTCATATATACCTATAACACTAATATAAATTAGCCATGAGCCTAAGCACATTAACAAAAAGTGAAATATAACCCCTGAGACTCCGCCATTATCTGTAAATATTAGCTGCTCATTGCTTTGTTTTTGTAATTTATAACTCATTAATACACCAATACGACAAATGACTTTTCATGATAAAAAAGGAAGGTTAAGCCTTCCTTATTGAGTTTAAGGTTTTTGACCTAAATACCAACGGCCATTTTCTGATTGCTTAAAATAACAGAGGCTTCTTTTAGTTTTATCCATTTTCCCAGCTTTAAATTCAAGCCTAATAGTTTTTGTGGCTTTTCCTTTGTAAGCTCCTTTTTCTATATTATTACTGATCTCTAAAAATTCATACTCAGTGATTGGCTCGTCACCAAACTTTTTGGTATGGTCATCAAACCAGCTTTTCTCAATTTTATCTTCCATATTTTTTACTGATTCAGGTAATAAATAAAAAAACAGTGCGGGATCATTTTTTAAATAACTGTTTACCATATAATCTTTACATACTGATTTTAAATTTTCATCTGAACCATCTTCAACTCCATGAAAACGCTCCATTGCAACAGTTGATGCACTAAATAAGCACCCTACTATGGCCGTTATTAATGTTTTATTTTTCACATTTATTCCTTGTGTTTCATTATTTTTAACCGCTACGCCAATTTAACAAAGTTAAAATATCAATTAACAGCTATCAAATTAAGTATGTTTGAACAATAACAATACTTGTAAGTACAGTTACAAAAAGTGCTGCAAACATAATTGCTATAGCCTTAATGACTGGTGGAAATAAATAAGATACTTCAACAGCTGTTCTTTTGACCATTACTTCTATTATTTCAGGCAGCATAAAAAGGTTTATTCGATTAATTGTCAGCGTGTCTTTATTAGTAAATAAAAATGTAGCATGAGTAAAAAATGGGAGTTTAATATTTTCATGGCGACTAACCGTTCCACGAATACGCTTTACTATGGTGTAATCAAACTTACCCACGGTTACCTCTTCAATATCCCGATAGTAAAACTTTTTATTTACACTACCAGCACCTTTTAATTCAAAATATTCATGATAGAGGGTAATTGATTGTTTGTTGCCGCGTTTAAAAAACAGAAACGCGATTAAAACAGCAAAGTAAAAGCCGGTAAAATAAAGTACAACATATTCAGGCCTATTATTAGTATCGTACACCCTACCTTCACTTATAAAAAAACAGGTTAATAAAAACCCAACAATGTAAGCTATTACACTGTGTAGGTAGAGTTGCTTTTTAGTAAAATTTTTTAATAAAGGATATGTTGTTAAATCGGCCTTACTATCTTTCTCAAGGCGTTCATCCGCGTTATATGAGTTAGTTAATCGCCTAAATTTATTACACAAAAAGTCCATAAAGCCTCTTTTATAAAATCAGAAATCCCTTGTGATAGGGTTAGATAAAAAATAACAAAATCATCAAGCAAAAAATGATTAAAAATAAAAAATAAAGCGGTAGCTTTGTAATTAATGATGTTTTGAATTCAATACTTACACCATGCTTCTCTTTTAACCAATCTACAAATTCAGGAAGCTGTAATATTGATAAGCGATTAAAAACCTGTTTTTTATTGTTCTGGTATTCAATTACTGCCCCGGTAATAATTTTAAAATCACTACTTTTAGTCGGAAATACTTTTAGCGTTACTTTAACCGGATTGGTTAATTCAATGGGTTCTACACTGCCTGTGTGTTTATCTACGGTTAAATCTTTGGCACATTTAATACTGTTATTAACCCATATAACAAAGCGGATTGTGTTTATGAGTAATAAATTTAAAACGATTGCTTGAATAACTTGTGGGGATGAATAAGTGGGATACTTGTTTGGCACAAAGTCTATGCCAAATAGGCCAAAGCCAATAGCAACAAGTGTATTTATTACAAAAAACATCAGCCACTGTTTAGTCGTTTTTTGTGGCCATCGCCCCGTGTTTTTTAATTTATAATTATCATTATGCGCAAAAACAGGCATGTTTTTTACATTGTTATAAATAGAGTGCGAGAGTGAGTCTTTCACGTTTTAAAGGTTCCTTCTTCTAGCGTATTGCGCTGCAATAAAAACTATTTAGTTAATCAATTTACAATGAGTATTCAAACTCTACAGGGCCAACAGTTCTTGCTTCATAACTTACTCCATGATCCGCCACTAATTCACCATGAAAATTAAGCGTGGCTTTATTTCCAACAATAAATTTAAGTGTTGAAATTAAGTACTTTATTAAGCTCCAGCATGTTGTATTTTTTAGTGTTACTTTTCTTGAAGAACAAAAATTGCACAATTAAATTATTCTTGTACATTAAGCTATGTGCTTAATATAAGAAACTGATTAAAGACTAGTTTTATACCACTGATTAGTTTCTTTATCTAAACCATAGTCACAGAGAAAATGGGAACTTCCTGTCTCTATATTTAAAAACCCAATTTCAACTTGAACTTTTTTTTCTATGTTAAATAAAAAGTCTTTATCTTTTTCTTCTATCAATATAAACAATGTAAGTTCGTAATCAGCTGTTTTAATCGAATCATCATATCTAGAAGCTTTTTTTAAAAACTTCTTTTTCATATATGAATATGAATTAGCCTTATTTACAGCTTGAACCTTTGGATGAAAATCTTCTATATAGGAATCGAAATCCTTATTTACAATCTTCATCGCATTGTCGTGGCACATTTTAGTCACTAAATCTTTATCCGACTCAGCATAAGCAAAGCTAGATAATAAAAATAAAGGTACAAATTTATAGAGTTTCATAATTATCCTTAACTAAGTTTTGGTTTTTGGTGGAGCAGTATGTAATGGTTCACTCATTAAATGCTCGTCTTGTACCATTTTTTTGCATCTTTATCCAAACCGAACTCACATACAAAATGTGAACTGCCAGTTTCTATACTTAAAAAGCCAATTTTAACCTGTACTTTTTTTTCTATATTAAACAAAAAGTTATTTTCTTCTTTATTTATAATTATGAATTCTTCAGGTTCATAACCTGCTGTTTTAATAGACTCATTATACTTTGCTGCTTTTTTTAAAAACATTTTATTTAAGTACTTTTTAGCATTTTCTTTTGCCTCAGCATTTGGATGAAAGTCTTGTATGTATGAGTCAAAATCCTTGTTCACAATTTTTATAGCATTGTCGTAACACTTTTCAACAAAAAATTCTTTATCGGGTACCGCACTAGCGGAGTAAGAAAAAAATAAAAATAATGGTACAAATTTATAGAGTTTCATAATTATCCTTAACTAAGTTTTGGTTTTTACTGTTTGAAAATAAATAACTTATTGATGCTGCTTATCAGTTTGATATTGAGTTTTTTGAACTCGCTATTGCTTTATTTAGCATAGATTGATAATTGGATGAATTATCATCTATGAAACGTGGGTTACTTAAATTTGATTCAATAAAGTTGGCAAATACTTTAACGTCTTCGTTAGAACTGATTGTTTTAAAGGCCTCCTTCCACCTTCCCTGTTCTATGTTATTACCTAAAGCACCACCATACCAAACTGTAGAAGCAGCTATATGAATTGGCGTAATCACAATACTTTTTTCTGCTTGAAAAACAACTGTATTAATAAATTCATGAGGGTGACCATTTTCATCAATATAAAGCGCCATAACAACATCACTAACACCACTAACACCACTAACACCACTAACACCACCAAAAATATAGTTAACGTTTAAATCATCACCAAGCTGTTCTTCTTGGTTGGTCGGTGTTTTTAAAGAAGTAACTAATAATGGTGCTAATACTTCATTGGGTATGTTCAATTGGCTGTAATCTAAAAGTACTTCATCACCAATTTTAACTGTGACTGTATTACTTGTACCATAAGTTGTTTTGGCTGTTAATTTAGCTTGAGATCTGACGCCGTCAGGAACAACAAAGGTCAATTTTTCGTTATTTATAATTGAAGGCTTAGTTTTTATATTATCAATAAAAACAAGCGTATCATTAGAAAAATGTTGACCCGATAGGCTTACGGTGTCACCCACCGAATAGTAATCAAGTTCTGGTTTTAATATTAAAGGAAGGTTACGGTTTGATTTAATCACATTAATTGAGTTTGAGCGTTTACCCTTAGCAAAAAAATACATAGATTGGGTATGCTCAGGCAGCACAAAGGGAACATCTTGCAATGATGATACTTTTTTATTGATAGGTGGTAAATTATTAGTTCGTTTGAATACGAGTATGCCCTCGGTTTCAAGTCCTCTACCCTTTACTTTGTGCGTCCCATTCTCTACAAAAAGCCCATCATACGACTGGCCCTTAAAAATATAATCTACAGTACTTATTTCTTTATAATCAGCTTCGCCAGGGAAAGTTGAGTCGACTATTTTTAATGGTTCAGCGTCATTTTCATCAAGTAACCCGTCGTTATCGTCATCAACATCGGCGTAATTTGGTACTCTGTCACCGTCAGTATCTGCGGGAAAAGAAGTAAGAGTATCATTAACTTCATTTTTATCGACATTGCCATTGCCATCTGAGTCAAGATCTACAAAGTTACCCAAACCATCTTGATCTTGATCTGAAATGCCTTCTATTTTATCTGATATTCCGTCTGCATCACTATCGTCATCCAACCAATTAGGAAGACCATCCAAGTCAACATCGTGTGAATATGTATTACCATCTAAATAAACATAAAATTCTGTACCGTCAAAAATTCTATCTCTATCTGAGTCTATATCGTCAACAATTAAGCCAAAAGCAGACTCTAGACCATCATCTATGTAATCTATATCTACATCAAAAAAGAGTTTTGCTTTATATGCAAAATTAGTATCCCCTCGCGCATCAACATCAGTAATAGCTAAGTAATAAGTATCTGCAGCAGGAAGCGTAAAATTAGCAGCGGCACCAATATTTCCAATAGCAGTAAAGTTTGATTTAATTTTTTCTACCGACGAACCATCTGAATTGATGATAAATATGTTTGGTCTGAAGATTGTGTTTGTAGTATTGAGTACAACAGATACACGCTCAGCCTTATTTGTTATGAATTTAAATAAATCTAAATCAGCTGTATGATTCACTACACCTGAAACAAAGTATGGGATCTCTGAAGTCAGGTTCTCTGCTTTGGCTAAATTGTCGTTTAACTCCGTTTCTTGATAGTACTTCGCTTTAACTAAGTTTGCATCAAACGGATAATCGTCCTGCTCATCAGGCACACCATCGCCGTCTTCATCTTTGTTTTGCCACGTGCCTACAGGTGGTGGCGATTGAATTGTTTTTTCTTGAGCGGGAATTGTATAACTTAGCAAACTAAAAGCACAGCTTACGCTCAATAGTGAAAAGTAAATGAGGGGTATTTTCAAGAATCCATCCTTGTTTTTTTAATCCGTAGTTCAGCTCATAAATCTAAACTATTTAATGACTTAATACAAACTGCTTTGAAACAAATAGCTTAGAAACAAAAAAGCACCACTACAGCGGTGCTTTTTATAATTAACAATTTTATCTAAAAAGAACGTCTTCTCTGTTAAACCACTTAACACAAAATGCCAATAGTCCAGCAGCAATGATTGCAGTGGCTAAAAATATTAAGCCTACAAATGTGTAATCAACAGTCCCTTTTACTATTTCTTTAATTGCTAATGCTACGTTTGTAACAGGAATGAATGCTGTTTTAGCAGTGAGTTCCATATTTGGCATTATTGAAATAATAATCGGGAAAAATACGCCCATACTAAGTGGTGCCATATAATTTTGCGCTTCTTTAAACGTGCGAGCATAGATAGATATAGCCAGAGCTAAGGCCGAAAATATAGCTGCAACAGGTAGTAATAGTACAAATATCATTAGTAAATCGGTAACTGCTAATGTACTAAATGCGGCTTTAATAAAATCAAGATCGGCAAATGCGAGCGCCAGTGCTATCCAGCAGCCCATACTTAAGACGGTTATGGTTGTGGAGGCAATGGATGTAGTTAACAAGGTTATAAATTTACCAAGCACCAACTCTGTACGCGTAATAGGTGTAAGTAGGAGTGTTTCTAGTGTGCCGCGTTCTTTTTCGCCAGCGCCTAAATCAATAGCGGGATAAGTTGCCCCCATCAATACTAATGGAATAAGTAAATAAGGTAAAAACCCGCCAATTTTTTCACCAAGGTTTTCACGTTTATCGGCTGTATCTACTTTTATGACTTCAATTGGATTAAGAATAGATTTTTGAACAGACTCTTCAATACCAAAACTGATTAGCTTTTGAGTTTGCAGCACGTCACTGTATTCTTTTGCGAGCTCTTTAACGCGTTCGAATAAAAAGTTGATAGATTTTGAATCGTTAAAAACAACCTGCCACTGGCTTTGTTTTCCATCGTTCAATGTTTGCACAGCATGACTTGGTAAATAAATACCCATATCAATATCGCCAGCAATTACACCTGCTTTAAGCTCATCTATATTGTTAAAGGTTTTATCCCCTTTATAAAGCTCAAAACTTTTGTGATAAAACACTTTATCTGTAAACTCTTGTGCGTAGTCACCGTTGATAATCGCGTAAGTGTTTACTTTTTGCTCAGCGTCCATTGCAGCTTGCGAGCTTATAAATGCCATTACGGCAAACAATAACGGAAATATAGCAACAGGGAGCGCGACTACAAATAATAGCGTTTTTTTATCGCGTAATAACTCTCTTAATTCCTTTTTAAATACCTCAAACATCATGTTTCTCCGTTAATATATTCATAAACGCTTGGTTAAGCTCATCACTATTACCTGCTTGTTTAAACTCTTCTACTGTTCCGTCAAAACAGCTAATACCTTCGTTAATTACAGCGACACGGTCACATAAAAGGGCTACTTCATCTAGATGATGGGTTGAGAAAATAACAGGCGTCCCTTGCGCCTTTAAACCTTTGATAAATTTAATAACGGTTTGTGTTGTCATTATATCAAGGCCCGTTGTTGGCTCATCAAGTACCACAACTGCTGGGCGATGAACAACTGCACGCGCTATATTTGCTTTTTGCTTCATCCCCGTTGAAAGGTTTTCTGCCCGTTTATCTACAAATTTATGCATATCTAGCAATGTAAATAGCTCATCACAACGCGATGCAATATCGATTTTGTTCATGCCATGAAGCTTTGCAAAATACTCTATGTTTTCTTTTACAGTTAAGCGGCCATACAACCCCGTAGAGCCTGATAAAAATCCAATAGACTTACGGCCCAGTAGCGGTTTTTTTACAATATCGTTTCCGGCAATCGTTATTGAGCCTTCATCGGGCTTTAACGCGGTTGAAATCATTCTCAGTGTCGTCGTTTTTCCCGCACCATTTGGGCCGAGCAATCCAAGTACCTCACCTTTAGCGCAACTAAAACTAACGTCTCGTACTGAGTGAAAGTAGTCTTTATCTTCACGAGGATCGATGTCGTCTATTTTATTTTTTTTGTGATCTTTAGTTAGCTTAAATTTCTTTTTAAGCCCAGCAACTTCTATCATGTTCGCATCCTTCGTTTCGCTCTAAAATAATCTGTATTGTTGTAAAAAGAGTCGTCTTTGTTTTCGTCATGCCAGCCTGGCACACCTAATAAAGGCAGTGGTGATAGCTTTTTGTTATCGGCTAAGCAGTTATCTGTATTAATCATCTCATAAAGGGCTTGGTCAAGGTACTGGTATTGAGTTACTAAATCTTTACAAAATATTTCATTAGGTACACAAACGAATAACGCTTTACCCGTTAAACCTATATAAGGCTTTGTTAGCATTTCATAATTAGCATGACCAAACATAAAAGGTTTTATTGTTTTACCCCACTCATGTTTGTGTTCAACGAATGCAGTTTTCCATTGGTGATCGCAAAGCCACTGCTGCCATTTACTCTCACTTATAGCTAATACAACACCACACTCATCAAAAAGCGTTAGTGCATTACGATGCTTAGTACGCTGTTGCAGTCCATGCTCAGCTATATCTTGCACATGTCTATGGTTTATTAACGCTTTGGTTTTTGGAAATAAACACCATATAAACCCACCAAATAAGTCATGCCAATTTTCACTTCGTGTAGGTACAACACCCGTTTCAAAAATTACTTGCTCGTAATACCGCTCGCCAAAGTCTACCTTTGCATCATCTTCAAAAGTAATAGGAATATTATTCTCATTAATAGCAGTTAAAAATGGAGAAAACCACTGCGGCGCCGGCCAATCTGTTAGTTCGTTAACTTTAAATAGCTCACGTAAATGCGCAAATGCACCTGTTTCTAAACTACTGATTTGCCACTGCTCGGGGGGAGTAAAACGCTTCATTTAAACCTTTAACAATTTATGCCTATAATTTACGAGAAGTTTACCGCAAAAACTGGTTCTACTTAATAGAAGTTAATATACTAATCACAACTTAAAACAAAAAAAGAGCTGACATGAAACATTATTTCTCTCTCACACTCCTCGCTACTGCTGTTTTAGCAGGTTGCGCAACAACAAGTATTACCCCTACTGATGTAACAAATGGTTATAACAGTATTCAAGCTGATGAACTGGCTAAACATGTAAAAGTACTCGCATCGGATGAGTTTGGTGGCCGTGCTCCTTCATCACCTGGCGAAAAGCTAACGCTTGATTATTTAACTGCGCAGTTTAAAGCCCTAGGTTTAGAGCCAGGTAATGGCGACAGCTACTTACAAGAAGTTCCACTTGTGTCGCTTGAGGCTGATGCAAACATGGTATTAAGTATTGGTGGTAAAGACTATCAATACAAAAAAGACATGGTTATGGGTAGCAGCCGCATAAGCGCACAAGAAGGCATAGAAAATTCTGAACTTGTATTTGTGGGCTACGGCGTTAACGCACCTGAATACAATTGGAATGATTACGAAGGATTAGACGTTAAAGGCAAAACGGTTGTAATGCTGGTTAACGATCCGGGCTTTGCAACAAAAGACCCTACTTTATTTACTGGCGACGCGATGACCTATTATGGACGTTGGACATACAAATACGAAGAAGCGAGTCGACAAGGTGCCGCTGGTGCAATTATTATTCATGAAACAGCACCTGCTTCTTACCCGTGGTCGGTTGTTGAAAACTCGTGGAGCGGCGAGCAGTTTGGTTTTCAAAAAGAAAACAACAACATGGACCGTGTAGCCGTTGAAGGCTGGGTTACAACTGACGTAGCAAAAGAGCTTTTTACTAAAGCAGGTTTAGATTTTGATACCGTTAAAACAAATGCTGCTAAAAGTGCTTACCATGTTGATATGGGCGATTTAACTGCTTCTGTTAATGTTAAAAATACGATTAAAAAATCAGTGTCGTATAACTTTATTGCCACTTTACCTGGTAGTGAGAAACCAGATGAGCATGTTATTTACTCGGCTCATTGGGATCACTTAGGTACAGATAAAACACGTAAAGGCGATCAAATTTATAACGGTGCTCACGACAATGCAACGGGTACCGCTGGGCTAATTGAAGTAGCTGAAGCGTTTACTAAATTACCAAAGCACCCTAGCCGCTCAATGACATTTTTAGCAGTTACGGCTGAAGAGCAAGGCTTACTAGGTTCTAAGTACTATGCAGCTAACCCAGTGATTGCAGCTGATAAAACAGTCGCTAACATAAATATGGATAGCTTAAATTTATTAGGCAAAGTAAAAGACATGAATGTGGTTGGTATTGGTAAGTCACAAATGGATGAGTTTTTAGCAACTGCAGCTAAAGAGCAAGGCAGAACAATATCAGGCGATCCTAAACCATCATCTGGTGGTTATTACCGCTCTGATCACTTTGCATTTGCTAATATGGGCATTCCAGCCATGTACGCAGGTGGCGGTACTGTGGCTGCTGACGAAGAGACAGCTAATTACCGTAAACGCATGAGCTTAGTACTTCGCGGTTGTTATCATCAACCGTGTGATCGTTACCGTGACGAATGGGACTTATCGGGTGCTGTTCAAGACTTACAATTGTTTTATAAAGTAGGTTTTGATATTTCGGAGCAAGAGCAATGGCCAACGTGGAATGCAAACTCAGAATTTCAACGTAAGTAGCATTGGTTTAACATCGAAAAACTCAAAGAGAGTAATCGATTTAAATAGATGTAAATGATATTGATTATCATTTAATTAAAATATACAGTGTTACTAAGTTTATTTAATTGGTAACACTGTATGATTTTACTCTCTCAAATAGGATTTATTACGCCCGCTTCTAAACGCTTTGTTAGCCAAAATAAACGTTTATTATTACCACTTTTTTTACTGGTATGCTTAGCTGTGCCATCACTTCGTGAAATTACAATAACAGCACTAAGTGATGCTTTTTTTCAAGTTAGCGTATTTGTTGCTGCTACATTATTAATTTATTACTACGCCATAGAGCATTTACCTCAATTAGAGCTTAGTTATTTAGGTGCTAAATCGCCGGTATTAGAAATATTTTTTGCTGCCGTTTTAGGTGCCCTTCCTGGATGTGGTGGTGCAATAATAGTGGTTACCCAGTTTACAAAAGGCCAAGCAAGTTTTGGGGCTATTGTTGCTGTTTTAACAGCTACAATGGGAGATGCCGCATTTTTACTCCTTGCCACTCGCCCTACTGAAGGTTTAACCATAATGGCCATTGGCTTAGTAGTAGGCACACTTTGTGGTGTTATAGTAAACGCCCTTCATGCAAAAGACTTTTTACGCCCAACAAAGCAAGAACAAAAACACCAAGTTAAAGTATTGCCAACTCGTATAATTAAAATAAGCAAACCCGTTTGGATGTTCGCTATTATTCCAAGCCTCATTATTGCTTTTTTAATTGCATTTAATGTCGACTTTGATCAATTTGGAAAATACACAGGCACAAGTATTAGTATTTTTGGTGCTGCAATGGCGTTATTTACTGTAACTATATGGGCGTATTCTTCTAAAGGTGAAAGCTATAAAGAAGTAACCTCAGAAGACGATGAATGTAATCCACCTTCTAAAATTATTAAAGTACTTCAAGACACACACTTTGTGACCGCATGGGTAGTGGCATCGTTTATGTTGTTTGAGATTTTAGTAAATATTGCAGGGCTTGATTTAAAAAACTGGTTTGCACATTATGCTTATTTAGCCCCACTTATTGCTGTGGTGATTGGTTTTTTACCAGGTTGTGGTCCGCAAATAATTGTTACTACGTTATATATTCAGGGGATCATTCCATTTAGCGCATTAACTGCTAATGCAATATCTAACGATGGTGATGCGTTATTTCCTGCAATTGCAATGGCACCCAAAGCGGCTGTAATTGCGACTGTGTATACATCTATTCCTGCTTTGGCCGTTGGCTATGGCCTTTACTTTTTAAGTTAAAATTGCCATAAACAAAAAAGCTCAGCTATTGCTGAGCTTTTAGGATGTTAACTTATTTTATTTATAGGGCTGCTGGCTCTGCAGCTAGTTCTTTTGGATTTGGGCCATAATCGTTCTCACCTTCATGTGAGTCTTGTGCAAGAAAAACAATTAAAACAATCCAACCAATTACTGGCACTAACCAAAGTAACTGCCACCAGCCTGAACGACCAGTATCATGAAGGCGACGTGCACCAGCACTTAAGCCAGGAATTAATAGCGCTAAGCTATAAATAGAGCCAATGAACATTGTACCTAGTACACCATCAATCGCATTACAAACTACCGAAAAAATGAAGTTAAATAATACAAACATCCAATATGCTTTACGACGATTACGGCCTGAAAAATCCGCGTAGCTGCGAAGCGCGTTCATATAATGTTCCATGAAATTTCCTTAGTGTTATTTTTTTATATTCCCTAACGGGGTTAACTTTATTACTTTTTAGTAACACATGTATCTTAAATAAAAACAGACTCATTTAAAACAAAAAACCAGCAAAATGCTGGTTTTTTTATTAGGGCGTGTTGACCTTTGCGGATTGTAATTTGTTCAATCTAGGGGCGATTTAATCGCGGCGCGAGGTTTGTAACCTAGTGGGCTAAGTAAAAACCGAGCAACAAAGAGTTTATCGCCCCTAGGCAGAACCCGAAGGGCAGCGCATGTTTGGCTTTTATGCTGCGTTATCGCCTACTTATGGGGAGTAACCACACTTCATAGGCTCTGCCTTGCCTAAAAACCAAACATACTGCTGCAAATTCAATCATCAAAGATCAACACGCCCTAGGTTTAAACAATTATATTATTAACTCATTGCCATCATCATTGCCGAAGGGTTTTCTAAGTACGATTTCCATAGGTTATTAAAGCGAGCAATCGTTCCGCCATCAATAACACGGTGATCGCCAGACCAACTCACTTGCATAATAGCTTTACTCACAACTTGGCCACTTTCATCAAAACGCGGTAAGTGCTGCAGTTTACCCAATGCAACAATAGCCACTTCTGGTTTATTAATGATGGGGGTTGCGATAGTGCCGCCAATTGCACCAATATTAGAGATGCTAATCGTCCCTCCTTTTAAATCATCCGGTGCAACACGCCCTTCTCGCGCAGAATGAGTTAAGCGGGTTAAATCACTTGCCACATCAACAATGCTCTTACTCTGGCACGACTTAATATTAGGCACTAACAAGCCAATTTTTGAATCAACTGCTATACCAATATTATGATCGTTATAATAGGTAAGCTCTGAGCAATCATCATTCACTTTTGAATTAAGTACAGGGTACTCTTTCATTGCTAGCGAGAGTGCTTTTACAAAAAATGGCATCATGGTGAGCTTTACGCCTTGTGCTTTGTACTGCTCTTTTAAGGAGCTGCGCAAAGCTATAAGCTGTGTTAAGTCTATTTCATCACTAAACGTAAAGTGCGGAATAGTTGAAACCGATGCCACCATTTGCTTGGCCATGGCCGCTTTAATGCCTTTAATTTGCTCTACTCGTACACCACCGCTTTGATTCTGTGTTTGGTTTTGTACTGCACTTTGAGAAGCATCGCTATTAAGCGGTGAAGTATCAATAGTATTTGGCACTTCGCCTTTTACAAACTCTTCAATATCTTGCTTGTAAATACGTCCATTTTTTCCACTACCTGGTACGCACGTTAAATCAACATCTAGCTCACGAGCTTTACGACGAACTGCAGGCGACGCCACCGCTTTCTGATTGATAACCTTTGCAGCTTGCTGCGTTTTAACAGAGGCAACTTTTTCAGCGACGGCATTAGTTTGAGCCTTTACGACCGCTTGGTTTATATCAACATTTGGCTTTACTGCACTGCCTGCAATTGTCATTTGAAACAACGGGCTATGTACTTTTGCTATTTCACCTTTTTGGTAATATAGTTTTTTTACTGTGCCTGTATATTTTGCCGGAATTTGTACTAATGCTTTATCGGTCATTACGTCACAAACCGCTTGGTCTTCTTCTATTTCATCACCTTCTGCGACTAACCAATCAACAATCTCACATTCGACAATACCTTCACCAATATCAGGGAGTATAAAGTCTTCAACTACATCAGATGCATTGTTATTAGTTTGATTTTCAGCTTGTACAGGCTCTTCTACTACTTCATTACTCGTACTATCACCAGTTACATCCATAGCAAATAAAGGAGCATGTACTTTAGCAATTTCACCTTTTTGATAATATAGCTTTGAAATAATGCCATCATGCACTGCTGGAATTTGTACTAATGCTTTGTCTGTCATCACATCACAAATTGGCTGGTCCTCAGATACGGTATCGCCTTCTTGAACTAGCCACTCAACAACTTCGCATTCAACAATGCCTTCACCAATATCGGGTAATATAAAATCTTTCGCCATGGTAACCCCTAAAAATCCATTGATTGTTTAATTGCAGCCAACACTTTTAGTGCGTCCGGTACGTATTCTTTTTCAAGTGCCAACGGGTATGGTGTATCTAGACCACATACACGTAAAATTGGCGACTCTAAATGCAAGAAACACTCTTGTTGTATTGTTGCTGCTATCTCGGCACCAAAGCCATTAGTTATAGGCGCTTCATGGCTCACAATTAAACGGCCGGTTTTAATAACCGATTTAGCAATCGTTTCAACATCCCATGGTAAAATACTACGAAGATCTATTACTTCACAGCTTATACCTTGCTCGCTTGCTTGCTGTGCTGCCTCTTCAATAATCTCCATTTGAGCACCCCACGCTAAAAGCGTAATATCGGTACCCTCTTGTACTACTTCAGCCGTGCCTAATTCAATACTATAATCTTCTTCTGGCACTTCGCCTGTTGATGCACGATATAAACGCTTAGGCTCAAAAAATATGACAGGGTTATCATCTTTAATAGAGGCACGTAATAAACCCTTAGCTTGATAAGGGTTACGCGGTACAACCACTTTTAAGCCCGGTGTATGTGCAAAATAAGCTTCGGGTGATTGCGAGTGATATAAGCCACCAGCAATACCACCGCCATAAGGCGTACGAATAGTTAAGTTACCTACATTAAATTCATTACCACTGCGATAACGAAATTTAGCGGCTTCATTTACTATTTGATCAAACGCTGGGAAAATATAATCAGCAAATTGAATTTCTGCTAATGCAGGCGCACCAAATGCCGCTAAACCATTAGCAAAGCCTAAAATACCTTGTTCGGTTAAAGGCGTATTAAAAACGCGATGCTTACCGTACTTTTCTTGCAAGCCTGATGTTGCTCTAAATACACCACCGAAGTAACCAACATCTTCGCCAAAAATACAGGCTTGAGGGTGTTCGTTCATCGTAATATCGAGGGCAGAGTTAATTGCGTGGAGCATGTTCATTTTAGCCATTACTTAATTCTCCCTGCAGTTACTGGGTAAGCATCTGGATGCTGTTTTATATGTTCTTTTAATTGCTCGTACTGACGTTGCAATAATGGAATTGGTGTATCGTAAACGTCAGATACCAATTCTTCTAAAGCCGGCTTGGCAACAACTTCAGCACGCTTAAGCGCTGCTAAAATTTCTTCACGAATCGACTCTTTTGCTTTTATGTCGTCTTCTTCGTTTAACCAATCTTGCTTGACCAACCATTTTCTAAATTTATCAATAGGACAGATTTGATTATTTGCCTCTTCATCTTTAGAGCGATAACCACTGGGATCGTCTGATGTAGAATGCGCGCCTAATCGATAAGCAATCGATTCAATAAGTACAGGCTCACCTTGTGTTGAGGCTATTTCGCGTGCTTTTTTGGTCGCTGTATACACAGCAAGTGCATCTGTGCCATCAACACGAATTGTTTTAATACCATAACCTACACCACGCGACGCAATACCATCGCCTTTAAACTGTTCATCAGCAGGGGTAGATATGGCATAGCCGTTATTACGTGCAAAAAATATAACCGGCGCTTTGTGAACAGCCGCCATATTTAAGCCCGCATGAAAGTCACCTTCTGATGCAGCACCTTCACCAAAGTAACAAATAGTCACGTTATCAATTGTGCTTGCAAGCTCACCTGTTTTAGCGTCGATATGCTTTATTTTTTGACCATATGCATAACCTGTTGCCTGTGGTATTTGCGTACCCAGTGGCGATGAAATCGTCATGTAGTTTAGCGCTTTAGAGCCATAATGGATTGGCATTTGGCGACCTTTACCTAAATCCAATTCATTTGAGAACATTTGGTTCATAAATTGATCGAGTGTAAAACCACGATAATGTAGTGCAGCTTGTTCACGATATTGAGCCATGATCATATCGTCTTGATCAAGAGCAGCAGCAGAGGCTGTAACTGCGGCTTCTTCGCCTAGGCATTGCATATAAAAACTAACACGACCTTGGCGCTGCGCGCCTTGCATACGTTCATCTAACAAACGTATAAAACGCATTGTTTCATATAACTTAATAGCGGTATGTTTTGAAATATCAGGTGCTGTTGCACTAGGATGAATGTCGCCGTCCTCAGTTAAAATACTAAGGGTTGGAATATTAAGTGCTTGGCCATCAATAAATTCAAGCTCGTGGTTAATATTCAGCGATACGTTATTTGGATTACTCATAACCTACCTTCTTTTGTTGTCGGTAAAACAGTGCCCCTTTAAATTATTATTGTGGGTGATTGTTGCTGGTTAAACTTTGCAACATCTGCACTATCTTTAATTAAAGCTGCCAACACTTTACGTTAACGTAAAGTGTTATTCAACACATCTGGGACGAAACAAAAGCAAATACAGGTTAAATAAGTGGCAAGTTAACGATACGGTTACTTTAATTAATAGTAATCATATAGTTAACTTGAAGCCAGTAGTGGTCTGATGAGTTTAATTAGACGAAATTGCTATCAATATCCATTGGAATAACAGTAAGCAGTGCTCTTTGGCCTAATGCTACGCTCGCATTTGGAAATATAATAGCCTCACCTTCAACGTCAGCGTAAATCGCTGTATCACCGTCGGTTGCAAGTAGTTCACCTTTCGCAAAGCCAGTAAAGTTTTCAGCATCATCAGAAAAAGGGAAACTAAAATCATCCTGCGTTCTATTAATTGTGCGGTGCACTGCAAATAACTCAAACTCACTTGCATTAAAATCAGGGTATTTAACTTCATTTTGGCTAATTAATGCAGTTAATGTTTGCTTTGTTTTTTCAAAGCGGGCCATATCATTTTGGCCAAATGGCTTAACCTGACCCAGCTCTACCGTAAACGAGTCTGCACCATGAACAAACGACGAATAATAGCTAAACGTTGTTGCGGGTGATTTCATCATAAGTACGGTATTTACACCACAGCTCAATAAAAATTGTAACTGTGACTTTTTCCATGGCTTACCATGTAAAAATGGATACACAGCAAATTTTTCGTTTTTAGAGCCTCTAATTGCAGTGTGTAAGTCGTAATGACATCGGCTACTGCCTTGCTGGCCACGGGCATAAAAGTCACTTACGTATTGCTCAAGCTTTGCAGCGCGGTTTCGTTCATTATTCATTGGTACACCTTCAACTGTATGGTAACCATTAAATAATCTATTTAAGTTTTCTTCTACAAAACGCAGGCCAATATTAATTGATTGTGGATTACCATAAATAAATAAAACACGCTGTTTAAGGACTAGCTCACCTTTTATAATTTGTTTAATGAGCGCATCACAAATTTCAATTGGCGCAGTTTCGTTACCGTGTACAGCGCTTGAATAAATTACATCTTTGCTTGTTTTAACAGCAGGTTGAAACTCAATTACACCGGTATCGTGTATATTTACACGGGTTCCATTATCTAAAACAAATTCACCTGCATCTAAATGCCATTCGTTGTCACGACTAAGCGTTAAAAAATCGCCCGTTTGTTTTAATTCATTTAAGTAAGATGGATTGGCTGACATGTAATAAGCCCTTTAAAAATAATGTGAGAGTAAACTCTTATGCATATATATGCACAAGGTAGAGGTATAGAAACAAAAACGGCTGAATAAATCAGCCGTTTTAAAATTATTAGATTAAGTTAGCTTATAACTGAATCTACAAGCTTTTTAGCTTCTTTTTCAAGTAACGCTAAATGCTCTTCACCTTTAAATGATTCAAGGTATATTTTATAAATATCTTCAGTACCTGATGGACGCGCTGCAAACCAGCCATTTTCAGTGACCACTTTTAAACCACCAATTGCCGCATCGTTACCTGGTGCATGAGTCAGTTTTTGCAAAATAGGTTCGCCAGCAAGTGTATCTGCTTTAACATCAGAAGCACTTAATGCTTTTAAACGTGACTTTTGGCCGCTTGAGGCCGGTGCATCAAGGCGTTTATAAATTGGAGAACCAAACTCTTGTTCTAGTTCTTTATAAAGCGCTGATGGAGTTTTACCTGTTACTGCAAGTATTTCTGCAGCAAGTA
The DNA here is from genome assembly GCF_014164415.1 of Pseudoalteromonas sp. SG43-1. Classification (NCBI taxonomy): domain Bacteria; kingdom Pseudomonadati; phylum Pseudomonadota; class Gammaproteobacteria; order Alteromonadales; family Pseudoalteromonadaceae; genus Pseudoalteromonas; species Pseudoalteromonas sp. SG43-1. The sequence continues at coordinate 82,518 of NZ_JACJFD010000002.1, read as the reverse complement.
GTCCCATAATAAAGCCGTCTTTATCTGTACACCATACAGAGCCATCAAAACGTAAGAATGCAGCACCTGCGCTTTCTTCGCCACCAAATGCAAGCTTGCCTTTGCTTAAGCCTTCAACAAACCATTTAAAGCCTACGGGTACTTCTTTTACTTTTCGATTATTGCGCGCTGCTACTTTATCGATCATAGAGCTAGAAACCAGTGTTTTACCAATCTCTACTGTTTCATTCCAATCACGGTGTTTAAGTAAGTAATCAATTGCCACTGCTAAAAAGTGGTTTGGATTCATTAAACCATCTGGCGTTACAATACCGTGGCGATCGTAGTCAGGGTCGTTACCAATAGACACATCAAAGTCATCTTTTAATGCAATAAGGTTTGCCATTGAATAAGGTGATGAACAATCCATACGAATTTTGCCATCTTTATCAAGTGGCATAAAAGCAAAACGTGGGTCAACAACATCATTAACGACGGTTAAATCTAAATTATATTTTTTAGCAATAACAGGCCAAAAATTAATACCTGAACCACCTAGTGGATCGATACCAATTTTGATACCTGCATCGCTAACGGCTTTTAAATTAACGATATTTGCTAAATCATCAATATAAGGAGTCATTAAATCTTCGTAGCGAATAAAGCCTGAACGTGAAGCTTTAGCGAATGGGAATAACTCAACTTCAACCAAGTCTTCTAATAAAAGTTGATTTGCTCTGTCTTCAATCCACTTAGTGACGTCGGTATCAGCAGGTCCGCCATTAGGTGGATTGTATTTAAAGCCACCATCTTCAGGAGGGTTATGTGAAGGCGTAACAACAATCCCGTCTGCAAGCTCATTTGGGTGCAGCTTGTTATGGCTAACTATGGCGTGGCTGATAACTGGCGTTGGTGTAAAGTCACCGTTTTCTTGCGTTATCACTTGCACTTCGTTAGCAACTAAAACTTCAATAGCTGAATTAAATGCAGCCTCACTCAGTGCGTGTGTGTCTTTACCTAAAAATAACGGACCAAAAATATCATTTTGTTTTCTATAATCACAAATAGCCTGAGTAATCGCTAAAATGTGTGACTCGTTAAATTTAACATCGTAAGAACAACCACGGTGGCCTGATGTACCAAAAGCAACACAATGCTCTGGATTTTGTTCAAGATCAGGTTCGTTTAAGTAATACGCAGATACTAATTTAGGTACGTTAACCAGTGCTGATTGTGGAGCAGTTTTGCCTGCGCCTGAGTGAATAGCCATTATATTTCCTTACAGGTAATCGCGAATTTTTTCAGCTTGCTCTGCACTATATCCAAGGCAAAGAGCAACTTCATGAAGCATCATTTTTTTACGCGTTGTATTAGAATTTGTCATAACCCAATATTCACTATCAGTTATGTTTTTAGGGTTCATACTACTACCGCTATTTACTAAGGCTTCTTTACTAGTAGCAAAGTAAACACGGTCACGCCCTTTAATATCTAGTACAGCCGAAAAATCAGTTTTATGTGTGCGGTAAAATGCACTTAAAATAAACAAAAAGCGCCCAACAACACCCTTCTGCATTGCCAGCTCTTCTTTATTTAATACATTAAAAACATTATCGCTTTTTTGCTTCACGGGTGCGTGAGCTACAGGCGTTTGTTTTTTTGCAGTCTCAGCAGCAGGTAGCTCTGAGCTTTTTAATGTGGCGGTAGACGTAGTCGCAGTTTGATTATTTTGAGTTAGTTCTACGTTTGCGGTTTGAATTTTTTCGCCGCTCAGATTTAATAAACGACGTAAAATAGTGGATGCACTTTCACCAATACTTTGCGTATTGCTTGCAATATACTGATATAACTCGTCGTCTATGTCGATTTGTTTCATGTTCTTCCTGTCATTACGGGTCACATTTTTTTCTCCCGTGTGATTATACCCAAACCAATCAGAAATGCGAGTTACAACAAGCACTCCCGTAAACATATTAATATTTACTAGATTGTTGTTGATTTAACAAACAAAAGCCCAATTTAATAAATAGTCGCTGTATTTTTTGCTTTTTAGAGCAATGCTCGGCAAACTATGGCGAAATTTTCAGGAGGCGTGTATGCAGTTAAATTACAAGCAACAAGGGCAAGGCCCTAATGTTATTTTGATCCACGGACTTTTTGGATCATTAGAAAACCTAAATGTAATCGCAAAACCATTAAGTGAACACTTTAATGTTATTAACGTTGATTTACGCAACCACGGGCTTTCTCCTCATAGTGATGAAATGAACTACCCTGCAATGGCTCAAGATATTGTCGAGTTATTAGCACATTTAAACATAGATAAAGCTCATTTAGTTGGGCATTCTATGGGTGGGAAAGTCGCAATGGAATTAGCACTAACACACCCTGAACTGGTAAATAAATTGGTTGTACTTGATATCGCACCTGTTAGTTACCCTGCTCGCCACACAAAAATATTACAAGCATTAAAAGCAGTTTCAACGCAGTCAATAGACGATAGAAAGCAAGCTGATGCAATTATGCAGCCTTATATTGAAGAGCTGGGGGTTCGACAGTTTTTACTTAAAAGCCTCGCTAAAAATGAAGAAGGTCATTTTGCATGGCGATTTAACCTAAATGTGCTTGACGAAAAATATTCGACAATCACGTCCAATGTTAATGAAAACAATTCTTGTTTATGCGATACTCTTTTCATCAAAGGTAATGATTCTGACTATATATTGCCCGAGCATCGTACTGCAATTACAGCACGCTTTAAAAACACCAAGGCTAAAATTATTCATGGCGCAGGTCATTGGCTTCATGCTCAAAAGCCTCTTGCTGTTAATAAAGCGATAAATGACTTTTTAACTGCGGTTTAAAGCAATTTTAATCGCGTGTTTTTAATTCAGCGCACTAAATATATGAATATTTATATGCTATAGTACGCGCCGTTTAATTTAAAGGTTATACGTTGATGGTCAGTCAGTTAATTAACGAATTTGATACCCTAGGGTTGTATTTTGGCTTAGCCGGTATTTTCATATTCATCGGCATGGCAATTAAAGACGTACTAAAAAGTGGCAATGTACCAAAGTTCGGACAATACATTGTTTGGGGCGTGCTCTTTTTAGGTTGTTCAGGCTTTATTGCTAAAGGGCTTATTCAAGTATTTTGGCAAGGCGCAGGTGTAGGTTAAGCATGGCGAAGTCAGAAACAGATAGAACTACACTCGATTTATTTGAATACGAAAAACGCCCAGGCAGACCTAAAACCAATCCCCTTTCTCGGGATATGCAGTTAAAGGTAAATAAACGTAATCAAATAAAAAGAGATAAAGCACGTGGTTTAAAGCGTGTTGAATTTAAAGTTTCATCGCAGTTATATCAAGCATTGAGTGATATGGCAGATGCACAAAATATTAGCCGTAGTGCGCTGATTGAAACGATTTTACAAGAAAGATTGGCTATTGATACATAAAAGGTTTTAAATCCATGGCAAGTGTAGGCATTTTTTTCGGAAGTGACACAGGTAACACAGAACACGTAGCAAAAATGATCCAAAAAGAATTGGGTAAAAAGCTAGTGGCTGTTCATGATATTGCAAAAAGCTCTAAAGAAGAGATTGCTGAATTTGATTTAATCTTATTCGGTATCCCTACTTGGTACTACGGTGAAGCTCAATGTGACTGGGATGACTTTTTTCCAGAACTTGAGGAAGTAGACTTTGAAGGTAAACTTGTTGCTATTTTTGGTTGTGGTGACCAAGAAGATTACGCTGAGTACTTTTTAGATGCAATGGGCATGATCAACGATATTGTTACTGAACGTGGCGCTATTGTTGTGGGCCATTGGCCAAGTGAAAGCTATGACTTTGAAGCGTCTAAAGGTATGGCTGATGATAAGCACTTTGTAGGTTTGGGTATCGACGAAGACCGTCAACCAGAGCTTACAGAACAACGTGTTAAAGCATGGTCTGCTCAAGTATATGAAGAAATGTGTTTAAGTGAATTAGCTGACTAATTTACTGCATATATCGCTAGCTGTTTAAATAATTATCAAACAGTTAGCGTTTTAAGCTTTAGTGGCAATATATATCAATTGTTCTTTGCACTTAACGCTTAGGCACGTTATCCTGTTTGTTGCTAATGTGTCGTGTACATCTTTGCAAGATGTCTAGTATAACCAAATAAAATTGAGACAGATTTAATGACTGATCATAACTTGGAACTTAAAAAAGCCGGTCTAAAAGTAACTTTACCGCGTATTAAAATATTAGAGATTTTACAATCTCCAGATAACCAACACATCAGTGCTGAAGATGTTTACAAAATTCTTTTGGATCTAGGTGAAGAAATTGGTCTTGCAACTGTATACCGCGTACTTAACCAATTTGATGATGCGGGTATTGTAAGCCGTCATCACTTTGAAGGCGGAAAATCAGTATTTGAACTTTCTGGAAGCACTCACCACGATCATTTAGTATGTTTGAAATGTGGCAAAGTGGTAGAGTTTGAAGATGACATGATTGAGCGTCGTCAACTAGAAATTGCTGAAGAAAATGGTATTACTCTTACAAACCATTCTTTGTATTTATACGGTGAGTGTAATGATAAAGCAGCGTGTAAAGAATTTAGCGACGCTAACAGCTAATATCGCTTTTAAAAGCAATAAAAAAACCTGCTAAGTGCAGGTTTTTTTTGTGCCTAAAAGACAATAGTAATAAATATACCCAGTAAATCCTGGGTATATTTTAAGTATTATACCAATCCGCAATAATACTTGATCATTTCGCGGGGCTAAACGTGTCGCTACCTGCGTTAAAAAATGCTCATTTAGAACAACTAAATAGCGAATTTTTTGCCTAGCTATCAACACGTTTTTCCAGCCTCAAAATAGATCACTTAATTAAGCGAATTGGTATTACTTATTGAGTTTTAGACCATGAATCGCGAAGACCCACTGTTTGATTAAATACAACGTTCTCTGATTTAGAATCACGAGAGAAATAACCTGTACGCTCAAACTGAAAGCCCTGCTCTGCTTGTGAATTAGCAAGCGATGGTTCTAATTTAGCATTAGGTAAAACAACCAGTGACTCCGGGTTTAGCGTAGTTTCAAATTCCTCTGCAGCTGCTGGATTTGGTACGCTAAACAAGCGGTCGTATAAACGAACTTCTGCACTAATAGACTCTGGTGCTGAAACCCAATGAATAACACCTTTTACTTTACGACCATCACTTGGGTTTTTACCAAGTGTTTCGCTGTCGTAAGTACAGAAGATAGTTGTGATTTCGCCATTTTCGTCTTTTTCAACACGCTGCGCTTTAATAACATAAGCACCACGTAAGCGTACTTCTTTATCAAGTACTAAACGTTTGAATTTGTTATTCGCTTCTTCTTTAAAGTCTTCTCGTTCAATATAGATTTCACGAGTAAATGGAACATCACGACGCCCCATTTCTTCTTTATTTGGGTGATTAGCCACTGATAAAGTTTCAACTTTATCTGCATCGTAGTTTTCAATAACGATTTTAACAGGATCGAGTACAGCCATTGCACGTGGTGCATTTTCGTTTAAGTCTTCACGGATACAGGCTTCAAGCATGCCCATTTCAACCATATTCTCTTGTTTTGTTACACCAATACGCAAACAAAATTCACGGATTGAACCTGGTGTATAACCACGACGACGTAAACCTGCAATAGTAGGCATACGAGGGTCATCCCACCCTTCTACATAGTTATTTACTACTAAATCATTTAGCTTACGCTTTGACATAATAGTGTATTCAAGATTTAAGCGCGAAAACTCAATTTGCTGTGGGTGACATTCTAAACTAATGTTATCAAGTACCCAGTCGTATAAACGACGGTTATCTTGAAACTCTAATGTACATAATGAATGTGTAATACCTTCAAGCGCATCAGAAATACAGTGAGTGAAGTCATACATTGGGTAAATGCACCACTTGTCAGCTGTTTGATGATGATGAGCAAAACGTACACGGTAAATAATTGGATCGCGAAGCACCATAAATGAGCTTGCCATATCAATTTTAGCACGCAGTACACATTCACCTTCTTTGAATTCGCCAGCGCGCATTTTTTCAAATAACGCTAGATTTTCTTCAACTGAAGTATCTCTATAAGGACTGTTTTTACCTGGCTCTTTTAATGTTCCACGGTGCTGTCGTGCTTCGTCTGCAGTTAAAAAACAAACGTACGCTAAGCCTTTTTCAATAAGCTCTACTGCGTAACCATATAAAGTATCAAAATAGTTAGAAGAATACTTTATGTCGCCATCCCAATTAAAGCCTAACCACTGCACATCTTCTTTAATAGAATTAACGTAGTTAATGTCTTCTTTTTCTGGATTTGTATCGTCAAAACGTAGATTACATAAGCCATTATAATCTCTAGCGATACCAAAATTTAAACAAATTGATTTGGCATGGCCAATATGCAAAAAACCATTTGGTTCAGGTGGAAAACGTGTATGCGTAGTCGCATGTTTTCCACTTGCTAAGTCTTCATCAATTCGGGTTCTAATAAAGTTACTTGGGCGATTCTCAATTTCCGCCATAGGAGTGTGATCCTCTAAATATTACGTAATAACAAAACTAATGCATTATTACAAAAACATACACTAACATACAGCAATAGATTAAGGTTTATTTTAGATATTGATTAACTTTAATCCACTTGTTCAATTGTTTATGAATAAAATTTGTTTTAACGCAACATTTAGGTCATCAAAGCCAATTATAGTAGCTAAATAACCTACTTTATAAGGATTCTAAGATGGCGACACTTAATCAACACCGTGTATATATTCCAACTAATGCACGCGCTAACCACTATTTATTGGCTGAAATAATACCTAATGAAGCATTTTATAATAGCTTTAGCACTATAAACTGTTGCTACGAGCGTATTGCGCGTCAATTATTTGCATGTTGTGATGAGTATGAACTGCATAATGTACATTTATTAGCAAACGATAAACTACCGGTTGTACGCTTTCATGATGAGTCATATCAACTAGAAACCGACAAGCAGATGTTGTTTTTTTATAACCCTCGTTATCACGAGGCACATAAAATTTATTACTCACCAGATATAAAAAGTAAGAAAATACGTTTCTTGTTTTTAGCCACGGGTGAAGACTTACGTGCAAACTCAGCTTTGTTTCACAATAGAGTGCAAAAAGTATTAAACTTACTCCAAGAACAGTTATTTATAAATCAGCCCCAATTTAAACTTCGCGATCACCAACATCTAACTTACGATTTATTTGCTAAAGATAAGGGAAATAAAGAGAGTTATGGATATAAACTCAGAAGCCTCTACCCTCGTTATCAATCAAGGCAATGTAATATTCCTAGTGACTATGCTGAAATGACTTACGCAACATTTACCATTGCGCTTTCTCGGGCCATCAAAACACAGTTTCAAACAATGGTGAACAATAACGATGTGGAAAAGTTTTATGATTACTTTGCAGATAGTTTTAAACGCGCATGTGAACAAAACAAACTAACACACGGTGCAATGGTAGCTAATGGCGCAATACCCATTGTCCGAAACAGTAAAATAGATAAAAATGAAGGTAATACAGAGTTACAAAAGTTGAGTTTTGATGTTGAATCAAATGAAAATCAAATTAAGTATTTTTATGAAACAACAAAATTAGTAGAAACACTACATTTTGTTATTGTCGCAACGCAGCAGGATAAACATGAAATTGGTTATGGCCGCTTTATGAACCAAGTAGAGAAAACAATTCATGCATTATGTAACGAGCTGGCCATAAATAAGCAACGACAAGATTTGTCTGTACGCTTTTTTCAGCATATTAGTTATCCGTTCTAAATTTACCTCAATAACAAAAAGGCCCGCATAAGCGGGCCTTTTCAGAGGAAACAAGCAATTACCAGCCTGTTTTCTCTTTAAGTGCTTTACCGATTTCAGCAAGTGAACGTACAGTTTTTACGCCCGCAGCTTCTAATGCAGCAAATTTCTCATCAGCAGTACCTTTACCGCCTGCGATGATTGCGCCAGCGTGACCCATACGCTTACCTTCTGGTGCAGTAACACCAGCAATGTAAGATACTACAGGTTTAGTTACGTTAGCTTTGATGTACTCTGCAGCTTCTTCTTCTGCAGTACCACCAATTTCACCAATCATTACGATTGCTTCAGTTTGTGGATCTTTTTCGAACATTTCTAGAACGTCGATAAAGTTAGTACCTGGGATTGGATCACCACCAATACCAACACACGTAGACTGACCAAAACCAGCATCAGTAGTTTGCTTAACCGCTTCGTACGTTAAAGTACCAGAGCGAGAAACAATACCTACTTTACCAGGTTTGTGGATGTGACCAGGCATGATACCAATCTTAGTCTCACCAGGAGTAATAACACCTGGACAGTTAGGACCGATCATACGAGTACCTGTTTGATCTAGTTTAACTTTAACGTCAACCATATCAAGCGTAGGGATACCTTCAGTGATACAAACAATCAGCTCGATGCCAGCATCGATAGCTTCTAAGATTGCATCTTTACAGAAAGGAGCTGGTACGTAGATAACTGAAGCAGTTGCGCCAGTTTCTTGAACAGCATCACGAACTGTGTTGAATACAGGAAGACCAAGGTGCGTTTGACCGCCTTTACCTGGGCTTACACCACCAACCATTTGTGTACCGTACTCAAGCGCTTGCTCTGAGTGGAAAGTACCTTGGCCACCAGTGAAACCTTGACAGATAACTTTTGTATCTTTATTGATTAATACAGACATTATTTGCCCTCCGCAGCAGCAACAACTTTCTCAGCAGCGTCTGTTAGTGATTCAGCAGCAATGATATCTAGACCTGAGTTCTTAAGAACTTCACGACCTAATTCAGCATTAGTACCTTCTAAACGTACAACTACAGGTACATTTACGCCAACTTCTTTAACTGCGCCAATGATACCTTCAGCAATCATGTCACAACGTACGATACCGCCAAAGATGTTTACTAAAACAGCTTTAACATTATCGTCAGAAAGGATGATTTTGAATGCTTCAGAAACACGTTCTTTAGTCGCGCCGCCGCCAACATCTAGGAAGTTAGCCGGTTTGCCGCCGTGTAGGTTTACGATGTCCATAGTACCCATTGCTAGGCCTGCACCGTTAACCATACAACCAACATTGCCATCTAGAGCAACGTAGTTAAGCTCGAAGCTTGCTGCGTGTGCTTCACGTGCATCTTCTTGAGATGGATCGTGGAACTCACGGATTTTAGGTTGACGGTAAAGTGCATTACCATCAATACCGATTTTTCCGTCAAGACAGTGAAGGTTACCTTCGTCTGTAATTACTAACGGGTTGATCTCAAGTAGTGCGAAATCAAAATCAGTAAACATGTTACCAAGACCCATAAAGATCTTAACAAACTGCTTCATTTGTACTGGGTTCAGACCCAATTTAAAGCCTAGTTCACGTGCTTGGTAAGCTTGAGGACCCACTAATGGATCAATTTCAGCTTTGTGGATAAGCTCTGGTGTTTCTTCTGCAACAGTTTCAATTTCAACGCCGCCTTCAGTAGACGCCATGAAAACTACTTTGCGAGATGCACGGTCAACTACTGCACCTAGGTACAATTCGTTAGCAATGTCAGTACAGCTTTCAACTAAAATTTTAGCTACTGGCTGACCTTTCTCGTCTGTTTGGTAAGTAACTAGGTTTTTACCCAACCAGTTAGCTGCAAACGCTTTTACTTCGTCGATAGTTTTTACTAGCTTTACACCGCCAGCTTTACCACGTCCACCTGCGTGAACCTGAGTTTTAACAACCCACATATCACCGCCGATTTTTTCAGCAGCTGCTGCAGCTTCTTCAGGTGTATCGCAAGCGAAACCCTGAGAAACTGGTAAACCATATTCGGCAAAAAGTTGTTTTGCCTGATACTCATGCAAATTCATGATGCTTTATCCAATTTTTTATACTAAAAGAGCTGAATATTTTTTCAAATAAACAACTATCCCAAATTGCGCACCTAGTATAGATCCCAAGGCTTAACATGAAAACCCCAGTAAGACCAAAGGCGCAAAAAAAAAGCTGTGAATGTTCATTCACAGCTTACATTTCATACAACTAGATTAAACATCTAGCAATAAGCGAGTTGGATCTTCAAGTAACTCTTTAATAGTCACTAAGAAACCAACTGATTCTTTACCATCAATGATACGGTGGTCATAAGAAAGAGCTAAATACATCATAGGAAGTATTTCTACTTTACCATTTACAGCCATCGGACGGTCTTGGATTTTATGCATACCCAAAATTGAAGACTGTGGCAAGTTAATGATAGGTGTAGATAGTAATGAACCAAATACGCCGCCATTAGTAATAGTGAAATTACCACCGGTCATATCTGCAAGCGTTAGCTTACCATCACGACCTTTAAGTGCTAATTCGCGAATACCCTTTTCGATTTCAGCAACAGATAGTTTGTCACAATCTTTAAGTACTGGAGTAACTAAACCACGTGGAGTAGATACTGCAATGCTGATATCAAAATAGTTATGGTAAACAATATCGTCACCATCAATTGATGCATTAACATCTGGGAAGCGTTTAAGTGCTTCAGTTACCGCTTTCACGTAGAAAGACATGAAACCTAAACGAATGCCATGACGCTTTTCAAATACTTCTTGGTACTGCTTACGAAGGCTCATGATTGGTTCCATGTTCACTTCGTTGAATGTTGTTAACATTGCAGTTGAATTTTTAGCTTCAAGAAGACGTGTAGCAATCGTTTTACGCAGGCGAGTCATAGGAACACGTTTTTGAGTACGATCGCCCATCGGTGCTGCAGGAGCAGAAGCTTCTGCTTTTTTAGCCGCTGGCGCTGGTGCTTTTAAGAACGTATCAACGTCTTCTTTAGTTACGCGGCCATTTTTACCCGTGCCGTTAATTTTAGAAGCGTCTAAGCCTTTCTCAGCAATTAAACGACGAACTGATGGTGTTAACACATCTGAACTTTCGCTAGAATCTGCTGCTGGCGTTTCGTCTGCTTTTGCAGCTGGAGCCGCTGGTGCACCGCCTGCTTTAACCGAACCAATTACTTGCTCGCCTAGTACAGTATCGCCTTCGTTGTGAATGATATCACCCATGATGCCATCTTCTTGAGCTACTACTTCAAGAACAACTTTATCTGTTTCAATATCTACCAAGTTTTGGTCGCGTGTTACTGCGTCACCTGGTTGTACATGCCATGTAGCAATTGTTGCGTCTGCAACTGATTCTGGAAGTACAGGTACTTTAATGTCCACTTCTTTACCTTCTGATGCTGGTGCTGATTGCGCCGCTGGCGCGTCTTCTGATTTAGCTGGTGCTGATTCTTCTTTAGATGAACCTTCACTTGCTGGCGCTGCATCAGCATCACCAAGTAAACCCATAACTTGATCGCCAAGTACGGTTGCACCTTCTTCTTGTGATATTTCTGTAATTACACCGTCATGCTGTGCAACAACTTCTAAAACCACTTTATCTGTTTCAATGTCTACTAAGTTTTGATCGCGAGTTACTTTGTCGCCAACACTTACATGCCATGTAGCAACGGTAGCATCTGCAACCGACTCAGGAAGAACAGGAACTTTAATTTCTGTGCTCATTGCTTATCCTTTATTTTCTATAGTAAGCGCGTCGGCAACGAGCGCTTGTTGTTCTTTAGTATGTACTGACATGTAACCACACGCTGGTGATGCAGACGCTTTACGTCCTGCATATTTTAATTTAGCACCTTGTGGGATTGCATCAATAAAGTGATGTTGTGAACAATACCATGCACCTTGGTTTTGTGGCTCTTCTTGACACCATACAAAATCAGTTACGTGTTGGTAACGCTCCATAATTGTTTGCATTTCGTCATGTGGGAACGGATATAACTGCTCAACACGAACAATAGCAATATTATCTTGCTCTAGCTTACGACGCTCTTGTAATAGTTCGTAATAAACTTTACCACTACAAAATACAACGCGTTCAACTTTCTCAGGGTTAATATCATCAACTTCGTCGATCATATTATGGAAAACACCATGCGATAGCTCTTCAAGCGATGAAGTTGCAAGAGGATGACGAAGCAACGACTTAGGCGTCATAACAATCAACGGACGACGTAGTGGTCGAACTGATTGACGACGAAGCATAGCGTAAACTTGTGCAGGAGTAGATGGAACACATACTTGCATGTTGTGATCAGCACATAGTTGTAGGAAACGCTCTAAACGAGCTGAACTATGTTCTGGACCTTGTCCTTCGTAGCCATGTGGTAACAAAATTGTAAGACCACATAAACGGCCCCATTTTTGCTCACCAGAACTTAGGAATTGGTCAAATACAACTTGTGCACCGTTGGCGAAATCACCAAACTGTGCTTCCCAAAGTACTAATGAAGTAGGCTCTGCAGTTGCATAACCGTATTCAAAAGCAACAACAGCTTCTTCAGATAAAACAGAGTCAAATACTTCAAAAGTACCTTGATCTTCGCTTAAGTGCTGTAGAGGTGTATAAGTAGCGCCGTCTGATTGACTGTGAACAACAGCATGACGATGGAAGAATGTACCACGCCCTGAATCCTGACCAGTTAAACGAATGTCAGTGCCTTCAGTTGCAATTGTTGCATAAGCAAGTGTTTCTGCCATACCCCAATCTAGAGGTTTCTCACCAGAAGCCATTAATTTACGATCATCGTAAATCTTTTTAACGCGTGACTGTGCTTTATATTGCTCTGGGTAAGAAGCGACTTTCTCACCGAGTGCTTTGAGCTCTTCAACAGGTACGCTGGCATCGTAATCAACATTCCATTCATGGCCAACATACTTTGCCCAATCTGAAGAATGCGATGTCTCTGGTTGTATTTCTGAAACAACACAGTTGCCTTCGTCTAATGCATTACGGTACTCATCAGCAAGTGCTTTTATTTCTTGTTCAGAAAAAGAGCCTTCAGCTATAAGTTGATCTGCGTAAATTAAACGTGGAACTGGGTGCTTTTTAATTTTTTGGTACATAACAGGCTGAGTTGCATTAGGCTCATCAGCTTCATTGTGACCATGGCGACGGTAACATACTAAATCGATTACTACGTCACGTTTAAACTGGTTTCTGAAATCAAGTGCAATTTGAGTAACAAATGCAACTGCTTCAGGGTCATCAGAGTTAACATGGAAGATAGGTGACTGAACCATTTTAGCAATGTCAGTACAGTAATCTGTAGAGCGTACATCGTCTTGTTTTGATGTAGTAAAACCAACTTGGTTATTTACAACAATACGAATACTACCACCACAACTAAACGCGTTAGTTTGTGATAAGTTAAACGTTTCTTGTACAACACCTTGGCCTGTAACCGCAGAATCACCATGAATTGTAATTGGTAAAGCTTTAATACCAGAACTGTCACCTAAGCGATCAAGACGAGCACGTACTGAGCCCATAACAACTGGATTTACAATTTCAAGATGAGACGGGTTAAACGCAAGCGCCATATGAACATTGCCACCTTTAGTAGCAAAGTCAGATGAATAACCCATGTGGTATTTAACATCGCCAGAACTTAATGTTTCTTTATGTTTACCAGCAAACTCATCAAATAATTCTGATGGATTTTTACCAAGTACATTTACAAGAACATTTAAACGACCACGGTGAGCCATACCAATAACAGCTTCTTGTTGGCCGCTTTCACCTGCGCGGTGAATAAGCTCTTTTAACATTGGAACTAGCGCATCGCCACCTTCAAGTGAGAAACGCTTAGCACCTGGGAACTTAGCCCCTAAATATTTTTCAAGTCCGTCAGCAGCAGTTAATCCTTTTAGGATACGCAGCTTTTCGTCTTTTTCGAATTTTGGCCTAGACTGGACAGATTCTAAACGCTGTTGTAACCAACGCTTTTCCTCTGTTGATGTGATGTGCATATACTCAGCGCCAATTGAACCACAATATGTAGTTTTTAGTGCTTGGTATAGTTCACCTAAAGGCATAGTATCGCGGCCTACGGCAAACGATCCTACGTTAAACTCGCGGTCAAAATCACTTGAAGATAAGTCGTGGTACTCTAGCTCTAAATCTCGTACACGCTCTCGTTGCCAAATACCTAATGGATCTAGGTTTGCATTTTGGTGTCCACGAAAACGGAAAGCATTAATAAGTTGTAGAACTTTAACCTGTTTAAGGTCACCGCCACTACCCTCTGCTACCACTACTTCTCTATGCTTGTTTTTTGCAAGCTGTGCAAACTGCGTTCGAACTTCTGAATGTTTTACTTCAACATCCACACCATCAACTTTAGGTAATTGTTCGAACACTTCTCGCCATTCATCTGGCACAGAAGTCGCATCGTCTAAATACGCTTCATAAAGCTCTTCTACATAAGCAACGTTGCCGCCGTTTAAATGTGAAGATTCTAGCCATGCCTTCATCACACCTTCGTGCATTTATAAGCCCTTTTCTTTAGCGCAGAAATTAATAGTTATCATAACAAGATGGCTAATAATCTGTATTAGCCATCTTACGTTTACTAAGTAATCAAACCGCTCGGTTTAATAACATAGATTTGATTTGCCCAATTGCTTTAGTCGGGTTAAGACCCTTAGGACAAACGCTAACACAGTTCATGATACTGTGGCAACGGAACACACTGAACGCATCGTCTAAATCCGCTAAACGTTCTTCAGTTGCTGTATCTCGGCTATCAGCTAAGAAACGGTAAGCGTGAAGAAGGCCTGCTGGACCAATGAACTTGTCTGGATTCCACCAGAACGAAGGACACGATGTCGAACAACATGCACACAAAATACACTCATATAGCCCATCTAATTTATCACGTTCTTCAATAGATTGAAGACGCTCGCCTGCTGCAGGCTGATCATTAATTAAATAAGGTTTAACTTTTTCGTACTGAGTGTAGAACTGACTCATGTCAATAACAAGGTCACGAACCACAGGTAAGCCTGGTAATGGACGTACTACAATTTTACCTTTGCCATTTTTTTGTAGCGTAGATAAAGGAGTAATACATGCTAAACCATTTTTACCATTCATGTTAACACCATCAGATCCACACACACCTTCACGGCATGAACGACGAAAAGATAGTGTAGGATCTTGTTCTTTTAAAAGAATAAGTGCATCTAACACCATCATGTCGTGACCTTCCTCTGTTTGCAAGGTGTATTCTTGCATACGAGGAGCGTTGTCAACATCTGGATTATAACGATAAACTGAAAATTGTACTTGTGCCATCGTCTATCTCCTAGTAAACACGTGCTTTAGGTGGGAAAGCTTCACGCGTTTTAGGCGCATAGTTTACATCACGCTTACTCATTTCATCCGTTACAGGATTGAATACTGAGTGACATAACCAGTTTTCGTCATCACGATCTGGGTAGTCAAAGCGAGAATGTGCACCACGGCTTTCTGTACGGAAGTTTGCAGCTACTGCAGTTGAGTAAGCTGTTTCCATTAAGTTATCTAGTTCAAGACATTCGATACGCTGCGTATTGAAGTCTGATGATTTATCATCAAGACGAGCATGTTGCAGACGTTCACGAATTTCTTTAAGTTCTTGAAGACCAGAAGCCATTGAATCGCCTTCACGGAATACCGAGAAGTTAAGCTGCATACATTGCTGTAGGTCTTTTTTGATTTGAACTGGATCTTCACCTTGGCCAGCCGTTGAATTTTCCCAACGGTTGTAACGTGCAAGAGACGCTTCTAAATCTGACTCTGAAGCCGCTTTTGATACTTCAACATCTTTAAGGTACTTACCTAAGAAGTTACCAGCAGCACGGCCAAATACAACTAAATCTAGTAATGAGTTACCACCTAGGCGGTTTGCACCGTGTACAGATACACATGCAATCTCACCAACAGCAAATAAACCTTCAACTACTTTTTCGTTGCCTTGAGCATCGATTTGTAGTGCTTGTCCATTTACGTTAGTAGGAACACCACCCATCATATAATGACAAGTAGGAATTACTGGAATTGGCTCTTTAGCTGGATCAACGTGAGCGAAAGTTTTAGCTAAGTCACATACGCCAGGAAGACGTAGGTTAAGCGTTTCTTCACCTAAATGGTCAAGTTTCAGCTTGATATGAGGACCCCAAGGACCATCACAACCACGACCTTCACGGATTTCAGTCATCATTGAACGCGCAACAACATCACGAGACGCTAAGTCTTTTGCATTTGGTGCGTAACGTTCCATGAAGCGCTCGCCATCTTTATTTAAAAGATAACCGCCTTCACCACGACAACCTTCAGTTACTAGCGTACCAGCACCTGCAATACCCGTTGGGTGGAACTGCCACATTTCCATGTCTTGCATAGAAATACCAGCGCGTGTTGCCATACCAACACCGTCACCGGTGTTAATGTGAGCATTTGTTGTTGATGCGAATATACGACCTGCACCACCAGTGGCTAATACAACTGCTTTAGATTTGAAGAAAGTGATTTCACCTGTTTCAATCTCAATTGCTGTACACCCTACTACATCGCCATTGTCGTTTTTAACTAAGTCAAGTGCATACCACTCAGAGAATACATTTGTTTTGTTTTTAACGTTTTGTTGATATAGAAGATGAAGTAAAGCATGACCAGTACGGTCAGCTGCAGCAGCAGTACGTGCGGCTTGTTCACCACCAAAGTTTTTCGATTGACCACCGAAAGGACGTTGGTAAACACGGCCATTTTCAAAACGAGAAAATGGTAGTCCCATGTTTTCTAATTCAGTAATAGCTTCTGGGCCAGTTTGACACATGTATTCAATAGCGTCTTGGTCACCGATAAAATCGGAACCCTTAACGGTATCGTACATATGCCATTCCCAGTTGTCTTCGTGTGAATTACCAAGCGCTACTGTAATACCACCTTGAGCAGATACAGTGTGTGAGCGCGTTGGAAATACTTTAGATATTAATGCACACGTTTTGCCAGATTCTGTAATTGCTAAAGCAGCGCGCATACCAGCACCACCTGCACCAATTACTACGGCGTCAAATTCACGAACAGAATATTTCACTTAAACACCCCATAATACGATTAGACCAATAGCTACGTAAGCAACGGCCATTAGGTTTAAAACAAAACCTAATACAGCACGCAACTTCGAACACTTAACATAGTCTGTAAGAACTTGCCAAAGGCCAATGCGGGTATGAACCATAATGCAAATAAGGGTAATTAAAGTAAACCCTTTCATTGCTAGGTTAGAGAAGAGGCCTGTCCAGGCTTCGAAAGTGACTTCTGGCGTCGCTAAAAAATAGCCGATAATAAAAATCGCGTACGCGCTGATTATTAATGCCGTGGTACGTAAAGATACGAAATCTTGTACACCATCACGTTTTAGAGTTGCTTGATTTAAAACCATATCCACACCCCTGCCAATACGGCAAACACAACACCAAGAGCCATTGATACTTTAGCGCTGAGGTTACCTGATTCAAGTTCTTCCCAATGTCCCATATCCATAATCATATGACGGATGCCACCAATAAGGTGATAACCTAATACAGAAACAGTGCCCCAAGCTATAAATTTGGCAATGAATCCGTTAAACAGACCCTTGACGAATTCAAAACCTTCAGCTGAAGAGAGAGACTCAGACCAAGCCCAAATGACAAACGTTAAAGCAAAAAACAATGCAACACCGGTGACGCGGTGAAAAATTGAAGCTTTAGCCGTTGCCGGCATAGATATAGTTGTTAGATCTAGATTTACAGGTCTTTGCTTTTTCACAGTTACTTGCCCATCTTTGCTCACAGTGGAGCTCATCTACTTGTTTTTCTAAAAACCCACCAAATATTACTGATGGAACTATCAGAATAAACGTATCAAAATAGTTAAAGTTCACAAAACAGTAAATTTTAAGCTGTTAAGAATATGTTTACCCAAATACAATACGGTTTAAAACCACCGTTAGTATATATACCCACAGGACTTTTTACAATTCTTGTTTATTTAGAGATGTTTGCGAATTAGCCAATAGTATTATATTTAATTAATACCGAATATTTATTATACATATATGCATAATGTTTATAAAAATTGACTTTAACCCCCTCTTTCACGTTAAAATGCGAAGATGTGCTTAAAACAGATTTCAGAACTTTAAAATCTAAAAATCAGAATAGATATCTTAATAGGAGATACATAGCGATGGCAGATAAAAAAGCCACAGTCCATATTGATGGACTAGATCCAATCGAACTTCCAATTTATCAAGGCACTGCTGGCCAAGATGTAATCGACGTACGTACGTTAGGTTCACATGGTCACTTTACTTATGACCCAGGTTTCATGTCGACTGGTTCTTGTGAATCTGCAATCACCTATATTGATGGTGGTAAAGGTGTACTACTTCACCGTGGTTACCCAATTGAGCAATTAGCTGAAGATTCTAACTATATTGAGCTTTGCTACTTACTTTTAAATGGTGAGTTACCTTCTAAAGAACAATACGAAGTTTTTAAGAATGAAATCACTACAAGCACTATGCTTGACGAGAAAATTGCTAACTTTTTCCAAGGTTTCCGCTTTGACGCTCACCCAATGGCAATGCTTTGTGGCGTAGTGGGTGCATTATCATCTTTTTATCATGAAGACCTTGATATTACTGATGCAGAACAACGTAAAACAAGTGCAGTTAAGCTAGTTGCTAAGTTACCAACTATTGCTGCAATGGCTTATAAAACAAACATCGGCCAACCGTTTGTATACCCACGTAACGATTTAAGCTATGCAGAAAACTTCTTACACATGATGTTCTCTGTGCCTGCTGAAGAATATAAAGTTAACCCTGTAACTGCTAAAGCTATGGATAAAATCTTTATGCTTCATGCAGATCATGAGCAAAATGCATCGACTTCAACAGTTCGTCTTGCTGGTTCATCAGGTGCTAACCCGTATGCATGTATTGCAGCTGGTATTGCTTCTTTATGGGGACCTGCTCACGGCGGCGCTAACGAAGCATGTTTAAACATGTTAGAAGAGATTGGCTCTGTGGATCGTATTGATGAATACGTTGCTAAAGCTAAAGACAAAGCTGACCCATTCCGCCTTATGGGCTTTGGTCACCGCGTTTACAAAAACTTCGACCCACGTGCTACAGTAATGCGTCAAACGTGTCATGAAGTTTTAGCTGAGCTAAATATCCAAGATCCACTTCTTGATATTGCTATGAAGCTTGAGCAAATTGCCCTTGAAGACCCGTACTTTGTAGAGAAGAAACTATACCCTAACGTAGATTTCTACTCTGGTATTATCTTAAAAGCGATTGGTATTCCAACAAGCATGTTCACTGTAATTTTTGCAATGGCACGTACTGTTGGTTGGATCACTCACTGGGATGAGATGCTATCTCAACCTGGTCATAAGATCAGCCGTCCTCGCCAAATGTATACTGGTTACACTCAACGTGACTACGTATCAACTGACAAGCGTTAATTAGCGCTGGTTAGTTTAAAAGGCCGCATTTTGCGGCCTTTTTTTATTAACAGCACTTGAGAATTATCATAAACCGATTACAATCCCTGCCTTAAAAACACTATGTAGATGAGCTATGCCTACTTTAAAGTTTGATATAAATAAAATTAGAAAAGACTTCCCGACATTAAATCAA
Source organism: Pseudoalteromonas sp. SG43-1 (assembly GCF_014164415.1). Taxonomy (NCBI): domain Bacteria; kingdom Pseudomonadati; phylum Pseudomonadota; class Gammaproteobacteria; order Alteromonadales; family Pseudoalteromonadaceae; genus Pseudoalteromonas; species Pseudoalteromonas sp. SG43-1. Next base: position 62,879 of record NZ_JACJFD010000002.1, on the reverse strand, counting down.
ACAATAAACGGCTGCCCGCTTGTTTATTTAGACTCAGCAGCAACCTCACAAAAGCCTCAATCAGTTATAGATACAATTACTGAGTTTTATACGTCTCAAAATGCAAATGTACACCGTGGACGCCATACACTTAGCGAACAGGCCACTTATTCTTATGAACAAGTCCGGGATAAAGCTGCAAGGTTTTTTAATGTCTTAAGTAAAGAGATTGTATGGACTAAAGGTGCTACAGAAGCCATAAATTTGGTCGCTAACGGCTTAAAAAAGCGTTTAGATGAAAGTCATACCATAATAATATCTCCGCTTGAGCATCACGCAAACATAGTGCCTTGGCAACTAGTAAGCCAACAGACGGGAGCTAAATTAGTCTCTCTGCCGCTAAATAATAATGGCACGCTAAACACCCAACAATGCTGTGAATTTATAAAAGAAACAAAACCTGCCTTATTAGCTATTACACAAGCATCGAACACACTGGGTAATATCACTGATTTAAAGCCACTAATTGTAGCTGCAAAAGAGGTGAATTCGCTTGTTTTAGTGGACGGAGCCCAAGGTGCACTGCATTTAAAACCCGATTTACGTGAATTAAACTGTGACTTTTATGTTTGCTCAAGCCATAAAATGCTCGGTCCAACAGGCTTAGGTGTACTTTATGGCCAATATGAAGAGCTAAATACGCTAGATATTTACCAATCCGGCGGTGAAATGATCGATAAAGTTTACTTAACTCATAGCACTTATCGCCCTGCGCCTGCAAAATTTGAAACTGGCACACCAAATATTTCTGGAGTTTTAGGCTTTGGTGCCGCATTAGACTATTTAAATGAATTAGATCACGTGCAAATACAGCAATATGAACAAGAATTGTTTAGTTACGCGGCACAAAAATTGGTAAAGGTGGATGGCATTACCATATTCAGCAACCTATCTGACAATATTGGTACACTCTGTTTTAATTTTAAAGATGAACATCCTTATGATTTGGCAACTTTACTTGACGGATATGGGGTTGCAGTCAGAAGTGGACACCATTGTACGCAACCATTAATGACACATTTAGGGCTTAATGGAACGTTAAGAGCGAGTTTTTCTTTTTATAATACCTACAAAGATGTAGATATATTCATTGATTCACTTAAAAAATGTATCGCTTTATTAGATTGAACGCCAGTTTAATAGAATTAATTAGGATAACTCATGACAAATACGTTTAAAAAAGTCACAGAATCTATAAAAAATGCGACCGCTTGGCAGCAAAAATATCGTGAGATAATGCTTTTAGGAAAAACGTTACCGGCTTTAGCTGATGTTTTGAAAACTGATGATGCACTTGTACCAGGCTGTGAAAGCAAAGTATGGATGTTCGTTGAATTTGACTTAACCGAAAATACACTTGTTGTAATAGGTGACTCTGATACTCGTATAGTAAAAGGATTATTAGCCATTATTTTAGCGCTTTACAACGGGCTTACACCAGAACAGGTAGTGAATAAAAATGCGTATGAAGAATTTGAAAAGCTCGGCCTTATAAGCCACTTAAGCGCATCACGTGGTAATGGTATTAAAGCCATGGTTGATAAGATACAAACCATGGCACAACACAAGCTTAGTTAACTAAAACTAAGCTTGTGAGCGTTGTTTTTTATCTAGATATTTACGCACCGCTTTTGCAGCAACAAAAAAACCAAAGCTTCCTGTGATCATAGTCACAGAGCCAAAACCATTATTACAGTCCATATTCATTGTGCCATCAGCACTTTGCTTAGCATGACATACGCTGCCATTGCTTCCTGGGTAAACCAATTGCTCTGTTGAGTAAACACAATCAATATTAAACTTACGTTTAGGATTATTACTAAAATTATATTGCTTGCGCAAAATATAGCGCACCTTTGCAAGTAATGGGTCTTGCGTAGTTTTAGCTACATCACCAAAAGTTATTTGGCTAGGATCTGTTTGCCCGCCAGCACCACCAGTTGTAATTATAGGTAGTTTATTACGTTTACAGTGAGCAATTAATGCTGCTTTTTCTTTAACTGCATCAATACAATCAATTACATAATCAAAACCTTGAATATGCTCTTGAATATTATCAAGCGTAATAAAGTCATCTATTACACTAATTTGGCATTCTGGGTTAATAAGCTCGCAGCGCGCTTTCATTGCATCGACTTTAGCTTGACCAATAGTGCCCGTTAACGCGTGAATTTGTCTATTGACGTTAGTCGCGCAAATATCATCCAAATCTATAAGTGTTATTTTACCAACACCAGTACGTGCAAGTGCTTCTGCTGTCCAGCTTCCTACACCACCAATACCTACTACACAAAAATGTGCTTCTTGAAGCCAATCAAACTGTTGATGACCATATAAACGTTTAATACCACCAAAACGTATATCTGTAACTTTTTCGCTCATTTACCAATCCAGTTGCCATGGCGATTGCCATGCTTGAAAATCTTGATGTTTAATTAACGCCAAATACTCATCACCACTATCGGGTAATAAAGTTAGCTGTATTTGTTCACCTTGCCATAAAAAGCTTAACGCATATGCATGTAAATAGGTACGATTAGAAGGCGTGCCTGAATACATTGCATCGCCTAAAATAGCTGCGCCCACACTTTTTAGTGCCACTCTTAGTTGATGTGTTTTGCCAGAGTAAGGTTTTAAAATATACCCTCTAAACCCTGGCTTATAACTCAGAGAATAGAATCGGGTAATTGCAGGGTTAAGTGTACTCGTTAGTAACTTAAACGAGCCACGGCGAGACTTAGCCATATCGCCTTTTATCCACCCCTGCTTCTTTTTTGGTTTAGCATCACTAATCGCTAAATAAAATTTATTAATCACATGCTCAGTAAACATAACAGTAAAGGCGGCTGCAGCGGCTTTGTTTCGCGCTAAAATAATCAGCCCTGATGTCACTTTATCTAAACGATGAACGGCATAAAGCTTTTGCAATAATTGTTGTTCGGCTAAAACAACAAAGCCGGGTCCCTCTTCAGAATGAAAATTAAGACCCGCTGGCTTTTCTAAAATATAAAAGTCGTTATGTGTATAAACAACTTTTAATATCTTACTTACTTGCTCACTCACACGTTTTTACTTTTAATATGCGCTATCACTTTAGCTAAGTCATCAGGCGTATCTACACCTGCATGAGGGGCTATTTGAGCTTGTTCTATTTTAATTTTATAACCGTGATACAAAACACGTAACTGCTCAAGTGATTCAAGTAATTCTAGTGGTGATACACTCAGCTCTATGTATTGTTTAATAAAACCCGCTCTGTACGCATAAATACCTACATGGCGTTGAAACGGGGCTAAATTAAGGGCAGTGCTATCACCCATCATCGTATTTCTATCAAACGGTATACTTGCACGAGAGAAATACAGGGCATTTTTATTTATATCGCTAACCACTTTAACGGCATTAGGATTAAATACTTCATCACGTTCTTCAATAGCAACACTTAACGTTGCCATTGGTGCTGTTGAATCACTTAATAGTGCAGCAACTTGAGATACGTTTTCTGGTGCAAGTAATGGCTCATCGCCTTGTACATTAACCACAATTGTATTGCTATCAAGTTTAAGCAAATCAACCACTTCAGCTAATCGTTCAGTACCCGACTGGTGATCTTCACGCGTCATTACTACATCATTAGTAAACATACTTACTGCATCAAATACTTTTTGATGATCGGTTGCTATAACTACTTTACTAGCACCTGATAAACATGCTTTTTCGTAAACGTGTTGAACCATTGGCTTGCCACAAATATCAGCAAGCGGTTTACCTGGTAGTCGGGTCGATGCAAAACGAGCAGGAATTACAACTACGAATTCCACTTTTCAACCTCTTCTAAAGATAACTCACGTGCTTCATTTTCAAGTAATACTGGAATATCATCTTGAACAGGATAAGCAAGCTTAGCTGCTGTGCTAATTAGTTCGTTGTTTTCTCTATCAAAGCGTAATTTTCCCTTACAAACAGGGCACGCAATTATCTCGAGTAATTTTGTATCAAAGGCCATTGAGTATTCCTTTTTCTTTTAATATTGAATTTAATGTGTTTATTACGCTATCGGTAGGTTGTGCATCTACTGGTAAATAATACCAATTAGGCTTTGCAAAGGACTTACATTTAACGGCATCTTTTTCGGTCATTATAATGCAATCATCACCAAATTGGGCAAAATCATCTACTGTATAAGCATAATGATCTCTAAAATGATGAGTCGATAATAACGTAATATCTTGTGCTTCTAATGAGTTTTCAAACCGTTTAGGGTTCCCAATTGCACTTATTGCATGTGCTTCACTTACGTTACTTTTTGCATAATCGCTTGAATTAACCAAGCGAAGATTACTTACTTGTAATGTGTAGCTATTATTAGCCTCACCACCATTTTCAATTACTATATCGACACTTTGCAAACGTTTAGTTGTTTCACGAAGTGGCCCTGCTGGCATAACAAAGCCATTACCAAAACGACGCTCACTATCAACAATACAACACTCAATGCTACGAGGCATTTTATAATGCTGCATTCCATCATCAGAAATAATAACGTCGAGTGTATAATTATTTTCTAATAAATCGATATTGTGTTGTCTATTAGGCCCAACCGCTATTGGGCACTTTAAACGATGGTATAAAAGTACGGGCTCATCTCCAGCCTGCTGAGCATCTACAAGCTCAGTAACTAAAAGCGGGTAATTTTTTGATTGCCCACCATATCCTCTACTAATAATTCCCACTGATAAACCTTGCTGTGTTAAATGACCATACAGCCACAAAACAAAAGGCGTTTTACCATTACCGCCAACACTTATATTGCCAACTACAATTACAGGCGTTTTGCACTCAAAAGGTTTAAGTATTTTTGCGCTGTACAAGAGTTTTCGAAATGACGATACAACCCAAAACAAAGCACTTAATGGTAATAACAATAAAGTAATTAGACCAAATGGTTTATACCAGCTTTGCTCTATTTTGCTCACGCCTGATCACCAAACTGCATTTTGCAAAGTGCTGAATAAGTACCGTCATTAGCTAATAAGCTACTATGATCGCCACTTTCTATCACACGACCGTTATCAATAACATAAATTCGGTCACTGTTTTCGATAGTAGATAAGCGATGCGCAATAACAATTGAGGTTTTATCTTTCATTAGCGTTTCTAATGCTTGCTGAATAAGCTTTTCAGATTCGGTATCAAGTGCTGATGTAGCCTCGTCTAAAATCAAAATAGGTGCGTCTTTTAATATTGCACGTGCTATCGCTATACGCTGGCGTTGACCGCCGGAGAGCATTACACCATTTTCACCTACCATGGTGTTTAATTGCTCTGGCAGGTCTTTAACAAACTCCCAAACATGCGCTTGTTTAGCAACTTGCTCTAATTCTTCCTCAGACACATCATGCTTTATGCCATAACAAATATTGTTAGCAATCGTATCGTTAAATAACACGACCTGCTGAGACACTAAAGCAAATTGGCGACGCAAATCTGTTAATTTATAATCCTGCAGGGCTATACCATCAAGTAATATTTCACTCGGTAACTCTAAGTCATAGTAGCGTGGTAATAAATTAGAAATTGTTGATTTACCCGAGCCTGAGCGCCCAACTAAGGCAATACTTTCACCCGCTTTAATCGTTAGCGACAAATCGTTTAATACGGCTTCATCTTTTGTTGGGTACTTAAAGGTTACATTTTTAACTTCAATTACCCCTTTAACTTTATCGACTGAAACGGTGCCAGTATCTTTTTCCATTTCTTCATCTAACACTAAAAATATACTTTGAGCTGCAGAGATACCACGCTGCATATCGCTATTAACATTGGCGAGTTGTTTTAGCGGTCGCAATAGCATCATCATTGAGGCAATCAATGCCATGAAGTCACCTGAGGTAATCGTATCAATCATTGATGGAAGAGATACAGCCCATAAAATAACAGCCATGGCACTGGCAGCTAGTATTTGAATAATTGATACACTTAAAGCTTTTGTCGCATCCATTTTAATGCGCTGCTGGCGATTATGATTATTAATCTTTGAGAAATGGTTTATTTCTTGGTCTTGTCCGCCAAATCCATGAATAACTTTATGTCCGCTAAGCATTTGTTCAGAGCTACGTGTAACCTGCCCCATAGCTGATTGAATACTTTTAGAAATATGGCGAAAACGTTTCGATACAACCGCTACAATAATGGCAACGAGAGGGATGATGACTAAAAATATAAGTGAGAGCTTCCAACTGGTATAAAACATTACACCAAGTAAAAAGACAACAAAGGCCCCTTCACGTACAACAATAAGTAACGCTTTAGTAATTGCTTGTTGAACTTGCTCTGTATCAAAAGTGATTTTTGAAATTAAATCGCCTGTAGAGTTTTTGTCATGAAAAGAAACGGGTAAATGCAATATGTGCTCAAATAACTCTTGGCGTAAAGAGCGTACAACTTGAGAGCCCACATAACTTAAACAGTACGAAGACATAAAGTTAAAAACACCACGCCCCAGTACTAACGCGATAACTACAAAAGGAGCGTACTTTAAAACTTCTGTATTTCGCTGGTTTAAACCTTGATCAATAAACGGCTTCATTAATTGAATGAATAAAGCATCCATTGCTGAATAGCCTATCATCCCAACAATTGCGATAAAAGCGACGCTTTTGTATGCGCCAACATACGAGACAAGACGTTTATAAATTTGTGCAGTACTTTGATCCATAACACTCTCTAAATACAGTAACTCCCTGTATTGTATCCTTCGATGAGATAAAACTAAACGTCAATCTTTGATAAACCAATAACTTTCCTGCCCTCTTGCTGTTTCTATGACCAAATTGTTTGAGTAGAATTTAATACTAATTTGTCCTTCAACGCCTGTTGTAAATTGCTCGGCGCTTATTGCTTTGTAACGCTCGACAACAACGGGCTTGGGAAATTCCCACTGTCCTTTATAAGCACTTGAATGAATCACAACTTTAGGGCCAACATAACTAATAAAATTAACACTTGAGGATGTATCACTGCCATGATGCGGGCTTAACATGACTGTACTTTTCAACGATGTATTATTAGCTAATAATGAGGCTTCACGGGATTTTGATATATCACCTGTAAATAACACACTATAAGTATTACTCGATACTCTAACAACGCATGAATCGTCGTTTTCATTTCCATACCCTATAGTGCTAAAGCTTTCTACTCTTAAACCGACAAAATCAACACTTTGGACTTCACACACATTAAGTGTATTTTCAGGATGAAATTGCTTTAATGTTTCCCCAAATCCAGCTTCAATAAAATGCTGTATTCCTCCAGCGTGATCGCTGTCTTCATGACTTAGAATCGCTGTTTTTACTGTGAAATTATTTGCTTTTATATAAGGCAATAAAATACTTCGCGTACGGCTAAAACGATTAAAATAACTTGGACCAAAATCATAGATAAGCACTTGGTTATCTTTTTCAATTAATGCCATGAGACCATGCCCAACATCAAACACATGAAGTTGCCAGTTAGGCTTTTCTTTTAGAAGATTATTCAATAAAAGTACTGTTAAAGGAATGAAAGAGAACAATTTATAGGGGAGGAAGTAAATCATCAACATAGTAATATAGGTAAAAATGACGAATATTAACTCGATTCTTCCTGTTGTCAGCCATCTTAACGACTCGGGTATTTCATAAAGTAATTTAAATAACGCATATAACCCTGTATCAAACAAATGTATTAAATTACCTATATCTAAAAAAGTACTCAGTAATGTAAAAACAATCAAAAATGGCAAAATAATGATGGAAAGAAACGGTATCGCAATTAAGTTAATGACTAGGCCCGCAATACTTACGCCATTAAAAAAATAAAGTGAAAGTGGTAATAAACCTATAAACAATGCTACTTGAATAACAAATAACGCAATAATTTTGTTTTTGATTCGTGTATTTAATATTGGTAATTTATTAATAACAGTAAAAATTATAGCGACCGCTAAAAATGAAAAATACAGACCTGGATTAAGTAAATTAAATGGGTTAACAGCAAGCACTATTACCAAGGCAAATAAAATACTCCGCCATCGCAGCGGCTGCTTAGCAAGAAAATAAAGTAACAAATAACAACCCAGCATAATTAGTGCTCGCGTTGCTGATACTAAAAAGTCACTTAAATATACGTAAACTAATGCAGCTATAAAACCGAACGAACTGTAGTAAAGTGTAAGGTTAAATGATTGACCAATTGAAAAGTTTATTTTCGTACAGATAAATCGAATGAATAAATAACCAAAGCTAAAAATCAAACCAATATGTAAACCCGATATAGCCAGTAAATGACTTAACCCAAGTGATTGCATTAATTGTTTATCTGTATAGCTCATTAACGATTTATCACCACTGAGTAATGCATAATAGAGCCACTGCAATCTTGTATTTGTATAGGTATTTTTAATGAAGTTTTGATAATCTAGTACGATGCTTTGTTTATCGCTGTGTATTATATTAAGCTCTTTATTGAGAACTTTGCCTTTAAATAATATTCTATTTATAAATGCATAACGTTCAGTATCAAACACATTAAAATTTTTATTACTGCGAAAATATTTTAAATGGATTAATGCAGAGAATTCATCCCCGACTGTAAAAGGCTGTGCAGAATTAACACTGAGCATTGCTTTGGGTGCTCTAAAATTCGAAAAGCTACTCCCATCTAATGCCACTATTTTGGCTTTGATATACTGAGGTTTTTTATCAGAAATAATCTCTTCAACAACTAATGTAGAATCAAGTGCATACTTTTCGTTCGGTTTTGGTATTTCAAAACTATAAAAAAGGTAAAAATGCATACCAACAAAGCAAATTGCACAAATAAAGCCTAACAATACGTTTAAAAACGGCTTAAAATAAGCGCTCACTATTACAATGAAAATTGTGAAGACTGTAAATTCGAGAGTTTGATAATAAAACACGGTTGCTACACAGCCAATTACAAACCCAAGACTTATCCACACTGATGTAAATGGTTGCTTTAAATGGCTAAAAAAACGATCCAAAGATTTTTACCTGATCCAAATAAAATTAGACATCATAAATCACTAAAAATATTTGGACGACTTTTGCAAGACGCAAATCTTTGGCATTTAAATAGACGTTCAGCTCGAGGGGCCTTCGCGGTCGGGTTATTTTTTGCTTTCATCCCTGTTCCTTTTCAAATGGTTTTAGCCGCAGCAGGTGCTATATTATTTAGGGTTAATTTACCCATATCAGTTGCTTTAGTATGGCTTACGAATCCATTAACCATGCCACCTATCTTTTATGGGTCATACTTAGTGGGTACGTTAATACTTAATCAGCCAGAACAACACTTTGTATTTGAAGCAAGTTGGTCTTGGTTTTTAGAAAGTATAGAAACAATTGGTCCTGCATTTTTATTAGGTTCATTAGTATGTGCTTCTATTGCATCGATTATAGGATACTTTGGTATCGATATAATTTGGCGCCGCTCTGTGAAAAAAGCATGGTTATCACGAAATAATTAGTGGCGTTAAAGCTAAATAATCGCTGCAATTCTAATCTAATAAAATATTATAGACGAAAAAAAACCAACTTTATCAAGTTGGTTTTTTTATAATCAATAAACTTTAAAAGCGAAATACACGCCTTAAGCCAACCAGTGGTAATAACAATAATGTATACCAAGGGAAGCTAGCAGAGTTACGCTCATAAACTTCAGCTTCTACTGGAGCACAGCTTTCTACTTCACCATTTGCAATTGGCGTTAGTTTAACTGCTATTGCAATACTCTCATATTCAATTTCACCATTAATATCAGTTACTACACCGCCTAATGAATCTAGCTTTTCAACTGTTTTAGTCGCAGTACCAAATATTTCATTATTTTCGTTGATAGCAGTCGCTTCAACCATAGTATAAGCGTAATCAGTTTCACCGTCGGTGTCATAACAAGGCAGTAAATCGTTTAGATTAGTGATTTTGTCTTCACCAATTTTGTAAATAAAGGCCTCTTTGAGTCGCGAGCTATCGGAAACACCCACTTCCCCTTCACCTACAATATAACCTTGGTTGTTTATATCGTTACCGTAAGAACTTGAGCTTGAAAAGTAATCAGTAGGGAAAACCGTACTACCCGTTGCTATATCATGGTAAAAGAATTTATTACGAAGAGTGCCTTCAATACGCTTAGTTGCATAACCTGTAATTACATCGTTATCATTAATAGCAATTGATTTACCAGACTGCCAGTCATCTTCTTGATTAATAAAATCAACAACCGCACCGTCTTTAAAATAAACTGGCATTGTAAGAATTGTATCGTCATTTTTGTAATAACGTGTATTCGATGATCCTACAATTGTCCCGTTGTTGTTCACTGCTAAAGCAGTACTTGTAAATGCATCATCTTCCGCTTCACCTTCGTCAGGTGTCAGTGCCATACCAAGCTCTTCAACAGACGTGATATTAAGTGATTCATCAAGTTCCCATTTAACAGCGCGCTTATTAAATAAGCCTCGTGTAATATTTGTATTTAACAAGTTGATACATACTGACGTAGGTTCGTCTTCATTATCACAGTTATCATCAATATTATCTTGTCTGTCATCTGGAATGCTTGTAGACATGTTACCTACAACGGTATAACCACTGTTAGTTTTAATAATATCGTTGGCACGACTTGTACCACCGTATTCATTAAACTCAGGCTCTAACTCAACACTTACACTGCCATCAGCGCTTATTACAATCCCACGCTCTATAAATTCATGAGTAAACCATGTTTCTGCATCATCTTCACCATCAGGTGTAAAAGATACTTTATCGTATGGAGCGCTTCCCCAACCGACTGTAACACCATCTTCAGTTACAGCATTAAAAAGGTTAGTAGTTGAACGTGTTAGTCCGTCATAATCAACAGATGCAATATCAAATAATGGTTGCTCAGTTATTTGTGTATCATTATATTTTATGCCTACTAATGAGCTTAATTTTTGATATTCAAAATTTGTAGAAATTGAAGATAAAAAACTAACCATGAAAGTGTGTGCATCAGCATTAGTAAGTACCGCATCATTATTTTCAATGTCATCAAGTGTGAAGGTAATCTCTTTATCACTTAATTCAAATGCTGCCTCTGTATTGTCATAGCTATTTTCAATAAGGTTTTCAGTAAAATCTATATAGCTTGTATCAATAGGTAAATTGTATAAACCATTTGCGAAACCAATAATATGCCCGCTTTCGCTTACATCTGTTACATAAGAATATTTAGCGTCTTCAAGAGTCCCTAATTCACTTAACTGGTACGTCGCACTTGTTGCTGAAGTGCTTAATGTCGCTAAAATACTGGCAGCGAGTAATTTATATTTCATTTTAATCCTTACTACTGATTCTGTAATTCTTCAAGTTCTTCCCAGCGCTCAAGGGCAGCTTCAAGGTCAGACTCAAGTTGTGCTAAATGGTTCAATGCTTTAGTTGTTACATCACTCTCTTGTTTAAAAAAGTTTGCGTCACTCACTACAGCTTGTTGAGCTTCAATTTCAGCTTCTAGTTTTTCCATTTTATTCGGTAGTTGCTCTAATTCAAGTTTTAATTTGTAAGAGAGTTTATTTGTCTTAGCTGCTGGTTTTGCAGCTGGAGCGGCTACTTTTTCAACTTTTTTTACTGGTTGTTGCTGAATTTTTTTTTCTTGTTCAGCTAAGTAACCTACATAAGCTTCATAGTCGCTATAACCACCGACGATATCTGTTACTTTACCATTGCCTTCAAATGCCCATACACTAGAACATGTATTATCAATAAATTCTCGGTCATGGCTTACAATCAGCACTGTACCTTGATATTGATTAATAATGTCCTCTAGTAACTCTAACGTTTCAATGTCCAAGTCATTCGTTGGCTCATCGAGAACAAGTATATTAGATGGTTTTAAAAACAGTTTAGCTAATAGCAGTCTATTTTTTTCACCACCAGAGAGTGCTTTAACCGGGGTTCGAGCGCGGGCTGGAGGGAATAGAAAGTCTTGCAGGTAACCTAAAACATGACGTGAACGACCGCCCATCATCACTTCTTGTTTACCTTCGGCAACGTTATCTTGAACAGTTGCTTCTTCGTCAAGTTTTTCACGGTATTGGTCAAAGTAAGCAAACTCTAAATTAACACCTTGCTTAGTAATACCACTATCTGGTTCTAAATCACCAAACATTAGTTTTAATAGTGTTGTTTTACCAATACCATTTGGGCCTACTAAGCCAATTCTGTCGCCACGCATTACAAGTGTCGAAAAATCATCAGCAATAACTTTGTCTTTAAATGCATGGCAAAGGTTCTTAGCTTCAAATACCAACTTACCTGAGCGATCAGCTGTTTCAATATTAAAGTCAGTTTTTCCAACTTGATCAACACGTTGCTTGCGCTCATTACGTAGCTGTTTTAACTCTCGAACACGCCCTTCGTTACGCGTTCTTCGCGCTTTAACACCCTGGCGAATCCACGTTTCTTCTTCAGCTAAACGCTTATCAAACAATGCATTTTGCGCTTCTTCTACTTTTAAATCATGCGCTTTTTGCTCTAGATAAGTCGCGTAATCACCTGGGTAGGAAATAAGTTTACCGCGATCTAAATCTAAAATACGCGTAGCGACAGCGCGAATAAACGCACGGTCATGCGATATAAATACAATGCCGCCTTTAAATTCTTTTAAAAACTGTTCAAGCCACATTACACTTGCCATATCTAAATGGTTTGTTGGCTCATCTAGTAATAATAAGTCAGGCTCACTTACAAGTGCACGCGCAAGTGCTACTTTACGTAACCAGCCACCAGAAAGAGACTCAAGCTTAGCCTCTGGTGTTAATTCTAATTGTGTCAAAACTAATTGAATTCGGCTATCAAAACGCCAACCATCAGCGGCTTCAAGTTGGTTTGATAAACGTTCAAGTTTATTTAATAACTTATCAGTACATTGTGTTTGCAGTTCGTTGCTAACATGATGAAAATCAATGAGTAGGTTAGCGATTTCTGGCATACCCTGTGCAACGTAATCAAATACAGTTCCGCTTGCACCTTTTGGTGGATCTTGCTCTAAACGAGAAATTCGAATACCACCAAGCTGATTTATTTCACCGTCATCTAAAACAACTTGTCCATCGAGTACTTTTAATAACGTTGACTTACCCGCGCCATTTCGACCAACTACACACACTCTTTCGCCACTTTCTATAACGGCGTCTGCTTTGTTAAGCAAAGCATGTGTACCAAAAGCAAGTTGTGCTTTTAAAATTCTTATTAAATCCATAGTTCTTATTTGCTCTTATTCTGCTTGTGCTAAAAATTCGCGCACAGAGTGTAAAGTAAAAGGCCAATATAATTTCTCGCCTTTTTCACTTTTTAATACAGGAATAGTAATTTGATACTCAGCAATAAGCTGCTCATCAGTCATAATATCGATTAGTAATAACTCACTGTTGTCATTTAGTACATCAGTGATAAGTTGCTCAGCCTGTTCGCACAAGTGGCAACCATCAGTATGATATAAAATCCATTTAGCCATGCGTAATTAGCCAGCTATTATGGATTTTTTTATTACGTTTGAAGTCTGGTGATAGCGTTTTATCTGAGATATTAACGGCTTTTAAACCTAAACCAATCAGGCCAACTTCATCCATTACAAAACCACGTTTGTTATTAGAGAAAATCAACGTACCCGATGGGCTTAAAATCTTTTTTACCCACGTTAATAATTTAATATGATCGCTCTGAACATCAAATGCATCTTTCATACGTTTTGAGTTTGAAAACGTTGGAGGATCTAAAAATATCAAATCGTATTGCGCTGTTGCGTGCTCTAACCATTTTAAACAATCTGCTTGTTCAAAGCGGTATCGTGTATTACTAATACCATTTAAATCAAAGTTATCTTGGCCCCATTTTAAGTAGGTCTTTGATAAATCAACTGTAGTAATGGCTTTAGCACCACCAAGAGCAGCATGTACAGAAGCTGTACCTGTATATGCAAACAAGTTTAAAAAGCGCTTATCTTTCGCATTTTCTTGAATATAACGACGCATTAAGCGGTGGTCTAAAAACAAGCCTGTGTCTAAGTAGTCAAATAAATTAACTTTAAACTTAGCACCGAACTCTTCAACAACCATAGTACGGTTTTGTTTAGACATAGCGGTGTATTGATCTTCGCCCTTCTGCTTTTTACGTACTTTTACAGCAATGTTTTCAGGTGAAATTTCAAGCTGTTGAGCCGTTAAACTTATTACGTCTTGCAGACGCTTTTCTGATGTTTTTTCATCAATTTCTTTAGGCGCTGCATATTCAAAAATTACAGCAGAGTCCCCATAAATATCTACAGCAACATTGTATTCAGGGATATCCGCTTCATAGACGCGATAAGCATCTATTTTATTTTGCTTAAGCCAGTTTTTTAAGCCTTGCTTATTCTTTTTCAATCTATTTGCAAATGACGTTGAGCCTTCAAAGTTAAGTGCTTTTTTATCATCTGTGGTCAAACTGACTTGCTTATCATCTAATTGATATAAGTTAAGTTCTACATCAAGCGGGCCATTCTTAAATTTATAACGCTTAAGGCGCACAAGTTTTAAAAGTTTAAATAAGCTCTCGTCCATACCAAGTAAGGCAAGTTTCCAGTGATTAAAGTGCTTTTTAAAGCCAACGCCTAAATTACGGTGTAAATCAACAAGCTCAGCCATAGAGCCAATACGCTCACCATATGGTAAGTTTGAAATTACAACACCCGGTAATTTTGCAACAGCTGTAAGTTTAGTTGCATCACTTTGCTTAAACTTAATCACGTCGTCAAGCTCGGCTCGTTTAGCATTATCAATTGCTTTACTTAATACTTGTTCATCGTAATCGTGGCCAATTAACCACAATTTAGGATCGGTAATATTAGCGAGTAACTCTTCTTTAAGCTCTTTAAACTTAGCGGCTCTAAAACTTGGTAAACGCTCAAAAGCAAAACCTTCACGGAATAATCCTGGCGCTTCGTTTCGCGCCATACCCGCAGCTTCTATCAAAATAGTACCCGCACCACAACATGGATCGAATAAAGGTTGTTTTACATTATCAAGCCAACCACTTCGTTTAATTAATGCAGCAGCTAAATGTTCTTTAATTGGTGCTTTACCTTGACCTTGGCGGTAACCACGTTCAGACAAACGAGGGCCCGAATAATCAATATACATAGAAACGCCGTAACGATTTAATCGTGCAACAACACGCACATTTGCATCTTGCTTATCAACGTTAGGACGCTGCTCGTATAAATCATTAAAGTAGTCAACAATCGCATCTTTTATTACAAGACCCGAAAATTGTGTGTTTTTTAATGAGTCATTGGTACCGTTGAAGTCGACAGCGAATGTTTGAGTTGGTCCAAACCACTCTTGCCAAGGTTGCGAGCGAGCAAAATTATACAGGCTATTCTTGTCATCTACGCCTTCTTTTTCTTCAATAAGCATAAGCACACGCGTTGCAAAACGACTTGATAAACAAACCTTTTGCGCCAGTAATGAGTCAGCCTCAAAACGAACAGAACCAACAGTTTGCTTAGACACAGTTGCGCCAAGTTCTGTTAGTTCATCAACCAATAAATTTTCGATTCCGATAGAAGTAAGTGCGATAAATTGCAAAGTAATAACCCTTAATAGCTAATTGCGCAGGATTATAACATAGGTTGGGCGACAAACACGCCATAAAGACACGCTTAAGACTTAAATTTGGTTAGGCGGTTTGGCTTTGATATTGCTGATTTAGGATGGGGTGTACTCGATTATTCAAAATACGGATTACTTCAAATTGCGCTAAAGATAAATTTTCGTCTAATTTAAAGGTTTCGCTTAAATTTAAGCAAATAGATGCATCAGGGCAATGCTCTACAATTAAAAAATCGCCAGTCTGCGTTTTAGATATTAATTTAACTATTGCTTCTACACTTGGCTCTGTTCCAGTGTACTCTTCAAAAAACCAGCTTTTTGATAAAACGGGTTTTAAGTGATATTTAACAGCGGTTGCATTTAGCGATATTTGACAAATTTGAGCAGCAGACCACAATTCAAACCCATCTAAATAGTTATAAACTTGTTCATAAAATGCAGCATCTTCTAGACTAAAACGTGGATTTTTAAAAACAGAATCGGTGAGTTGTCTTAACTTATAGGGCGTACATAATTGCATGTCGTCATTTAAATCAAGTAACAAACGATTTTTATTAGGACAAGTAATCCACTGCCATTGCTTTGATGCTTGTAACATTTACTCCTCCTTGGGTATGTTGAATAATTATTGCTCACAGTATAACCGCTTTTGACCACTTTTAAAATGCCTGCTTAGAACATTTATCGAACGATCAAAAGCTTAGATAACTGATCCTTATAAGCCGTTAACGATCGACTTTACCAATTGTGGACCTTTGTAGATGAACCCAGTATAAACCTGGACTAAATTTGCGCCTGCATCGAACTTTTCTTTTGCAGATTGCGCATCATCTATTCCGCCTACTCCGATGATTGGTAACTTACCTTGTGTTAAGCGTTTCAATTCACTCACTACCTCTGTAGAACGCATTCTAACTGGGTGACCTGATAAACCGCCGGCTTCTTCTGCATATAGCTGGCCCATAACTGCAGCTCGCTCAAGCGTGGTGTTGGTGGCAATTACACCATCGATTTTATTATTTAAAAGTGACTCACTTACTTGCTCTATTTGAATTTGATCTAGATCCGGTGCAATTTTTACAAGCATAGGCACTTGTTTATTGTGCTTTGCAACTAAATCTAACTGTTCGTTTTTAAGACTTTGCAGTAAATCATCAAGTGCAGCGCCATATTGCAAATCACGCAAGCCAGGTGTATTTGGTGATGAAATATTTACCGTAATATATGAGGCATGTTCAAATACTTTACGCATACAATAAATATAGTCATCTTTACCTTGTTCATTTGGCGTATCTTTATTTTTACCAATATTAATACCGAGTATGCCGCTGTATTTTGCTGCTTTTACATTTGCAACTAAGTTATCAACGCCTTTATTATTAAAACCCATACGGTTAATAATAGCGTTTGATTCTGGCAACCTAAAAATACGAGGTTTATCATTACCAGCTTGAGCACGCGGCGTAATAGTGCCAACTTCAATAAAACCAAAGCCCATTTGGCTGAATGCATCAATACATTCCGCATTTTTATCAAGGCCAGCTGCTAGCCCTACAGGGTTTTTAAATTTCAGACCCAAAAAGTCGACTGGCTTATCAGAAATATTTTGCGACCAAGCTAAATTTAAAGGTGTATTGGTAAAACGACGAAGATTATTAAGTGCAAACTCATGCGCCCACTCCGCATCACGGGTAAACATAAAACGGCGAGCTAAATCATAAAACATCAATATAATCCTCTTTTTAAATTTTAGACAAAAAAATACCTCAGACAAGGCTGAGGTATTGTATAACAATTTTAACAATCAGTTATTTATTTACTAAACAATTAACTGATTAAAGCTAAATTATTTTCCTGACGTATCACAATTGTGGCTTAACAACATAAGTTCACGAAGTGCAACCGAGAACTTAGCAAAGTCGTGGCTTTGTGATGTTTTAAACTCAGCCAGCATTTGTTTCCAGCGTTGAAGTAATAAATCTTGGCTATCCATCCACTCGTCTATTTGACTATCAACATCGCTCTCATCACCTTCAAAGCTATTTAATACAACTTCAGATAACGTACGTTGCTGCCAATCAAGCTCTTCTCGATAAGACGAGCGAGCAAGTGCTTGCCAATGATTTGCTACTGGTTGCTTAGTTATTTGCTCTAAGAACCAATGCAGACCCATTCTTGCACCTAGTTTAAAGTAAGTATTGGACACCATCGAAATACTCTTACCTGAACTATTCGCAACTTCTGCTAAATCCATCACAGAGAATAAGCTTGATAAAGAAACAATACGATTAGCTATATCTGTTGGAACGCCCGCGTCAATTAACTTATTGGCCTCAATTACAATACGATCATTTTCTTTTTCAATCATATACGTATTTAAGTTATCGCTTAAATCTTTAAAGGTTGGCGCAAAGAATTCAATTCCTTGTTCAATAGTTTGTGACTTATTACGATGACGTAAGAACCAACGCGTTGCTCGGCGCACAGTACGACGAAGTTGGTAAAGCATTTCAGTTTGAACTGCTGCTGGTATTTTATTATCAAGTGCACTAATAGAAGACCATGTTTCACGCATTTCAAATATTTCGCTAGCAATTGAGTAACACATTGCTATCTCAGCTTCATTAGCACCGGTTTCTTCATGCATACGTACCATGAAGTTTAAACCCATATCGTTAACGATACTGTTAGCAAGTTTAGTTGCAATAATTTCTTTACGAAGTGGGTGGTTGTTCATCGCATCGTTAAACTTCTCACGCAATGGGCGTGGGAATGACTTAACAAGCAATTGGCGATAGTAAGGGTTTTCAGTAATTTCATCACTTACTAAAGACTCTTTTAATACCATTTTTGCGTAAGACACTAGCACTGAAAGCTCAGGACGAGTTAAGTCTTTACCTGCAGCGGCGCGTTCTGCTAATTCTTCATCACTTGGAATAAATTCGATAGCACGGTTTAACTTGCCTTCTTTTTCAAGCGCATGAATAAAGCGAATCTTTTCTTTGAGCGTTGAAGTTCCTTTAGACTGTGTAATTGAAATAGTATGTGTTTGACGGTAACAGTCTTTTAATACTAATTCAGAAACTTCATCTGTCATTGAGTAAAGTAGCTCATCACGTTGTTTACGTGTTAGGTCACCTTCAGCGACTAAGCCATTAAGTAAAATCTTAATGTTAACTTCGTTATCTGAACAGGCAACACCCCCTACGTTATCAATGAAGTCAGTATTAACACGACCACCTTTAGCTGCAAATTCAACACGACCTAATTGCGTTGCACCTAAGTTACCGCCCTCACCTATTATTTTAGCGCCTAAATCTCTACCATTGATACGTAGTGCATCGTTTGCACGATCCCCTACATCGGCATCAGTTTCTTTAGAGTGTTTAATGTATGTACCAATACCGCCATTCCACAGTAAATCAAACTCCATCATTAATGAGGCTTTCATTAACTCATTTGGTGTCATACTAGCTTTTTTAGTGCCCAACATTTTTTTCATTTCTGGGCTAAGCGTAATTGATTTAGCTGCACGAGAGAACACACCGCCACCGGCAGAAATTAGCTCTTTATTGTAATCTTCCCAAGAAGAACGCGGCATATTAAATAAACGTTCGCGTTCAGGGTAAGATGTAGCAGCATCTGGATTAGGGTCAACAAAAATGTGCATATGGTTAAAGGCAACTTGTAGACGAATATGCTTAGATAACAGCATACCATTACCAAATACATCGCCTGCCATATCGCCAATTGCTACGACTGTAAAGTCGGTAGATTGACAATCAATATCCATTTCACGGAAATGTCGTTTAACTGACTCCCATGCGCCTTTTGCTGTGATACCCATTTTCTTATGGTCATAACCAACCGAGCCACCAGATGCAAATGCATCACCTAGCCAGAAATTGTATTCGTTAGCAATGCCATTTGCGATATCAGAGAAAGTAGCGGTTCCTTTATCGGCTGCAACTACTAGGTAAGCATCATCTTCATCGTGACGAACAACATCGCGCGCTGGTACTATTTCACCACGCTCAATATTATCAGTAATATCTAAAAGACCACGGATAAAGATTTTATAACACTCTTGGCCTTCTTTGATAAACGCTTCACGCTCAGTCGGTAGTTGTTTACATACAAAGCCACCTTTAGAACCTACAGGTACGATTACCGTATTTTTAACTTGTTGTGCTTTAACTAAGCCAAGTACTTCAGTACGGAAGTCTTCACGACGATCTGACCAACGCAGACCACCACGTGCTACTTTGCCGTAACGTAAATGCACACCTTCTACGCGCGGAGAATAAACAAAAATTTCAAACGCAGGTAAAGGAAGTGGTACATCAGGAATTAAGCTAGGTTGTATTTTAAACGACACATAAGACTTAAACTGTCCGGCATCGTCTTTTTGGAAATAGTTAGTACGCAGCGTCGCAACAATCATATCTACGTATAAACGTATAATACGGTCATCATCAAGGTTTGCTACATTTTCAAGCTCTAAATAAATTTGCGTGCTTAGCTTTTCAAGTGTTTTAGCACTTGCAGGGCTTTTAACTGAGAACTTTTTAGCAAACAAGTTAACAATTTGCGCTGCGATATTTGGATAATTTGCAAATGTACTTTCTATGTAGCTTTGTGAGAAAGTTACACCAATTTGACGCATGTACTTAGCGTACGCACGTAAGATAGATGCTTCGCGGCCTGTTAGGCCACCCATTAACACTAAACGGTTAAAACCATCGTTTTCAAGACGGTTGCCCCAAACATTTGTTAATGCAGCACGAAAACGTGCTGAGATTTTATCAAAATCTGCCATCCCTTTGCTGTCAATAAGCATCGAGAAGTCCATGATCCAGTTGATACGACCATCGCTAGTTTTAACTGAATATGGTGTTTCACCAACAACACGAAGGCCAAAGTTTTCAAGCATTGGCATGACATCAGATAAGTGAATCGGCTCATCTTTATGGAATAAGCTTAATCGTACAATATTGCTGTTTGCTTCTTCTTGAGGACGATAAAACAGCATTTCTAGTTTGTTTTCATCGCTAAGTAGTTCTAACTTTTCAATATCAACAACCGCAGCACTTGGAAGCACTTCATCTTTGTATGAGCGTGCAAACGCGTTACTGTATTTACGATTTAAATCGTTACCACGAGCTTCACCCGCAGACTCTAAAAGAGCAGATTGAAGTTTATCTTCCCACGTACGTGCAGCTTCTACTAAATTGTTTTCGATGTCTTTCACGTTATATTCGATCTTGTTGTCGGTCACACGAACGGTGTAATGAGTACGCGCCAGTGTTGACTCAGAGAAATAAGTAGTAAATTCGACTTTATCGTCAGAATTAAATGCATTAGCTAATATATCTTGCGTTTCACGACGAAGAGCCGTGTTATAACGCTCGCGAGGTACATAAACCATACAAGATAAAAAACGACCATACGCATCTTTACGTACAAACAAGCGACACATATCGCGCTCTTGTACTTGTAACACACCCATAGCAACTTCAAGTAGCTCACCTTCGCGCGCTTGAACTAGCTCATCACGTGGGTAGGTTTCTAAAATATTTAAAACAGCTTTGTAAGCGTGAGTACCTTTAGCAAAATCACACATTTCCATAATGCGATTAATTTTACTTTTTAACACAGGTACATCAGTAGCACTGTTATTGTAAAAGCTTGATGAAAATAAACCGATAAAGCGGTCTTCACCAATTACATTGCCTTCATCGTCAAAACGCTTAATGCCTACATAATCGATGTAAGCTGGACGATGAACACGAGAAACAGAGTTAGTTTTTGTTAAAATCAGTAGGTTGCTGCTACGAGCTTCTTGACGTGCAACTTCAGGTAATTCTGATAATAAGCGAGTGTGTTCTTCAGTCGAGTTTTTCATCAAGCCTAGGCTTGTATCCATTTTACCTTTTAGTTGGTAATCACCTTGAACTGGGCTTAACTCATATTCACGGTAACCCATTAGGGTAAAATTATCTTTAGCTAACCAATCTAAAAACTCAGTTGTTTCTGAAACTTCATCTTTACTTTTATTATGATGACGTTTAGGTAACTCTTTAGTCACTGCAATCAATTTTTTACGGATTGGTTGCCAATCATCAACAGCAACTGATACATCAACAAGCACAGACTCTAATTCTTTTTTGAAAGACTCAATCACAGAAGAATCTGTTTGACGGTCAATTTCAATAAAAAATACTGTTTTAGTAGATGAAGATTCTTGCTCTGCTTTTAAATTTGATAATCCAGAAATTTTAGCGTTTTCATCACGCTTAATTTTTAATGGGCAGTGAAGTAATAAGTGAGAGGCGATATTTTCACGAGTCATGGCCATACGAACAGAAT
This sequence comes from Pseudoalteromonas sp. SG43-1, assembly GCF_014164415.1. Lineage (NCBI taxonomy): Bacteria > Pseudomonadati > Pseudomonadota > Gammaproteobacteria > Alteromonadales > Pseudoalteromonadaceae > Pseudoalteromonas > Pseudoalteromonas sp. SG43-1. The sequence continues at coordinate 40,777 of NZ_JACJFD010000002.1, read as the reverse complement.
CAACTAAGAACGGCATATCTTTAGTGATAATTTCAACGATTGTATGTGATGACTGCCAGCCATCTTTTGCCACTTCTGGATTGAAAACGCGGATAACAGCGTCGTCAGTAGTATTTTTTTCTAGCGAGTTCCAAAGGCTTAATGCTGCGCCATATAGGTCACTATCGTTGCGGTTTGCCAAATCCTCTTTAGACATATTGCTGTACAAGGCTTTGGCGAATTTCTCAACGAGTAACACATTATCAGCGCGAACTTTTTTCTGGATTAGCTTACAGACATTATCTAGGATAACCGAGGCTTGGCCTTCATTTCGTGTCATTGTATGTTCCTTAATCTATTACTGCTAAAAGCAGAATATTTGTACAGCGTATTATTAGCGTGGAGTCAGTTAAATTCTAACCCTTTTACAGCTAATAAACAGCCTTTTCGATGAAAACATTTTAAGCATTTCAGCTATTTGGTCATCTATTCACAAAATATAGATATAAATGGCCATTACTGGCCATTTAGGAGCAAAAGTATTCACATTATTTTTTCTGGTCAGTCCAGAGAAGGCTACCAATTGCGGGTAATAACAACACTGCACCTAACATATTCACTAAAAACATGAAGGTTAATAGTATACCCATATCAACTTGGAATTTAAGATCTGAGAATATCCAAGTGCTCACACCAATAGCTAATGTAATACCAGTAAATAGAACCGCGCTGCCACGCTCAACAAGCGCATTTCGATAAGCAACACTAAGCGGTACGTTTTGCTTAAGCTGCCCCATCATCGAAGACAGTATATAAATACCGTAATCAACACCAATACCTACACCTAATGCAATTACAGGTAAAGTAGAAACTGTTAAGCCTATTTCCAGCTGTACCATAAGTGCTTGGGCAAGGGTTGATACAATATAAAGCGGTAATACCACGGCTACTGTTGCTTTTACGCTTCTAAAGCTCATTAAACATAAAATAATAACGGCACCATAAACGTAAAGCATCATGGGTATTTGTGCTTCTGATACAGACTCATTAGTAGCTGCCATTACGCCCACAGGTCCTGACGCTAATTTAAATGCTAGTTTTTCAGTGCCCTCTTCTTGTGCAAATTGCTTAACACTCTTAATTACGGTATCGATAGTTTGTGCTTTATGATCATCTAAGAATATAATCACTGGCATAACTGAACAATCACCGTTAAGTAAGCCTGTACTAGTTTCAACTCGAGACGTTGACTGTACTAAGCTTGCTGAATTTCTTGGCAAACTCTGCCATTTTAAATTGCCTTCGTTGTAGCCCGCGTTAACCGATTGAGCTACAGAGCTCAAACTTACAGCAGACTGCACACCGGCCACATTCTCAACTTTGTATTGAAAACGGCTTATACGCTCCATCACATCATGCTCAGTACATGCTGCAGGATACGCCTCTACAATTACTTTTAAAATATCAGACGAGATAGTGTACTTATCCGATATTAAAAAGGTGTCTTGGTTATAACGGGCATCTTGATGCAGAGATGGCGCGCCTGCGTGTAAGTCACCTATACGCATTTTATCAGCTTGCCAGTAGCCTAGAGCAAATAAAACAAGAGTAAAACCGATAATCATTTTAGCGATTTTAGGATCGGTCGCTTTTACTAAAATGTCTCTGATCTTATCAAGTATATTAGGCTTCTCAGCATCACCAGATTGAATATGTACACTGTTTTCAAAGTTCATGTACGACGCCCAAACTGGCAGCAAAATTAAATTTGTAAATATAATTACTGCCACACCTAAACTCGCTGTAATAGCAAGTTCGCGAATAATACCAATATCAATAGTAAGTAATGTTAAAAAGCCTACGGTATCTGAAAGCAGTGCAATACCACCAGGTATTAATAAAGCCCTGAAACTTGACTGACAACAAATTCGCGTACTTTTTCCTTCACCTACTTTTTTGCCAATCGCATTGATCATCTGCACACCATGGCTTACACCAATAGCAAAGACTAAAAAAGGCACCAAAATAGACATAGGGTCTAGTCCAAACCCTAAACTTGAAAGCAGGCCTAATTGCCAAATAACGGCAATAATAGAACACGCGATAGGCAAAATAGTTAGCTTTAAACTGCCACAAAATAGCCAAACCATAATAAAGGTAAAGGCGATAGCAATGGCAAAAAATACGACTACCCCTTTTGCGCCTTCAGCTATATCACCAGCCATTTTTGCAAAGCCAATAATATGAATACTTACTTTGTCTGTACTTAAAGGCTCTCTTAAATCACTTTCTAGTTTTTGTGCAAAAGCTAATGTGTCTAATTTTTGTTGTGTTTGGGGATCTGTTTCTAAAAGTTGAGCCGTTACCATTGCACACGAGTAATCGCTGGCAATCATACGCCCTACAACTTTTGCTTTTTCAATGTTTTCCTTTACTACACCTAATCCACGCGTATCAGCTTTAAAGTTTGCAGGAATAATTGGACCACCGGCAAAGCCATCTTCTACTACTTCTACAAAGCGAGCACTAGGTGAAAATATAGAATTCACTAAAGGACGATTTACACCAGGAATAAAATAAAGCTGATCGTGAACCGCTTTTAATTGAGTAAAAAATTCTGGATTAAATATATCTCCGCTGTCGTCACATACTGAAATTAAAATACTGTTTGCACCACCAAACTGTTTTTCATGTTTAGTGTATACCTTCATGTAATCGTGATTTAACGGGATATTTTTATTAAACGATGCATCAAGTTGAATTTGAGTCGCTTTAAATACAAGTAAACAAGTTATAAGTGCAAAACTTATAAGCATAATTAAGCGATGTCTAAAAATCGCCTTTTCAATAAAATCGAGTAACTTATGCATTAAGGGGTTAACTCCTTCACTTTAATGCCATCTTCTGTAGCCATGATCAATCTGTTATCTAAAATTACACCATCAAGAATCGCTTTACCGTCAGCAAGCTGCTCATGGGTGAGTAACCCATCTTGAAGATGAAAAATAACGCCACTATTAGCGAGCATGAGCCATTGTTTGTTATTATAATTAATGATGTTGTTAATCGTCGCTGTTTTAACATTTTCAAAATGCTGCCACTGCTTTTCGCCACTTTGCTTTGCAAAAACATTACCTCGTAGCCCCGCCACAATTTCTTGAGTGCTATCAGAGGCAACTGCAAAGAATGAACCGGGATAAACTTCTTCTATTCTTTGCCAAGTTAGACCATCGTCAATGCTTCTGGCCATTAAACCCATTTCACCAACGAGCATTAATCCATTGTCTGTTTTTTCTATACGATTAAAGTGCGGTAAGATAGAAGCAGTTTCCGCTTCGTATCCTTGTGGGTCATTTTCTTTTAAATCGTTTAAGTAATCACGATCATCACTAAAAAGTAGCGAATCTAAAAAGCGTTTTTGCCAATGTTGACCACCGTCTGTAGTTTGATAAAACATGCCATATGCGCCAACTGCAAAACCTTTTAAGTCATCTTCAAATAAAATATCTAAACATGGTTTGTCTAATTCAGGTAATGCTTGTTGTAGCTGCCAATTAACGCCACCGTCAGTAGTATTTATGATTGTTGCATCGTGGCCACACGCCCATCCATTATTTTCGTTACTAAAATCAACGGCAGTTAAGAGCACTTGAGTTGGAACTAGCTCAGCTTGTTGCCATGAAACACCCGATGTACTTTTAATAACAGTACCGTGTTTACCAACAGCAATTAAGCCATTACCCGTGTTAGTTATATCAGTGAGTAAGGTTTTAGCTGCATTTGTTGCACTGATTGCATAGTTAGGGGCTTCTTGTGCAACACTCGCACCGCTTATTATCAGGCTGGCATATACCAAATACTTCATAAATTTTAATCGCCTTGTACGAGAGAGTTGTTTGTCTTTTTACTAGGGAGTGCGTTGCGCGCTGTAAGACAAACGCGATGAGAAAGGAAAAGGCACTTAACATATTGTTAAGTGCCTAGTTTAATACTATCTACCTGCGCGACGTAAAGCGCTTGAAGTAAATTCGTTATCGTTAAACGACTTTGAAAAATCGTACATTTTTTCTTGGTTATCTAAACCAATTGCTAAATAACGACGAGAATTCAAATCATGATAAACCTCAAGAGTACTCCACTGTGTAGGAACTTCGTAATAGTTAAGGCCATAAGCCATGGCTACACGGTAAAGTTGGTCGCGGTTATCATAAATATCAGTTACCTGTACTTGCCAGCTATCTTCATCAATGTAAAACACACGCTTTTTATAGATATGGCGTGTATCATCTTTTAAGTTAGCTTCAACAACCCAAACACGATGTTTTTCGTAACGTGTATGTTCTGGGTTAATATGGCCAGGCATTAAAATATCATCGTACTCTAGCTTGTCGCTATGAAGTTTATAGCTGTTGTAAGGTATGTATAACTCTTGCTTACCTTTTAGCGTCCAGTTGTAACGATTTGGTGAGCCATTAAACATATCAAAATCATCGGTAGTGCGCAGGCTATCTGCAGCTGTGCCTGGTGCATCATATGCAACATTAGGTGCACGACGAACACGACGTTGCCCCGAGTTATAAGTCCATGCTTGGCGCGGCGTTAATATTTGGTCCATTGTTTCATGAACTAATAATGCAGTACCAGCTAAACGTGCAGGCTCTGTAACGCTTTGTTTAAACTTAAACAAAATGTTTGAGTCTTGTAGCTCTGCTGGTGTAGCGCTTGGGTCTGAGTATTTAACTAATAGCTGCTCATCAAAACCAACATAGTTGTAAGAGCCAGATGCAGTCGGTGCAGCTTGACCACCAAAGCGCTCAATAGACTGGCCACGGTAACGTAATAAGTGATTCCAAATTGCCTCTAAACCTGTTTTAGGAATAGGGAAAGGAATACCTATCGCGGTATTTTTAATACCGTTACCGCCTTCGATTAATTCAGCAGTCGGTGCAAACTTTTTAGTCGCGTCATAAACAAACTGAGGGTACGAAGCTGAGCGGCGTGTTTCATACACTGGCATTTTAAATGTGTCTGGGTATGCTTCAAATAAAGCAATTTGACCCGGACTTAAATTGGCTTTGTACTTTTCAATATTACTTTTATCGATAGTGAAAAGCACTTTATCAGCTGTAAATGGGTCAAGATGATGCATACCAGCTTCATAACCTGCAGGCGCTGTTGTAATTCCATTATTCCACGCTGGAATAGAACCATCAGCATTCGCAGCTTTTTCTGCACCCATTGGCGTTAAGTTTTGGCCTAATTGAGCAACTTCATCAGCGTTTAATTTAGCCAAGGCTGCGCTGCTTGCAAACAAACTACAAAATGCTGTAGCGATGAGGGTAGGTTTTTTAATCATAGTAATGTTACCCCTAAATAGAATATTTTAAGTTAAAAGAAACGTAATCGCGGTCTGAGAATGTATTAACACCGCCACCGCCCCAAAACGAGTTATAGCTCACATCAAGTGACCACGCATTTTGGTAGTTAAAGTTCATCGTAGCACCTAAAGATTTACGATCTTCGATAAATAAGAACATAGGATCTGGTGTATTACCGTTTACGTCATGAGAAAATACAAAACGTGGTGAAAAGTTAATACCTTTGTAAAAGTTGAAGTAATCGCCTTTCGCAATTAGGCGGTAACCCCAAGACGATGCTGTAGCGAATGATTTCTCTTCAGCGCCATTTGATAAACCAAGTTGCAATGTTGAATAATCAGTAGTACCTGGGCCTGTTATTGTGCCACTACGGCCAGTGCCTGATACATTTAAACGCATTTCGTCATAGCCAGGCATATCGTGAATTTTAACTACACCCACTTCACCAACTACAGCCCAGCTATCAGCACCTAATGAAGGACCAAATAAATGTGTTGCTGTAAATTGAATTTGTGATGTATCACGTTCAATGTAGCCTTTGGCAACTTCACCTGCACCAACTGAGCTTACCGCATCGCCTATACTCATTTGCGAAATACCCGCAAAATCAGGACGAATACCAGCAACCGCCAATTGCTCAGGCATAGCTGTGTAAAGTAACTCTACGTCATCAATTTGTAGCGGTTCATCTTGGCGAAAAGCAAATTCACCCGCGAAGGCTGTTTCGCCAATAGTCGTATTAAAACTTAAACCATATAACTTAATATCTTCAGGGTACTCGTTTTCAGCTTTAGAAAAAGCAGTTAAATCAGCAACATTATCTGACGTGATTTCTGTTGTCATGATCATCGCTAAGTCTTGGGCAATTGCAGCTTGTGAAAAGTTTGATACGCGACCAGATATAAGCGGACGACGGCTATGGTAATTCACGTGATAGAGTGCAATTTCAGTATCATTAAATTCAGGTAAAAATACACCTAAACGTAAGCCATACTGACCGCCATCTTCAGGCTCTGTTTTACCATTATCCCCTTTACCTTTTAAAGCAACTTTAGTTGGGTATGCAAGATACATTTGAGCTAATAAAGCACTTCCTTCTGCACTTGAAGGATCAATACCTTGTGCAGCTGCGGCTAATGCAAAATCAGATGTTAAGTTATTCAAGCTATCTGTTAAAAAAGCAACATCAATATCAGGATTAGACGTAAAACCTAATTGAACATTCTGCTGATAACCATTTTCTGCTGCAAAGTCATTAGTCGAAAAATACGTACCAGCTGCTGGTAAACGCGTTTCTTGCCATTGGTATTGGTAGAAACCTTCAAGGGTAATGTTGTCAGTAATGCCAAGCGATGCCCAAAGCATGCCTACAGGTATGAATGCTTCTTTAAGCTCAGCACCTGGCGCTTTCAATCGGTCAATATCAACTGGGTTTACGTTAATACCATGAGATATAAGTGTACTCTCACCCCAGTTAACTACTTGTTGACCTAAACGGACAGATAAAGGGTTATTACCATCATTTAAATCAAAATCAGCCCACACAAACGCATCTAATAAACGAATATCTGCACAACTTTGTGCTTTAGTGTCTTTATCATCACACGGATCAACCCCCTGCCCTGATGTAGGATTTGAATATGCATGATAGCCATCCATCAACGCAAAGTCATAAAAATACATGAAGCGAGTGAACAAACCGTAGTTATCTTTATTTATTGAAAGGTCATGTGTTCCCTTCAAAAGTTTTGAAAATGAGTCACCACTGTCAAAATTTAAATTACCAGCATCACCATTATTTGAATAAGAGCCAGGTTGAGCCCATACATCTTGAGATGAGTAAATAATGTTGTTTAGCGCAGGGTTGTAACCTGTCCAATCAAATGCCGGATTGTTACTTTTACCAATTAGGCTAAAGTCTCTGTCTTCTACGCGAACACTTTGCCCATATGAAAAGGTTGAATCGAAGGTAATGTCAAAACCTCCAGCTTCAAATGTTACAGCTTGTGTACTTGCTGCAGATAAACCTAAGCTAGCGGCTGCTATGCCTATAGCGATTCTATTTTTAACAAAAAGCGATCTTCTTATCATTTTGGTTCCCCCCTGTCGCGGGTCATTTTGTGTGATCAAGTTATTGTTTTTAGTGTAATCATAACGATAGAAGCGAATCAGTGAAATTACAAATACTCGCTCTAATCTTCCGTATACTTTATATTTTGGTTGACGCTTACGTATTGGTAAGACGTCGTACCAGATAATTTATACACGCAATTTAACAATAGGACAAATTGAAATTAACAAAAATACAATATTTTTATGTATATATAACATAAAAACCGAGTGTCAGGCCACTCGCTCTAGGCGGATAAACTTGTTTTCGGGGGTTAATAAGAGTCTAAAACGGCCACGTACACCTAAACTTGAAATGAAGGGCCTCAAATGTGTAGCAGCAAAACGAATCGTTTTACCGCCATCTTCTACAACTTGTAAAGAGCTAAAACGGCCATGGTAGTAATCCATGCACTCGTTATAGCTCAATCTTAAGGTAAAATAATACTCAATCATTTATGCGAGCGCTTTTTCAACCTTTTCATACAAATCAGCACTTAACCCATCTAGATTAGCTAAGCGTTGTAATTGCAGTTTCATTGCTTGAGAGCGAACATCATCGTAACGCTTCCATGACATGAACGGTGTTAGCATACGAGACGCATTTTGTGGATTAATTGCATTAAGTTTTATTAACAAGTCACCTAATAACGTATAGCCTTGGGCATCTGAGCGATGAAATTGTGCTGTATTAAAGTGACTAAAGCTTCCTACAAGTGCACGTACACGGTTCGGGTTTGAAAAATCAAAACACGGATGTTCGTAAAGTGCCTTAATATTATCTATAGCTTTATTGCCTGACTGCATAGCTTGCAGTGCAAACCACTTATCCATCACTAAAACATCATGGCGCCATTGACTATCAAAATGATTCAAAAGCTCTTCTTGTATAGGGTGGGATGCTTTTACCACTGCGCTTAGTGCACCAAGTACATTGGTCATATTAGTCGAACTTGCGGCTTCTTTAATAAAGCTTACAGCCTCTGGCTTTTGAGTTTTAGCCAAATAATGCAAGCATATTTGTTTTAAAGCGCGTTTAGCAACGGAGCTTGCACTTATACTGCCATCATCTTCAAGAGATTCGTAACAAGCAAGCAGTTCATCAGCAAGTTCGTCAGCAATTTGTTGCTCAAACTTTTCTGTTATTTCAATAATCTCATCAACAGGTATTACTTCAAATTCAGCGGCTAATGTATCAAAACTTGGCAGTTTAAACAGCTCTGCAATTAAGGCTAAATCACCCTCTTTGGTGTTTATAAGTACACGTAGCGCATTTATAGTTTCGCTGCTTAACATGCTATTAGTTGTGTCGGTAATCTGAGACTTAATCGCTTTAATAAATAGCTGCTGTTGTGCATCCCAACGTGAAAAATCACTGCGTGCAAAACGCATAATATGCAATAGTTCGGGCTCTGTTGTTTGCTGATTTAAAATACAAGGTGCAGAAAAATCTTCGAGTAAAACCGCAACAGGCTTTTCTAAGATATTATCAAAGCTAAATGTTTGAGTCGTACTTGTTACATCAAGCACATGATCTAGTTTTTTACCTTTACATTGCAGAGCAATACTTTCCCCATTCGCATCAAGTAGTTCAATAGCAAAAGGTATATGAAGTGGTTTATTGTCTGGCTGATTGTCCGGTGCTGCTTGTTCTATTGTCAATGTATACGTATTTGAACTGCTATCAAAATGTTGTATTGCATTTAAGCGCGGTGTACCCGATTGGCTATACCACAGCTTAAATTGCTCTAAATTTACACCTGATGCATCGCTCATTGCACTGACAAAGTCATCACATGTTACTGCTTGCCCATCGTGGCGCTCAAAGTAAAGTGTCATCCCTTTTTGAAAATTAGTTTCACCCAGTAACGTGTGCATCATACGGATAACTTCAGCACCTTTATCGTATACTGTTACAGTATAAAAGTTATTCATTTCAATAACTTTTTCAGGACGAATTGGATGCGCCATAGGGCCTGCATCTTCGCTAAACTGATGCGTACGCATTACTTTAACTGCATCAATTCGGTTAAGTGCACGAGAGCCTAAATCACTACTAAACTCTTGGTCTCTAAATACAGTTAACCCTTCTTTTAGCGATAACTGAAACCAATCTCTACAAGTAACTCGGTTACCTGTCCAGTTATGAAAGTACTCATGCCCTACAATGGATTCAATCGTATGGTAGTCTTTGTCTGTCGCTGTTTCTTGATTAGCTAATACACATTTACTATTAAAAACGTTTAGCCCTTTATTTTCCATCGCGCCCATGTTGAAAAAATCGACGGCTACAATCATATAAATATCAAGGTCATACTCTAAATTAAAGCGTTCTTCATCCCATTGCATTGCTTTTTTAAGTGAAGCAATAGCATGAGGTGTTTTAGATAAATTACCCTTATCAACAAATAATGCTAACTCTACGTCTTTGCCGCTTTTAGTCGTGTAAGTATCTTTCAAAACATCAAAATCGCCCGCTACAAGTGCAAATAAATAGCTCGGCTTTTTAAATGGGTCTTGCCATTTCACAAAATGACGACCATCTGATGTTTCACCGCTATCTACTTGATTACCATTAGAAAGAAGTTGTAGATACTTTTTATCCGCAATAATAGTTACATCAAACGTGGCAAGTACGTCAGGGCGATCCATGTAATAGGTGATTTTTCTAAACCCCTGCGCTTCGCACTGTGTGCAATACGCACCGCCCGATAAATATAAACCTTCTAAAGAAGTATTCGTCTCAGGTGATATCTCGGTCACAATACTTAATTGGCAACTATCCGGTAGGTTATTAATTATTAGCTGCTCACCAACAATTTCATAATCCGTTATATCAACTGTATCAACAGATAAAGACAGTAAACGCAAATCAATACCATCAAGCACTAAAGGTGCTTTTTTATCACCAACTCGGGTAAGTGTTAGTAAAGAGCTTACTTTGGTTGATAAAGGCTGTAAGTCAAATGTTAGCTCTGTGTGGTCAATTAGAAAGTCAGGAGCTGTATAGTCTTTAAGATATTGTGCTTGAGGTTTACTTGATTCAGTCATAGATACTCCAAAGCAGCTCCTTTTAAGTTAAAAGGAGCTGCTTAAAATTAGGCAGATTGTTTTGGCTTAATACGTAAAATTTTAATGCCTAAGTAGGCATAAACAACCGCTAAAACAGGGTTAATTAAGTTAAAGAAAGCGTAGAGTGCATAATCAAAAGGGTTTATAAGTAAAACGCTTTGCATGTATGCGCCACACGTATTCCATGGAATTAGTGGGCTAGTAATTGTACCGCCATCTTCCAATGTACGAGATAAGTTAACAGGCTTCAAACCACGTTTTTCGTATTCATCTTTAAACATACGTCCCGGTACAACAATCGCTATATATTGATCGGCCGCTATTACGTTAGTTCCTATACACGTAGCTATTGTCGCCGCAATTAACGACCCCGTGCTTTTAGCTATTTTAAGTATACTTTTTACGAAAATATCCAAAAGACCTGTTTTTTCCATAATGGCACCAAACATCAGTGCAGTCATAATCAGCCATGTAGTTGTAAGCATACCAGCCATACCGCCACCGCTGAGTAAGGAATCCATCTTATCATCGCCGGTACTTATGCTAAAACCATCAAAGAAAGTAGTCCAAACAAGTTTGAAGTAGCCAACTAGCTGTCCTTGAGAAACATCAATTTGGCTAGCAATTAGATCAGACTGAAACAACATAGCCCAAACAGCGCCCACAACAGCACCAATTGAGATAGCAGGAAATGCTGGCATTTTTTTAATAGCTAAAACTAAAAGTACGATTAACGGGATCAGCATTTCAAAACCAATATTAAAGTTTTGCTGTAAAATAGCCGTTATTTCATCAATGCGCCCTGCTTCGCTTGAAGCTGTTGCATTAAAGCCCATGAATATAAATATAATTAGTGCAATTACAAAACTCGGTACTGTCGTCCACAGCATATGTTGAATATGCTCAAACAAATCAGCGCCAACAACTGCTGGTGCTAGATTGGTTGTTTCTGACAGCGGGCTTAGCTTATCACCAAAGTACGCGCCAGATATAACTGCACCTGCGGTTACTGTTTGCTCAAGTCCAAGACCCGTAGCAACACCCAATAAAGCAACACCTATCGTAGCAGCCGTGGTCCAAGAACTACCAATACTCATTGCTACAATGCCACAAATTAAACAACTCGCTGCATAAAACCAACTTGGATTTATAACTTGTAAGCCATAATAAATTAGAGTTGGTACAGTCCCAGAAAGTAGCCAAGTACCAATTAATGCACCTACCATAAGTAAAATTAAAATAGCACCAAGTGAAAGCGTTATGCCTTCGATCATAGCTTGTTCTAATTTTTTCCATGTGTAACCGTTTTTAAGACCAATTAAAGCCGCTGCAAAAGTGGCAAATAAAAGTGCTATTTGGTTAGGACCGGATGAAGAGTTGTCACCGAATAAGTATACAGCCGCGCCAAGTAAACAGATTAATACAGAGATAGGAATTAATGCATCAAAAAACGAGGCGGGTTTGATTGGTTTATCTTCCAATGGCTTCAAAATAGAGACTCCTACACACACTTGCTGTGTGTTTAATTATTATTTTTAGCACGTAAAGCGCATTAATTGAGCGTCATTAATCCAGCTCAACTTTATGTAATCGAAGATTATAACAATTTAGTAAATTTTAGGTAGTAAAAAAGGCGCCAATGCGCCTTTTTTACAGAGGTAAAACCAGTTATTACTTCTTAGCTATGCGACCATAATTAATATAATCTTGAGTAATTAATGCAGCCTCTTCCAAAAATGGGTCAAGCTCTTCGATTACTTCTGGTATATCGTCTAAGTTTTCTACCGGATCTTTACCTAAACGCTTAAGACGTTCGTTAGTACGTACAAGTGCACGTGCTTCACCTTCATCTTTTTCTTTAATACGGTCTGCTTCAACTAAAGAGATAGTTTTACGGTCTTTCTCTTCGTTGTATAAGGTAATGTCATTAAATACATAACCAAATTCTGGCTCTGATTTAATTCGTACTTCGTGTTGTTTTTCAAGGTACGTAATAATAGGGGTTAAATTACCTAGTTTTTTATATTTCGCTTTAACAATGCTGTCCCAAGGAAGTGCATTATCTTGCTTACTTTCGCCCCACTGTGCAGGATCAATTGCTGATGGAAACGAAATATCAGGGATAACACCTTTATGTTGCGTGCTACCACCGTTAATACGATAAAACTTAGCAATAGTATACTGTACACTGCCTAGCGCATTATCGTATAGGTCATAAGCACGGCCTAAGCCTTTGTGCTGCTGAACAGTACCCTTACCAAATGTTTGCTCACCAATAATTACAGCGCGACCGTAATCTTGCATTGCTGCTGCGAATATTTCAGAAGCAGATGCACTGTAACGATCAACTAACACAGTTAAAGGGCCGTCATAGTAAGTTATACCATCACGATCTTTTTGCTCTTCTATACGGTTATTTAAGGTATGAATTTGAACAACAGGGCCCTGGTCAAAAAATAAACCTGACAATTGTGTTGCTTCATATAATGAACCACCACCATTTTGGCGCAAGTCGATAATAATACCATCAACCTTTTCTTCTTTAAGCTTAGCAAGTTCTACTTTTACATCTTTCGAAAGATTATTGTAAAAGCCAGGAATTTCAATCACCCCAATTTTACTTGTTAAATCAGAATATTTTGCTTCAAATACTTCTGATTTAGCCGCTCTATCTTCAAGTCTGATTTTATCGCGAGTGATTTCTACAACTTTCGGAGCGCCGTGAGCATCAACACCTTTTAAATACTGTAAACGTACTTTAGTCCCTTTAGGACCTTTAATTAAATCAACTACGTCATCTAAACGCCAGCCAATTACATCTACAAACTCTTCGCCATCTTGAGCAACACCAATAATGCGATCATCAGCTTTAATTTGATCTGTTTTATCTGCAGGGCCTCCCGGCACTAAGCTGCGAATAACGGTGTAATCTTCATCAGGGCTTAATACGGCACCAATGCCCTCAAGCTCTAAGTCCATATCCATTTTGAATTGCTCTGCACGACGTGGCGATAAATAAGACGTATGCGCCTCAATACTGCGTGCTAGCGAATTCATAACAATTTGAAAAGCATCTTCTGAATTTGATTGTACTAAACGTTTTTCTGCATTTTTGTAGCGTTTGGTCAGCACCTCTTTAATGCCTTCCCAATCTTTACCCGTCATTTTTAAACGCAGTGCGTCGTACTTTACACGCTCACGCCAAATTTCATCAAGCTCAGCTTGTGACGCAGGCCATGCTGAATCTTCACGGTCAAAAAAGTATTCATCTTCTTTATCAAACGTCATCTCTTTTTCAAGCAGAGTAAGTGAATACTCGTAACGTTCAAAACGGCGTTTAAGACTTAAGTTAAAAATATCAAACGTAAAGTCTAATTTACCGGTAGTAATAGCGTTATCAAAGTCATCACGATATTGCTCAAATGAGGCTATATCGCTGGCTAAGAAAACGCTTTTATTAAAATCAAGGGATTCGATATAACGATCGTACACTTTACTAGAAAGCTCATCGTTAAATTGAACCGGTGTATAGTGTGAACGAGCAAATAAGCTAGCCACTCGTTTGCTAGCAGTACCATGTTGACTCTCTTGCTTGAGCTGGGGTAAATCGTCAATAGTGACGGCTTCTACAGCAGCAAATAATGAACCTGAAAACAGGGCAGCAACTAACGGAATGAGCGTAAACTTTTTACTCATACACAACTCCTTAATTTATTTACAGCTTAAACAATGTATAAGCTGTCAGCTTTGGTTTTAACTTGCATACCTGTTACTAACTCAACATGAACATCATCTTTGTTCACTTCAGTTATTACTGCATTTACAAGTGCTTGGCCAAGTTTAACCTTAACCTTATTATTAACCTTGACCTCAGTTGCTGGCAAAGGTTCAATTTTTCCTGAACGCTTAGCCGGCGCTGCTTTAGCAGGTTTGTTAGCTGCAGGAGCGTTTTTATCGCCTGGTTTGCTAGCATGAGCTGGTTTTTTCTTGAAAGATTTAGAATCAGAATCTTGGCGAGGACGCTGTTGTTTTTTGCGTTTAGCCATTTTAGCGCGGCTTTCTTCCAATGCTTTTTGTGCATGGTCGATATGCTCTTGCTCAACTTTTTCACCTTGATTACCATCAAGATCAATACGAAACTCTGACTTGGTCACAGCTTCTAAATAACGCCAGTTAGACGTGTATTTTCTAAGCGCTTGACGAACTTGGGTCTTACTTACTTTTTCAGACCCTTCAATACGCTCAGCAATATCTTTAAAAATACCTACTTTAAGCGGCTTGATGCCATCTTTTTGTTTAAAACATTGTGGGAATTCTTGATATAAAAATTCCAACACTTCATTAATATCTTTTAGCTTGTTTGTGGTTTCCATTTTAGAACCTATTTTTCACATCTTTTCATCAAGGGACGAATCGACGTAGTGTGTTACCCAGTCGACCAACTCTTCGAAATCGGCTTCTATAACAGCCATATCACCTCGAAGGTGTTCCCAAATACCATTAATTGTTTCATCAATAAATTCACATTCTGAATCATCTGGAAGACGATCCCATGCAATATGAATCAAATCATTGAGCGTTTCCGCTACATGTTCTTCTTCGCCTTCCCAATCGCCGACATCTTGTACAGCAAATAGGTAGTCTTGAACATTTAGCAAATCTTTCATTACAAGCTCGCCTCTAAGCATTTTACTAATGCTTCTAGACCGGCTTTATCGTCAGCATCAAATCGACCAATACTCGGACTATCAATGTCTAGTACAGCAAATACTTTACCATGTTTCATGATAGGTACAACTACTTCAGAATTAGACGCTGCATCACAGGCTATGTGGCCGTCAAAAGCGTGAACATCTTCAATTAATTGTGTTTCTACGGTTGCCGCAGCAGTTCCGCATACACCCTTTCCTACTGGAATACGAATGCATGCAGGGTTACCTTGAAACGGACCAAGTACTAATTCAGTAGGAGAATCCATAAAGTAAAAGCCCGCCCAATTTACATCCTCTAAAGAGGTAAATAACAGCGCGCTTATGTTTGCCATATTGGCAATTACATTGGATTCACCAGCTATCAGCGATTCAGTTTGCTTAACTAATGACTGGTAAAAATCGTGCTTTTGCATACCAAACTACTTCTTATTAAACATACAGTAGCTAAAGGTACTCTTTGTCGTGAAAAATTGGAACCTTTTGGAGGTAAAAAAAAGGAAATCACACCGTTTATCAGTGCGCTTGGTTAATAATGCTGCGATTATTTTTTTGCCGTTTTACGAAGACCAAACAAAAACAGCCCTGCAGCGAATGCTGACATTACACTATTGATCAAAAATATCTCGCCAGTTGTGGCACTTAATAAGTAACTAAATATCGCTCCGCCTAGTAATCCAAGAGTTAATACCCCTGAATAATTAACTTTAGAATACTTAAACATGAGTAAATACCCAGGCACAACAAAAGCAGCCATTGTTAAGCCTACTATGTGTGCATTTGATATAGCAGTCATTAATAAGGTAAGAAATATTGATACAAACTCGCCTTCAAGCGTAAGTGAGTAATAAACACCAAGTAAACTGCCTACAATAACAGGCGATAATAACGAAAGCCCTACGCTTTTTGCTAGCTGATGTTTCATTTAAAATCCTTAATACACAAATCTAAATTCTATGTATAAAGCATGCACCAAGATCTAAAGGTTAGAAACAGAGACTATGGTCGTAATTTATGATTAAAAATAAACCTTATTGCAGTTTGAGCCTATTACTTTATTAATAGGCTCATAAGTTTGGGTTACACTTATCAAAATGCTTATAACTTAGCTATTTTATTTGATAACTCAAAGTGGCGAGATGTTACAATTTCCTCAAGCACTGCTACCCTTTTGCTCAACATCGCTGTTTGTTCCTCTAATTTTGTTATCTTGTTATTATTTAGTCCTTTAAATTTTGCGTGCGCTGCCATTATTGTAGTTTTATAGGAGAAATAACGTTTAGTAATAATAAGAATCAAAAAGGGTGAGCTAAATATAATTATTACAATAAATAATTCTAGCATGGTCGTTTACCACTCAGTTTAAGTTAGCTTGTTGCGTGTAAAGGCCATTTTTAGTGCATTGAAATAATTTTGATAATGTAACTTCGCGCTGCTTTCCTCGTCGAATTAGCATCTCAACATACACAATACTTAACACAATGGCTGTTGCTTTAAATAAGTTACCTTGTAGATCACCTACTGCGCCACCCGACATACCAAATATTCCGTAAGCTGCATTCATAAAAATATGCATCCACATAGGAAACCAAATACGATAACCACATTCACAATATAGCCACGCAAACCATGTACCTGCTACAGTAGTGATTGCAACCGCCATCAAAGCAGAAATCGCATCATTGCCTTGATAAATATGGCCCAGACCAAATATTACTGAACTAATTAATGCCGCAGGCACAAAGCCCCATCTACAATATTTAAATAAAACACCAAACAATGCAGCCCTAAAAATTAGCTCTTCAAAAAAACCCGCATAAACTGAGCCAGTTATTATTGCTGGTATTGATAGGTTAAGTTCATCACTCAAAAATCCATAACCTATTGCCATAGGAGTACAACAAATAATTGCTGCAAGTGCATAGTTAATAAAACCAGAGGAATTGAGCCCTATAGTTTCAAAAGGCTCACTTTGTTTAAACAAAATAATAGCCGCAATAACTAACGGTCCATATAAAAAAGTATATTTAGCGGGGGTAAATAAAATGCCAGTTAGATTATCAAGTTCAGACAACCAGCTAGACCAACCTTCTCCCCAAAACTGCCTCATTACATAGTGGCAAAATACAAATATAGAAATTATTACAAATGCCTTGATAGCGTATTTCATATCTACTTTTCTCGTTAAGTTGTAAATTTCAACTTAATCTTGGCAATAGTAAAAATACAAAGCGACCTATTAGGTCTCAATTACAAGACGAGGTATAAAGCCCATGTTTTAGGGGGGATTAACATGTTTTTGGGATTAATGACAAAGCATCTTTTATTACTTTTACATAAGAACGAGACACAGGAATTTTAATATCAATTGTATGTAGCGATAATTGCAACCCTCCAGCATTACCACTGTAGTGTTGAATGTTTTGCAGGTTGACCGCATAAGAACGGTGGCATCGTAATATAATTGTTTTTTCTGGAAGCTGCTTTAATAAACCGCTAAGAGATACACGTAATAGTTTACGTGAAGTTGAAGCTCCTTCTTGTATTGTTATTTCACAATAGTTGTCTGAAGATTTAATAAATAAAATATGGTGTGGAGCCGTATTAATTTCGTCGTTTTTGTTATCGCCTTTGAGAGTAATTGTCTTTAACTCAACTTCTCTCAACTGCTCTTGAGCAACGCTAACTGTACTTGGCTTAGTTAAATCTATTACATGCCTATTTACCACAAGTAAAAAAATAAGAGGAAATACACCAATACAAAAAATATACCCTACAAAAAGTAATTGATTCTGCCAATGCCAAGATCCAAGTACAGCAACCACAAAATACCCATGATTGAATATCGCAGTAATTAAAATATATGTGATAGGAATAATAATTAAACGGTTTAATTTACTTAGCTTAAACTTAAGTAACACTATTTCTATGAAACCTGACAATAGCAAAGCACAAAAGGTTACTAACCCATAGCCAAAAAGCCGCAGAAACTTGTAAGACTCGGTATCGCTTGAAGTGCCAAAAGGTTGAAATACAAAAAGTACAAAAAGCGTTATAAACGAAAACATGACGGCACGATATACAACTAACTTTCTCGAATCTAGATCATCTTTGAGCCACAACATCCTATTTTGCATACCTTTAATCCACCAATATTTAAAAATAACACACATTAATATGTGCATTCCAACTCATTTAAAGTTTTTTGTGATGGTCGTTTTATTAAAAACAAAAATAGGAAGAGAACATCAACGTTTTTTAACATCAGAAGATGATGTGTGAGCAATTCTATCTGCTTTTAAGGTTTTACTAATAAGAGATAAGAGATGTAATACCAATTCGCTTAATTAAGTGATCTATTTAGAGGGCGGAAAAACGTGTTTACAGCTAGGCAATAAATTCACTATTTAGTTGTTCAAAATGAGAATTTTTTAACGCAGGGAGCGACACGTTTAGCCCCGCAAAATGATTAAGTATTATTGCGGATTGGCATAAGTGTACTGATTTTGTTCCAAACACAAAAAAGCCCGCTAAATTAGCGGGCTATTCTGTTATATGGTGGAGAGATAGGGATTTGAACCCTAGATGGGCTATAAACCCATGCCGGTTTTCAAGACCGGTGCATTCGACCACTCTGCCATCTCTCCGATACTGCTAAGTTAAAAGTAAGAGTGTACTAATAACTTTTTAAATGAATGATATTTTAATTACCACACACTTATTAAATAAGTGGTGGAGAGATAGGGATTTGAACCCTAGATGGGCTATAAACCCATGCCGGTTTTCAAGACCGGTGCATTCGACCACTCTGCCATCTCTCCGCACGGCCTGCATAATAGGGAAACCCATCCCTTTTGTGAAGCTTTTTTTTAAATTAATTGTTTAAGTGCCTAAAAAACAATTGATTTGTTTAAAGTTAAAACAAAATGTTTTTAATTTAGCCATCAATATACTTTTATTTAAATATTTAACTCTATTGATCTACAAAGGTTTGCCCAAACATATAAGAGTTGGTAATCTAATTTTAGTTAAATTATCGAAACACACACGTTTCACTTAAAGGAGCTCTACAATGGCGTTTAATCAATCGTACAATACCGCGAAACCGGTAATGTCTACCATTGAAACAAACAAGGTACTTAAAAACACCTACTTTTTACTAGCTATGACACTTGCATTTAGTGCAGTTACAGCCGGTATTTCAATGGCACTACAATTACCTTACTTTATGGGAATTGTGTTTACACTCGTTTCGTTCGGTTTATTATTTGTTGTAAATAAAAAAGCAGATACAGCATCTGGTGTATTTTGGGTGTTTGCTTTCACAGGTTTAATGGGGGCAGGCTTAGGTCCATTGCTTAACCATTATGCTGCATTACCTAATGGCCCAATGCTTATTATGCAAGCCTTAGGTTCTACAGCGCTTATCTTTTTTGGTTTATCTGCTTATGCACTAAATACTAAAAAAGACTTCTCATTCATGGGTGGCTTTTTAACTGTTGGCTTAATCGTTGTGATTGTAGCAAGCATCGTTAATATTTTTATTGGCAGTTCATTGATGTTTATGGTGCTTAATGCAGCAGTTGTACTGATTATGTCTGGTTTGATTTTATTTGATACAAGCCGAATCATAAACGGTGGTGAAACTAACTACATTCGCGCAACAGTGTCTTTATACCTAAGCGTATATAACTTATTTACTTCTTTGCTTGCTCTACTTGGCGCAAGTGATGACTAATTAAATAGTTCTGTTAAAATAGCCCCTTTATTGGGGCTTTTTTATTGGAATTGTTTTGGCACGCTTTGTTCTTTCATTACATACACCACCATCCGATCACGATACCACGCAACGCATAGTTAAATTTGCGAACGCATGTTTAGCCCAAGGGCACACCATTGATGCTATTTTTTTATACCAGCAAGGTATTTATCATGCATCTACCCACTTTGATTTATCCTCAGACGAACTTCAAATTTCAGCACTTTGGCAGCAACTCGCTGATCAAAAACTAAATTTAATGCTGTGTGTTACCGCCGCGCAAAAGCGCGGGTTAGATATTAAAAACACAGGTGTATTTAAAGTCGCAGGGTTAGCTGAATTTGCAATGCTTGCAAGCGACGCAGATAAATGGGTGCAATTTAAATGATAAACGTATTAGTAATGAGTCAGTGCAGCCCATTTGACGATTTAAATATTCGTGATGCACTAGATATGACATTGATTTTTGCTGCTGTTGACCAAAATGTAAGTTGGTTGTTTAGCGGCCCCGCCGTTTTAGCTTTAAAAAAGCATCAGCAACCAAACAATATTGGCTTAAAAGACCTTTTTAAAAATATTAAAACACTCGAAATTTATGATGTTGAAAACATTTTCGTGTGTGAAAAATCATTGCTTGATTATGGTTTAAATAAACATGATTTACTCATAGAGGCAAAAGCTCTTAACTTTAGTCAACAACAAACACTAATTAAAGCGCAGCAACATGTGGTGAACCTATGAGTACGTTACATATTTTTTCAAAGCCGCTTAACTATTACTCGGCAAATCAGCTTGAGAATTTAATTTTATCAGGCGATAAGGTACTACTTGTTGGTGATGCCTGCTTTGCAAAAAAACAATTTAGGCAATTTGCAGATACACTGTTAATACTTGAACAAGACGCGCAAGTACGTGCAATAAAATTAGCAGATAACGATAAAGCAATTAGCTATGAAGACTTTGTGGCACTCACTTTATCAACTAATCAATCAATTACGTGGTAACTCATGCTTGAATTTAACAACCAACAGATTGAAACCGACAAACAAGGCTACTTGCTCGACCATACTTTATGGTCAAAGGAGCTGGCGCCTGTAATTGCTACTCAAGAAAACATCACACTTAGTGAGCAACACTGGGAAGTCATTAATTTTGTTCGTGATTTTTACATTGAATATAACACCAGCCCAGCAATTAGAATGCTTGTAAAAGCAATGGCTAAAGCACTCGGTGAAGATAAAGGAAATAGCCTTTATTTATATAAATTATTTCCTAAAGGCCCAGCCAAGCAAGCAACAAAAATTGCCGGATTACCAAAACCAGCTAGGTGCATATAATGAGAGCTAAATCAGGCAATAATCAAGCAACACAAACCAAGCCAAAAAGAAGTACTGGGCGTACTTATTCACGCAGTGCACTTAACAAAACGCCATCTGGTAAAAGAGAAATAAAGCCGCAGATAGCATCTAAAGACAGAAAAATTGTGTTATTCAACAAGCCGTTTGATGTGCTATGTCAATTTACGGATGACGCAGACAGAAAAACGCTTGCAGAGTTTATACCTATTAAAGAAGTTTACGCAGCAGGAAGGTTAGACAGAGACAGTGAGGGTTTATTGCTTTTAACAAACTGTGGGAAACTACAAAACACCTTAACTGCTCCTGATAAAAAAACGAATAAAACCTACTGGGCACAAGTTGAGGGTGAACCAACGAGTGAATCAATTAATGATTTATGTAATGGCGTAGAACTTAAAGACGGGCTTACACTCCCCGCTAACGTTAAAATAATTGATGAGCCAACAATTTGGGCGCGTAATCCCCCTGTACGCGAGCGAAAAGCAATCCCTACCACTTGGCTAAGTATTACCATTAATGAAGGTAGAAACAGACAAGTTCGCCGAATGACCGCGCATATTGGACACCCTACACTTCGCCTCATCCGCTATAGCATTGGCAACTATACGTTGGATGATATTAATTGTGGTGAATACAAAGTAATTAAGGGCGTAGTTGATGCATAAACCGCATGTCACGGTTGCAGCAATAGTAAAAAAGCAAAACGAGTATTTACTTGTAAAAGAGCGCGATAAAGTTACAAAGCAAATTTGTTACAATCAACCTGCGGGTCATTTAGAGCAAAATGAGACACTTGCACAAGCTGCAAGCAGAGAGCTACTAGAAGAAACAGGCTTAACGCTTGAGCCTATTGGGTTTTTAGGTGTTTATAATTTGCATGCCGATAACGCAGTGCACTATTTGCGATTCTGCTTTTTATTTGAAGCACCTAATAATATAAAAGCACCAACACCAATAGATTCTGACATTATCAGTGCTAATTGGCATACATTAGAGCAAATAAAATCATTACCGCTTAGGAGCCCTTTAGTGCTCAAGTGTATTAACGACAGCCTGAATCGACCAGCGTTAAGCTTAGAAACCATTTATAATTGATTTACTCAGAGCTTAGCGCTATACAATTACGCCCTTGTTTTTTAGCATAATACAGGGCGTTATCAGCGGCTTTAACAAAGCTGACTTCATTACTATTTGTATAGTTGCTGATGGTATTAATACCCATACTTATAGATAAAAATCCGGTAAAGCTATCCTGGTGAGCAATAGCTAAGCTTTCTACAGCTTTTTGTATTTGCTCAGCTATAAACAACGCTCCTTGCCTATCCGTTTGTGGAAGTAAAACAACAAATTCTTCTCCACCATAGCGAGCCACAAAATCTTCTGGGCGACTAACCGTTGAAGCAATTTTTTGAGCCACGTCATATAAGCACGTATCGCCCGCTACATGCCCATACCGGTCATTAAATTGCTTAAAATGGTCAATATCAATAATAATCATCGATAGCATGCCTTCGCATTCTTTTGCTCGTTCAAACTCATGCGTTAGCTTTTCATCAAACCGACGCCTATTCGCAATTTTGGTTAATGCATCCAAAAAGGCCATATCCCTGAGTATATCTTCTGCTTCTAAGCGCTCTGTTGCATCATTAAAAACAGCTAAAAACTCTTCACCTATATCAATCCCTGAAATTTCCATCATCACTTGTGAGCCATCACGACAAGAAACTCGATAGTTATTTGCGGGTATGTCGTTATTGTTATTTAGTGCCTTTTCAAGTGAGTCTTGCCACAGCTCTTTTGCAAGTGCTCTGTATTGGGGATCTGGATACGCTTTTTCCCACCATGATTTAAGATTTGGCACATCTTCTACTGTATAACCAAAAACATCTACAAAACGTTGATTAACTTTCAAAATATCACCCGTCTTGGCACATACATTACATACAGGCATTGGCAAAACGGTAAATAACCTAGCGTAGTGACTTATCTCATGTTTGCGCATAGGGTTGAGTGTACTTTGAGGTAAGTAACTCATTGGCATATCACTTTTTTCTATACTAAGCTTTTCGTCCATTTCTAAAGCGAAATACCATTCAAGCCACCAGTGCTCTACATGATCAAGCACCTTTAACTCAACGTTTTTTTTAACTGTTGAACCTTTTATTAAGCTAAATAACTCATGTACATGGTTTGGCTCTTGGTAAATATGAGGGTTTTTGAGTTTTATTAACTCATAAAAAAGATGATAGGCTGATTTTTTAAACTCTGTCGTTTTGCTAGAAAGTAATTCGCTATCCACAAAATCAGGTTTTCGTGTGTAATGCTCAACTAAAGAATTTATCTTGTTTATTTGATAGGCATAATTCATATATTCATTCCATTGACTATATTTCAAGCGGCTTTAAAGTGGTTTACATTCATATACTCACCACTATTTTATTTTTATTAAGTGTATATTTACTCTAGTAGTTTTAAAAGAAAATACTATTAATAAAACTCAATAACTACATGAATTATTCTATAGTCTTAATTTATTAGTAAAGATCACTTTAATATTACTAAAGTTACAGCCTGATAATGCGTTTAAGTCTAGTTTGCTATTTGTTATACAAATAAAATAGTGACAAATTATGTCCTTTGCCGCCCTACGCTCTTTAAGCACAAACAAAATACATGCTATAATCGCGGCCTTTCCAAGTTAACAGCAATCTGTATAAGCGAAATTATTCATGAGCGAAAATAGTCACATTAAAGTCATTGTTGGCATGTCCGGCGGTGTTGATTCTTCTGTATCTGCATATTTATTACAACAACAGGGCTACCAAGTAGAAGGCCTGTTTATGAAGAACTGGGAAGAAGACGACAATGATGAATACTGTGCCGCCGCTGATGACTTAAAAGATGCACAAGCCGTGTGCGACAAATTAGGCATTGAGCTTCACACAGTAAACTTTGCTGCTGAATACTGGGATAATGTATTTGAGTACTTTTTAGCAGAGTACAAAGCGGGTCGTACGCCAAACCCAGATATAATGTGTAATAAAGAAATTAAATTTAAAGCCTTTTTAGAATTTGCGGCTCAAGCACTCGGTGCTGACTTTATTGCAACCGGACACTACGTTCGCCGTGAACTTCGCGATGGCAAATACGTAATGTGTCGCGGACTTGATAACAATAAAGATCAAAGCTACTTCTTATATACCCTAAGCCATGAACATATTGGCCAAACGTTATTCCCTGTAGGCGATATCGAAAAACCAGAAGTGCGCCGCATAGCAGAAGAACAAGACCTAATCACTCACGATAAAAAAGACAGCACCGGAATTTGCTTTATCGGTGAGCGTAAATTTAAAGACTTTTTACAAAAGTTCTTACCAGCGCAACCTGGCGTTATCGAAGACACTGACGGTAATAACGTAGGCGAGCACGAAGGCTTAATGTACCACACACTTGGACAACGCAAAGGCTTGTTAATTGGTGGTATGAAGGAAGGTTCTGGCGAACCATGGTACGTAGTTGATAAAGATTTAGAACGTAACGTACTTGTTGTTGGCCAAGGCAAAGATCACCCTCGCCTATACAGTAATGGTCTTAATGCAAACCAATTACATTGGGTAGACCGCGTTGGCCCTAAAGGTACCACTCGCTGCACAGTTAAAACACGTTACCGCCAAGAAGACTTAAGCTGTACCCTACTTGTAGGTGAAGACGGCATGGCTCGTGTATTATTTGATGAACCACAAAAAGCAGTTACGCCAGGTCAATCTGCTGTATTTTATGCAGAAGATGTGTGTTTAGGTGGTGGTATTATTGACTCGGTGATTAAGTAATGAATGAACACCAAGTCATGGCGCTTGCCGCCATGTGCCAGGTTGCTAAGCAAGTTCAAAAAATTGCCCAGTACGGCAGTAATAATGAGCACGACTTAGAAGTATTACTTTCAAGCATTATTCAAACATCACCGGCATCGCCAGAAGATGTTTACCAAGGTACTGACAACTTACGTGATGGCTATAAAACATTAATGGCGCAGCTAACTGCTGGCGCTCAAAAAGATGTTGAAATAGTAAAATACGTAGGTGGTTTGATGCAGCTTGAGCGAGCACTAAGTGCAAACGACAAAAGCTTAAACGAATTAGGCAAACGAATTGATGATATTCATCGTCGTTTAGATCATTTTGCTATTACCGACAAGAGCGTTGTTGCCGGTTTAGCAGATATATACTCGTCGGTGCTGAGCCCCCTTGGGCACCGAATACAGGTTTATGGTAAACCCGAGTTATTAAAACAGCAGCTCACTCAAAATAAAATCCGTGCGTTATTATTAGCCGGCATTAGAAGTGCAGTATTATGGCGACAAATGGGCGGTAAACGCCGTCACTTTTTCTTTGCAAAAAGAAAAATACTCGCCATTGCTAAAACAAAAATTTAACTATCGTTCAAACTAAAATTTAGGAGTTATTATGGAGCTTTCAGCGTTAACGGCTATCTCTCCAGTGGATGGTCGCTACGGCAGCAAAACCACTGAACTACGCAGTATTTTCAGCGAATTTGGCTTAATTAAATACCGCGTAATTGTTGAAGTGCGTTGGTTGCAAGCGTTAGCTGCAGCAAGCGATATAAAAGAAGTACCTGCATTTAGCGAAGAAGCTAATGCACTTCTAAACGCCATTGTAGATAACTTCAGCGAAGCTGATGCACAGCGCGTTAAAGATATTGAACGCACTACAAACCACGATGTTAAAGCGGTTGAATACTTATTAAAAGAAAAAGTAGCCGATAACAGTGAGCTTCATGCAATCAATGAATTTATTCACTTCGCTTGTACTTCAGAAGATATTAACAATCTATCTCATGGTTTAATGCTTAGCGAAGCACGTAACAAGGTTTTGCTTCCTTATTGCGATGAGCTTTTAAGCGCAATTAAAGAAAAAGCGATTGAGTACAAAGCAATCCCAATGATGACTCGTACGCACGGGCAACCAGCTACACCATCAACGATGGGTAAAGAGTTTGCTAACGTATACATGCGTTTAAAGCGTCAACGAGACCAAATTGCTCAAGTAGAAATGCTAGGTAAAGTTAACGGTGCTGTTGGTAACTACAACGCTCACCTTAGTGCATACCCAGATTACGACTGGCATACTCACGCAGATAAATTTGTATCAAGCTTAGGTTTAACACTTAACCCATTTACTACACAAATTGAACCGCATGACTATATTGCAGAGTTGTTTGACGCAATTGCACGTTTTAATACTATTTTGCTCGATTTTGACCGTGACATGTGGGGTTACATCGCACTTAATCACTTTAAGCAAAAAACAATTGCGGGCGAAATTGGCTCATCTACAATGCCGCATAAAGTTAACCCAATTGATTTTGAAAACTCAGAAGGTAACTTAGGTTTAGCAAACGCTATTTTTGCTCATCTTGCACAAAAATTACCAGTTTCTCGCTGGCAGCGTGACCTTACCGATTCAACGGTATTACGTAACTTAGGTGTAGGTATGGGTTATGCGATCATTGCATACCAATCAACACTTAAAGGTGTAAGCAAGCTTGAAGTAAACGAGCAACGTTTAGCTGACGAGCTTGATCAAAACTGGGAATTGCTAGCCGAGCCGATTCAAACAGTTATGCGTAAATATGGTATTGAAAAGCCATACGAAAAACTTAAAGATTTAACACGCGGCAAACGTGTAAATCAAGAAATAATGGCTGACTTTATCGATGGTCTTGACCTTCCAAAGCACGCTAAAGTAGAAATGAAAAAACTAACACCTGCTAATTACATTGGTCGTGCTGTTGAGTTTATTGATGATTTAGTTTAAAAACTAAATTGCTCTTTTAAAAAGCGAAAGGATCATCCTTTCGCTTTTTTTGTTTTAACCCCATTGCACTAACTAGTAGGCATAATGTATGTATCATTTAAAAATAAATAATTTGTCTGAGCAAGAGTTTTTAAGCCATTTTTGGCAAAAAAAGCCGCTTTTAATCAAACAAGGTTTTGCTGATTTTCAAGACCCACTTGATGCTAATGAACTTGCCGGTCTCGCAATGGAAGAAAGCATAGAGTCACGTATTATCACCAATCATAAAAATGATTGGCAAACGCACCAAGGTCCATTTGAAGACTTTGAAAAGTTAACAGACGAAAATGCCACCTTATTAGTGCAAGCTGTTGATCATTGGCATCCTGAAGCTGCACAACTACTAGAGCCATTTAGGTTTATTCCAAACTGGCGCATAGATGATTTAATGATTAGCTATTCAACGCCTAATGGTGGTGTTGGCCCACATTTAGACCAATATGACGTATTTATTATTCAAGGCGAAGGTAAACGTCATTGGCGCGTAGGCCTGCCCGATCCAACACTTAAGCAGTTTGCTCAAAACAAAAAATTACTGCAAGTAGAAGCATTTGAAGCCGTAATCGATTGCATATTAGAGCCTGGCGATATTTTATATATTCCACCAGGGTGCCCTCACGAAGGTTACGCCGTAGAAAACGCGCTTAATTATTCAGTTGGTTTTAGGGCGCCAAATCAACAAGATTTATTGTCGAGCTTTGCCGATCATATTATTGATACCGAGAGTGGCCAAAAACGTTATACCGATCACAACATCACATTAAGAAAATCAAAAGGTGAACTTACAAACCTTGAAGTTGATAAAGTTAAAACACTGATGGCAGCACTTTTAGAAAATGACGATTTATTTAAACAATGGCTAGGCTCAACGCTTAGTCAGCCCAAACATGAAATGGATTTAGCGCCAGTAGAGCCTCCATTTACGTCAGAGCAAATAAACGATGATTTAGGTAATGAAGAAGCAGTGTTTGAACGCTTAGGTGGCACACGCGCTATTTATCAGCAACTCGATACAGAAGTTTTACTAAGTGTAAATGGCGAAAATTACGCTATGCCGTTAACCGACTTAGCGGCGGTAAAACTACTTACCGATAATACTGAGTTTGAAAGTTCAGCATTAAATTTAATAAAGCCAAGTTTAGTTTTTACTCAAACTTTTACTACACTTGTTAATGAGGGGATCTGGTTTAATATAGACCACGAGTAATAATACCAATTTTATTAATAATGATGAGCACGTTACAGCGTAAAATATTATGTATACAGGTCAGTTAAAATTTTTAATTTTCATCTGATATTGGCTTAAATAATTTTGCTGTGATTGC
Source organism: Pseudoalteromonas sp. SG43-1 (assembly GCF_014164415.1). Classification (NCBI taxonomy): domain Bacteria; kingdom Pseudomonadati; phylum Pseudomonadota; class Gammaproteobacteria; order Alteromonadales; family Pseudoalteromonadaceae; genus Pseudoalteromonas; species Pseudoalteromonas sp. SG43-1. Next base: position 12,215 of record NZ_JACJFD010000002.1, on the reverse strand, counting down.
TTACTCATTCTAATTTGGTATCAATAGGAGTTTGCAATGGGCTATCTGGTTGATAAGGTTGAATGGGATATAAAAAAAGATATGCTACAAAAAATTCGAGAGCGAGTTTTTGTTTACGAGTTACATATCCCCAAGCATATCGAATTTGATAGCCTAGATAAAATTGCATTACATGTACTTGTTACAGACGATGCAAACTGCCCAATAGCAACAGGTAGATTATGTAAAGATGGCTTGATCGGCAGAATAGCTGTATTACCTGAGCACCGTAATCGCAAAGTGTATAAATCGCTTCTCAACTTTATTGTTGAATTAGCCTCAAACCAAGGTATTGAAGAAGTAAGCATTAATTGTATTTTAAATGAAGTAGAGCGTTTTAAGCGCAATGGCTTTATTCAGCAAGGGAATGTATTTATGGAGGCGGGAATTCCTAGGCAACGTATGCAATGCCCTGTTTCGGCGTTTAATACTACTCCCTTCACACTTGTCCATTAGATAAAGAAAAGGGCGATAAATAAGCTATCACCCTCTACTTTTTTACTTAACCCAAACCGTCGTTACTTTGCCTCATTTGCCCACAGCGGTTCATTATCATACATTTCGTACAAGCCATGTGCTCTATTGATAAGTAAGTTAGCAAAGTCTACCTGTGTTTTATCACGCGCGCCTGTACTCATAATCTGATCCGCTTTTAATTGCCACTGCAAAGAAAAGTAACGCATTGCATCACGAGCATCTGTAGCTGCACTTACTTCAGCATGATCTGTAGGTAACCGCCCTGTTACTACCCAATATGTTTTACCGTTCTGTGCTTTAAATTTCCACATTGCACAAAGTGGTGCTAAAAACCGACTGTCTTTATCAACTACTGATTTTGGCATAATGCCCTTTTCGGCTAAATGCTTTTGCGCTGTTTGAAAACATTCGCGTTGCCACTGCATTCTTTGCTCATCAGTTATAACTTGTTCTTTTGCTGTTAACGGCTTTTTTTCTTGTTGCTGCATTTTTATTAACCTTTTACTTCTTTTTTAACACTCTAAGGGCTTAGTAAATAAGGTGCAAGTATAAAACGGTCATTTGCACCTTAAAGCGCTCTGTTTGCTGTGTTTTTAGCCAAACTATTATTTTATATTGTGATCAAACGAACCCACATCACCCGGAAATACTACTGGCGACTCAACACCGTCTTTACTAACAGAGGCTACACCAAAGTAATAATTATCAATCACTACGTTTTTAAGTGTGTACTGTGAAACCTTACCAACGTATTTACTAAACTGCCATTGCGGCTCGCTCGTGTAACGCCAATAAATTTTATAGCCAGCAATATTTTCATCACTGCTTTGTTGCCATGAAAACGACGTATCAGCTGTAACAGCTCCCTTTATTTTAACTTCTTTTGGCGGTGCGGGCGCCCACGCCATAGATGCCATCGTTACCGCATTAAGTGAAGTTAACTTAGCCGTATAATCAAAATCAACGCCTTCAATAGTATCGCCATACTCAACGCCATTTTCAGTGCGTAAATCTTGATGCTGACGATCGTAGTGCTCGTTAGTTTCCATAATACGCACTGCTGCAAAACCTGCATCATTAAATGGACGATGATGCCCACCACGGCCAAATCTATCTAATCGATATACAAGCATTGTATCTAGGTTAGGAATGTATCTGTCAGCAATAGTATCTATGTAGCGCGCTAAATTTCGACTCGCCGAATCAACTTCACCACCCGTAAAGCGGCGAGTATTAGCTTGCTCTTTTGTTTCTACAACACGGGTACCTTCTGAAAATATACGCGCAGTTGTATTATCAGTTACCCCATTAATACCGGTAATATTGCCAATCATATCGTTGTTTAAAACGCCATGAACTTGCCAGTCATGCTTTTGCGCATAAGCCGTTAATATTTTTCCGCCAAACAAACCCTGCTCTTCGCCCGAAAGCGCCGCGTAAACTACCGAACCATTAAATTTGTATTTACTTAAAACACGAGCAGCTTCAATTACTCCCGCTACACCTGATGCGTTATCATTTGCCCCAGGTGAATCACTCGTAAAGTCCATAACATCACTTACACGAGAATCTATATCACCCGACATAATCACCATGCGATTAGGTTCGCTTGACCCTCGTTGAATAGCCACAATGTTAACCACTTCAACAGGATTAGGAATGCGTTTTTCGCCCGATATAGTGTCCTTTACTTCAATGATTTCCAAACAACCGCCACACTGCGCGGATATTTTTTCAAATTCATTTTTTATCCAGCGCCTAGCCGCACCAATGCCTCGAGTATCCGATTTAGTTTCTGAAAGCGTATGGCGAGTACCGAAATCCACCAGCGTTTGAATGTCACTACCAATACGTTCGGCTGATACTTGAGCTGCTATATCATGTAATTTTTGCTGTTCTGTGTATTGAAGTTGTGTTTTCCCATGTGCTGATAATGCAAGTGTGCAGGCGCCTGCAATTGCAGTAAATTTAAGTAACGTTGTTGTGATTTTCAAAGGTGTTTTAAGCATCTATTAGCTCCTAATTATTATAGTGTAACCATTACTTAACTAAGATTTTATGGCAATACATTTGAGGTAGATGCAGAAAGGATCACGCTAAAGCGCATTTACAAGAGGTTATTAGGATAGTAAAAAGCCCACTACCTTTTATAGGTACTGGGCCAAAATTTATTATGCATACTTTTAATGAGTGGTTTTAATATCAAATTCTTTCAAAAAGGCCTCATGTCCTCCTAAGCTTGCAAGCACACCAGCAGAAAACATAAATATTAATACAAATGCTAAACAGCTCAAAAACTCCGAACTATTTTCAGGCTTAATATAGTAGTTAAGTAAAAAACCACTCAACACACCTATAAAAGCTATTTTGCTAAATAAAAAGTAACTCGGGATCTCAAATGCCCAAACTGAGGTATTGTTTACAAACTGCCTATATCCATACGTCATAAAAACCAACATACCAACAATACTAATTGCAAAAGTAGACACTGTGGTTAATACGCTCATATTTTTATAAATAAGCACATACCCTAATCGTAAAGAATAGATAAATACCGCAAACCACGCTAAAACAGCAGGCCCTAGAATCAATCCCATTTCCAATCCTTGAATAACGTCTAAGTAATTAATTGCTAATACAATATTATATTTAGAGGTTAAATTACAAACCTTGTTACACAATAATCTATAAAAAAATGCGATTTTCGTGGCACACTGTAATTGTGTATACATTAATAGTTTAAGTTATGCGTCAACTAAAAGAAGATACAATTAAAAGTAACCTTATTGAGTCGCAGCAAAGCGCGTACGGCCCCGTATGTGTGTATCAAAATAAAGAATATCGGTGGTTAACGCTTGCACAAAAAACCAATGAAGACATAACAATTCAAGGCGTTATGGACCTTACGCACCCAGAGCAAGTAATAGTACCTGTAAACCAATGTATGATGTTATTTTTACTTAAACCGGTAGATACACTAAATATATTAAATTTAGGTTTAGGCACTGCAGGGTTTGAGCGAATTATGTATCACTTGCAAAGTAGTACGCCTTACATAAACACCATCAATACATTTAACACGGTAGAAATAAACCCAAACATTGCCTTAATTGCTGCACAGCACTTTAAGTTACCAATTAAGCACAGCAGCTATTTACAATGCGCCGAACAATATATTACCCAATGCCCTGATCACTTTAACGTAATCACTATCGATATTTTTAGTGGTGAATATCATCAGCCTTTTTTAACCAGCGATAGCTTTTGGCAAAATATAAATCGCTGCAGTGAGCAAAATACGCAAGTAATCATTAATTTAAACCCACAAACTGGCCAAGAGCTGCAAATGCTTTTAGTACTTTTAAGGCAACATTTTAAGTGCTTAGCGATAATAGAGTTTAACGAATACAAAAATATAGTGATCATACTAAGCCAGCAAACATTAATGCATATAAACGTTGATGAAATACAAAACTCACCGGTGTTTATAAACTTTGCGCCAGACCTTTATAAAAGTATTAACAGCATTTACCACATTGAATGAAACGCTTTACCGCCCAGGTTCATGTTTTTCATAGCACGGTAAGCTTGTTTCTAACTTCTCCCAGTTAGCTTTAGACGTAACAAAATTATGCGATAAAACCTGCTCAGTAATATCGCTATCGAATATTCCTAAACGAATTCGTATTCTGCTTTTGTCATCACTGTTGCTACTGTAAACAGGCGAGCCACAACATCTACAAAAATAACGTGTGCGCCCTGCTTTAAAACTATATTCACTGAGTCGTTCTTGACCTTTTGTTATTGTAAAGTCACTTGTATTTACAAAGCCATTGGTTGCAAATGCAGTCCCGCTGTTTTTTCTGCACAGTGAACAATGACAATGAATAATGCTGGTTATACTGCCCGACACTTCAACGTTTACTTCACCACACAAACACGAACCCGTATACATATAACATCCTAACTATTAAATTATTTTTATACTCAGTTAAAATTTGCTGAGTTGATTTTATAAATACAATAACAACATTATATTTCTCAAGCTCTATTAAACCATAACTTTTATTTTAGTGATTGACATAAAAACATTAAATTGGTTACATAACCTTTGCTTTAAAGTTATAGCCAAAACAATAATTGGTTAACCAAAAACATCTAAACTTACTGAGACCCAATTATGCATTTTAAACACATGTCACTTTTATGTTTGTTAAGCGCGTTAGCGTCGTGTTCAACCATTCAAAAAAATACATCGAGCGATTGGCTACTTATTGATAATTTTGAAAACTCTCTTAGCGACTGGCAAAGTGTCGATACCCAAAATGAAACTAAGCCACAGGTCAAAAACCCTCAAATCACGGTTATACAACCAGAACAAACAAACTCATCAATAAATCATTATTTACTAAAAAAGCCTGCACGCGATGGTATTGTTGGCAATCGCAAAGCGCTTTCTTATACAAAGCTTCCACAAGCGGTTGAAGTTGGTCAAACCTACACATTTTATATACGTGTAAACGTGGCTGCTTTCCCTAATAACCATGCTTTTGGATTAAGCAACCTCACGCCAGAGCTAATTAATAAACATGCGTACGATGCGTTTGAGCCTACACTTCGCGTAACCGATAAAACAGAATCAAACGGGTTTGTAAACGATGGCGCTTTAATGGTTAAAACCGACAGCGGATATAGCAACATTCAAAACTACACTACAAAACAGTCAGCTAAACCTCTGCAAACAAATACTTGGTACGACGTATGGTACGTTGTTAATAACGCAGCAGCCTCAGAGCAAGGTCAGCAATATGATGTTTACGTAAAAGGTGGTGAGTTTAACAGTCAAACGCTGGTATATAAAAATGCACAATTTAGAATGAAGCGCGAACAACCTCTTATATACTTTTTAGCAAACTGTAATACAGGCCCAATTAAAAAGCCTTACGGAAATGGTGGTCTCAGATATGACGATTTATACATGAGCGAAGGAATAAACCTAAGTAACCCAACGCAATAAATAAGAATAATACTCATAATTAGTGCCCTACAAACCTGCATTTAAAAATACTTAAATGGTATGATACTCGTCATTATTTGCCATTTAAGTTTTTAAAATGTATCGATTATTTGAAAAAATGACAAAAGCATTTCCTGAGGACCAACCCACTCAGCCGCCTTCTACTTTATTTGCTTTTTGTCGCCACTACACCAAAGGAATGGAACTGTCGTTGCTGCTTATGTCAATCAGTGCCGCCATGCTCGCTATTTTAGAGGTTTCTTTATTTAGCTACATGGGCCAACTTGTTGATTGGTTAACCGCCTACACGCCCGAAACTTTGTTTATAGAGCAAAAGTTTGAACTTATTAAAATGGCTGTCATGCTGTTATTAGTATTGCCCATTGTTGTCTTTTTCCATTCTGCTATTTTGCACCAAGCATTGCTTGGCAATTATCCTATGTCAATTCGTTGGTTAGCACATCGTTATTTACTGCGCCAAAGTGTTAGCTTTTATCAAAATGAATTTGCAGGAAGAATAGCCACTAAAGTACTGCAAACTTCTTTAGCCGTTCGCGAAACAGTGACCAAACTACTCGATGTATTAATGTATATCGTGGTTTATTTTGGCTCAATGGTATTTTTAGTTGCCGAAGCTGATTGGCGCTTAATGATCCCTTTATTAGTTTGGTTGGTTTTATACATTTGCGTGCAACTTTACTTTGTACCGCGCCTTAAAAAAATTGCCAGCTCACAAGCCGATGCGCGCTCAGAAATGACTGGTCGTATTGTTGATAGTTACACTAACATTTCAACTATTAAATTGTTTTCGTATACCCAGCGTGAAGAGCAATACGCAAAACAAAGCATGGATGTATTTTTACAGCCTGTGTACAAGCAAATGCGCTTAGTAACCAGTTTAAACTTTGTTATTCAAAGCTTAAATTACCTATTAGTATTTTCGGTTGCCGCTGTATCACTTTATTTATGGTCGCTTAGCGTAATTAGCGCCGGAGCTATTGCTGTTGCTGTTAGCTTAGCGCTTAGATTAAACGGTATGGCGCAGTGGATCATGTGGGAAATAAGCAGCTTGTTCGAAAACATTGGCACCGTAGCCGATGGTATGAAAACACTGTCGAACCCTATCGAAGTTGCCGATAAACCAAATGCTGATACGCTTAACGTAAGCCAAGGTGCTATTGAGTTTAACAACGTACACTTTAACTACGGCAAAGCTGCAAAAGAGACTAATCGCAGCCCTGTAATGAACGGTTTAAACTTAAATATTAAACCTGGCGAAAAAATTGGTTTAGTCGGTCGCTCTGGCGCGGGTAAATCAACACTTGTTAACTTATTACTGCGCTTTTACGATACCGACTCTGGAACAATAAAAATTGATGGGCAAAACATCACAGACGTTAGCCAAGAAAGCCTACGCCGCTACATAGCAATGGTAACGCAAGATACCTCCTTGCTTCATCGCTCAGTAAAAGACAATATTTTGTACGGTCGCCCCGATGCAACCCACGATGAGATGATCAACGCGACCAAACAAGCTAAGGCGCTTGAGTTTATAAACGACTTGGTCGACAGCAAAGGCAATAAAGGCTTTGATGCACAAGTGGGCGAACGCGGTGTTACGCTTTCAGGCGGTCAACGCCAACGTATTGCTATTGCACGTGTACTACTTAAAAATGCCCCCATACTTATACTCGACGAAGCCACCAGCGCACTCGACTCAGAAGTAGAAGCCGCAATTCAGGCAAGTCTTGATGATTTAATGACAGGTAAAACAGTTATTGCCATAGCGCACAGGCTATCAACCATTGCACAAATGGATAGATTAATTGTACTTGATGACGGCGGCGTAGTTGAGCAAGGCACTCATGAACAATTAATCGCTAAGGATGGGATATACGCAGCCCTATGGACACACCAAACAGGCGGGTTTATAGGCGTCGATTAGCCATTAATATTACATTACGGTAGAGGTAGTTTTATTCTGCTTCTACTTTAAACAAAAAAGCGAAGATGCCTTAAAGGCTCTTCGCTTTTTTTATCGTTATAAATAAATTTTATAACTTTTTTATAAATTAAGAGATTAGCCTTAACCCTATCATTATCAGCATAACCACATTAGCAAGTACGCCGATTAAAAAAAAGTAACTACGTGGGCTTGGGTTTTTCTCCGTTGCTATAGCGTAGTACAGCGCCATGTGAATTAAACGCGCAATTAAATACACCCAAATACACATTGCAAAAATCGGGCTTTGATAATTAATTACAAACGCAAATAACACCGTACCTATAAATAATGCACTGTTTTCAAGCGTATTATGAAACGTACGATGTGCTCTAAATATAAAGCTGTCGTGCGATAAATCCTCGTCAATTTTACCTGGTACAGCATTTGGTTCTTTAGCTTTGCTAAAAGTAGCCACAGCCCACTGTACAAGCAACATAATTAAATAGAGGTAAAATGCCAAATAGGCCGAAAGTGCAACTTCAGTCATTATTAAATCCCTTGTTTTGTTTTTAACTTAGTATTGATTGCAATTTTGAAGCCTAAGCTAACACACTGATATTCAAGGGGTTAATCTAATAGACCTAATTACATATGTAAGTAACACACAGCATTGTATAAAATTTACTTGTTATAATTTTAAAAAATAACATCAAAACTAAACTGTATACTGCTGGATTTACTCCGATCTATAAAGTTTAAACTCTTCAAGCGAAGCATCCCATAACGCTACCTGATTACGCCCCAAGGACTTAGCCTCATAAAGAGCTAAATCAGCCTGTTCAATCAACTCAGAAGGTGTTCTGGCTTTAAATTTAATAGACGTAACCCCAAAGCTACACGTAACAGGAATATCTTCAAATGTCGCTTTTTCAACTTTAATACGAATAGCCTCAGCTATACGTATTGCTTGCTCTTGAGTTGTGTTGGGCAAAATAATACAAAATTCTTCGCCACCAAAACGGGCCACGCTATCACTTTTACGTATATTAGCTTGTAAAAGTTCGGCTACGCCACAAAGTACTGCGTCACCAATGCTATGCCCATAGGTGTCGTTAACGCTTTTAAAATGATCAATATCGACCATTAAAATACAGTACTCTTCAATCTGAGGTAAATCCAAAAAGTCGCGATTCATAACCTCAAATAAAATACGACGGTTATAACAATTAGTTAAAGGGTCTCTTGCTGCCAAATAGTCTAACTCTTCATTACGTTTTTTAGAGGCAATAAAACTTCTATAAACCAGTAATACAATAGCTAAACAAGCGGCTAATAAAAATGCGAGCGCAATACTGGCGTATTTATTCTTTGAAAGCTCTAGCTCTGATATAACTCTAGCTTGGGCGGCGATTTCAATTTGATTATTTTTCTTTTCAAGCTCAAGCTGATGGCGTTTTTCTTTTTCTCTTAACGTCTCAAGCTCTATTTCCATTTTGTGCGAATGTAAATGTGCTTTTTCAAGCGCCAATTTATCTTCATTTCTTTCATTTTGAATAATATCGGTTAGGGCTATTTCTTCTTCTGCATAACGAAGTGACTCTTCTATACGACCACGCAATTTTTCTGCTATTCGAATTTCACGATAGGCATATAGCATATGTAATTTATCATCTATTTCGGTTGATAAAGCGAGTGACCTTTTTAGTAAAGAAATCGCCTCATTTGTATCAATACCAATTAAAATGCCCGCAAGCGCAGTAAGCGACTTTATCTCATAAAGTTTACCACCTGTTTCTCTGGCAAACGACAATGACTCTTTGTAATACTCTATAGCCTTGTTGTTATTTCCTTGGGCACGATAAATATTACCAATAATACGTGCTGTTGTAGAAATGTACGATGTAAGGTTTTTGTTTTTATAAGTGATATAAGCTTTTTTAGCATATTGCATTGCTGATGCTAAGTCGCCAGATTCGAGGTTAATAACAGCCATTTCTCTTAAAGCTGAAGCGAGCGTTTTTTCCTCGACCATACCTTTTGGCAAATCGATAGTTATTTGATAGAAAAATTCGGCCTGATCAAACTGCCTTAATCGTGTATATACCAGTCCCATTTGATTTGATGTTTTAGCAATCCCAAGCATGTTATTTACTTTTTTATAATATAAATATGCCTCATTTATATGTTCAAGTGATTTTTCATAAAGGTTAATATGACGATAAATAATACCCGCCCCTAGTAATGCCTTAGCAAAGCCAACAGGGTCGTCAATGTCTTTATGTATTTCTAATGCGCGAGTGGAGTAATCAAGGGCTAAAACTAAGTTATCTAAATAACGATGTGCTTCTGCTAGTGTATTTAAAGTACGCGCCATTAGCTTTAAATCACCTAAATTAGAATATACCTCTAAAGCTTTTGTATAAAAGTGAGCCGTTTGCTCTCTATTTTTGAGGCGTTTATACGACTGAGCTAATTTTTTATACGTTTCACCTAACTGTCTTTGTATTAATTCGTCTTCGTCAACAAGGTATTTTAAAGCAGATGTATATTGCGCGTTCGCGTTATTGTACTTTTTTTGTTCATAAAACGAATCCCCCTTAGTAAGGAGCACTTGCGCTATAAAAAAGTCATCGCCATATACAAGGGTTGTTGGTAATAAAGTTTCAATGCGGGTAGTAAGTTCGTCATAACGTTTTTCTTCTAATAATATATTTATATAATTAATAGATGCCTTTATTTGGTTTCGTGAATCATTTAATTTGCTGTAGTAAACAGAGGATTGTAAAAAGTGCTCGAGTGATTCATTAATATTGTTATTTTTTTTATTCGCCCTACCTAGTAAGTTATGTAGCTTTGCGCTGAGTAACGTGTCATCAGCACTTTGCGCTTGTGACAACAACGACTTACTTAGTTCAATACTTGTTATAACGTCAGTATCTATAAGTAATTCAGCTCTTTTTAGCAGCCCTGCATTAGATTCATTAGTTAAATTGTATGAGGTGGTTTCTTGTGCGTAAGCGCTGTTTAAGCTAACAAACAAAGCAAAAAGCAAAGCTTTCACTAAAAATGTAAAATTATAAATTCGCTTTACAATGAAACTATGTATTTGCGAAGGTAAATCCATATTTCGCTTATGATTCAAGTAGGTATAAAATTCCATATTTACCATTTTAGTAATTTATTATTAATACAATTCAAAAGGCTGATGATAAAATATACAAACCGGCGCAATACATCAAGTATTGCTGCTATATGAATACTTTTAATTTATAACTTTAGCATAATTATGCATAGAGCAAGCCTAGCTTCTTAGTTTTAGTGTAACTAACACAATACCATGATCGGTACTTAAATCATCACGCTCAAATTCGGGGTTAATTAAGTGACGATCATAAGTATTATACTCAATCACCTCAAAAAAACTGCCAAGGTAGCTGGCATCAAACTCACAAGATAATAAAATATAATCAAGCACGGAGCTGCTCGCGCCATAATAATGTGTTGGTGCTCTTAAGGGCATAAGCTTAGTTGCATTAACATTTTTTGCTTCGTTTTCATCAGCTAAATCAAAAATGCTATTGCTTTCACTATCGCTTATTTCATCGCTAGTCATTGCCTCACCATTAGACAGTTCATCTTCGCTTAGCTGCGACTTAACAAACAAATCCCATGAATCATTTAAACAATATTTAGCGAGGTAGGTTTTAGCATCAAATGCAGGCGCAAAGCGTAGCGTACTTGTCAGTAAATGGCTTAATACGCCATCCGCTAGTTCATTATTAAAGTCCCCCATTAATAGCATGGGTTGTTGCGTAGCTTCGCGACGGGCAATCATTTGTATCATTAGTAATGTAGCTTCACTGCCACGCTGAATAGTTGAGCCCCACCCACCCGCTACATTCGCTTTTAAAATTTCAATTATGTTTTGCTCGGGTGTAAGCTCTTTATTATGCTCATCGACATTAATCATTGGGCGCTTAGATTTAAAATGCACCACGTAACAATCAGTATTGCCTATATGCGGCAGCGTTATAGTTGCTCTTAGTACTTTACGACTAAAAGTAAACTCACTATTAAGGCCAAGCGCATTTGCAAGCTCACTATCGTGCTCAACCGCTGCTACTTCAACTATGGGGTATTTAGAGGCGATTGCCACTACAGGGCGTTTATAAATAAAGTCATCAATCACCTCTGGCGTATCAACTACAGCAAAGTAATTATAACCTTGCTCGCCTACTAGCTCTTTTAATGAGTCAATGCTAAACACTTCCTGAAAACCAATCACATCAGGGGCATGCTGCGTTAAGTAATCAACAATCCAACGCTGCTTTTTAGCCCACTGCTGCACAGTATAAATTTTTTCAAACTCATAGTATGCATTGGGCGGCTCAAGATAGTTAAACAGGTTAAATGTGGCTATTTTTAGTTGGGTGTTAATAATTCCAGATTCATCACTTTTTAAATCTGTATCTAACTGTTTAAGATCTTGATTGCTGATGGGGTTCGCCTAAGTAAAGTTGAAAGTGTTGCTGGCTTATAAACTATCATTTTATTATATGTTTACGTAATAAATCAGCCACCTTAATTGTAATTTTATACACTCTTTTACTTTATACCAATCCGCAATAATACTTAATCATTTTGCGGGGCTAAACGTGTCGCTACCTGTGTTAAAAAATTCTCATTTACGACTGCATGGATGCAGAAGGTAGAGCAATGCAGGAGCAATTGCCGAGA